>CAYSSG010000006.1:0-67644 GCA_964433635.1 uncultured Atribacterota bacterium | reverse complement strand
CCCGGGAAAATCCCCTGGTCCGAGAACTACCTGTAGACAGCATTCCATTTATTCATTGAATCCCAGAAGATCATAGAGAAAATCAATCAGCTTGCATAACTACTTTAATATATATAAAAAAATATTTATATTAAATGAGTCAGATATCTCAAAATATGGCCAAAATTAAAAAATATCTTCAATGTGAATGGTTTTATATATATATTTTTTATTATTTGAATAAAATATGAAAAAAAGACTTTGAAAATGGAGAGGTTTTCTATTTAAAAAGATATGTGTATTATCAAAAGGTAATCAATTAAAAGGATATACATACAAATCTACCGGTATATTTTTATTCATTGAGTTCCTCGAAATCTTCTGGATATCCTGTCTCATCTGATTTTCTGATCCATTTTTTAATTATTAAAGCCACAATTGCCCATACAATGATAATGACTCCCAACAAAATGAACAGTTCCTTAAATGGATTTAAGTAAGATTGTATCTCTTTTATCTTTAAAAAATATTCCATGTAAAACTCCGGTAATTCATTTGAATCTTTTTTTCTCTAATGGTATCTTCAAAATAATCGTTTTAACTCATTACAAATATCAGTATAAGTCAGCTGGCAATACTGTTAATCATTTTACTACTCTTTCATTTCATTTTTCATTTTATCATATATCTCTTGATTTCCATTAATATTTGTATCTGGCAGTATGATTAAAAATATAAAAATGAACATCTATTCCAGGAAAAAACCTAGATATACTGAATACTATCTACAAATTTTCTTTTTGTACCCATTGCTTTGATCATTAAAGGCTATTTATTTATCAATCGATTATAATGATATAATGAAAAATTTTTTCAGATGAATATTACTTAGTACACTAAATAATATTTTAACAGGTTATTCACAGGTAGATCCTTCGTATACAAACGAATACATGCAAGCAATATTATTTTATGCATCAATATTAATAAATTCAATCTATTACAGTGTGATTACTGGTTTTGTCGGAATCCCCTTTTTTAAAAATACATGAGGTTCGCATTTTTGAAAATAATTACAGAGGATCTCTTATATGATTACATAAGAAAAGTTGATATTGGGAATTTTTTTCTGCTTGTTATCAATTGAAAGTATTGTCAGTTTACGGATGAAGTATAGAGCCAAATCTTTTTCAAACAGACAATTAATCTTTTGATAAGAGTAGCTAATTGATATTATTATGAAAGATTAACAGATCGAATCATCCTATTGATTCAAAATTTATAGAAAAAATAAATTCATTCTTGAATATTTTTCAATATTTCATCAATAGTTTTTCAATAAACTGTCAATATTTAGTTTTAGAACGTTTTCAGCAGGTTAAATGCAATGCAGCAACCTTGTTTGGTGATTTTTCTTTATTATATTCTTCACATATCTTTTTAGTATTATTGATGAAAATATTTTTAATACCTCTTTCCTTTAATTGCTTAACAACAAGTCTATTGACATGCATTAGTCCATACATTCCGGTCCCTATGTATAGAACATCAGGATGATAATCAATGACACTTTCCAGGTCCGGCAATGTCAGATGATGCCCCTGCTCTCTCCACCACCGATCCTGTACATGGTCAGGAAAGACGAGGATATCTGATTGATAGGTTAATCCATTGATAATAATCTTACCGAATTGATATTTCTCTATCATATTCATCATGATTTCCAATATTAAAAATATATCAGAATGAAAGTTGAAAAAATATCAGGTCATTGAAAAATAATTGAAGCATAACCTACAACCTGATCATTCATACCCGATATATCTCCTGAGGTAGCATATTTTAAAAGCTGACCTTTGTCTATCCCAAAGTATTTACAGAATTCTATAACTACTGCAATGGGACCGAGCCCGCAGATGGAAGCACCATTTCGACGGACAGTATCATAAAATAGATCACTTTCCATGTTAATAATCTTCTCAATTGCTTCAGAATCCTTCTGTTTGGCAATTTCCTGACTTTCATAATGGGTAAAATCAGAACTGGCAATCAGGAGGGATGATGTATCACCGGCACTCTGAACTAGTACTTGTGCCAAATACTTCATGGTATTCAGTTGCTGATTAATCATACTGATGGGTACAATCTTAAATTGGTTATCAGGATAAATAAACTGTAAAAAGGGCAATTGTACCTCAATTGAGTGCTCAAAGGTGTGAGCTTTACTATCATCTCTGATCATGTTTTTATGATCATGAATCATTATTTTATCTGCTGTTTCCTTATCAATGGCAATGCTTCCCAGAGGTGTTTCCCACTGCCCGGAGGACATGAGTGCAATTTCTGCACCCAAACCACGATGATTTGGCCCCAGGATAATAACCGTCCGTGGCACCTTTTCCCTGGATAGATGAAAAAAATGGTGTGCTGCAACGGGTCCTGAAAACATGAAACCAGCATGCGGGGAAATGACACCTCTTATTTTTCTCTCCTTTTTATCTTCCTTATTGGGTAGAGACTGTGGTCCGATTTCGTGTAGAAAACATTCAGATAATTGCTGAGATAGAGATTCCCTGTTCTTTTCATAGAAGGAACCTGCTACGATTGCCTTTCTTTGATTATTCATAACAATCCTCTTTCCCTCCAGCTGTATCGATCGATACAATAATCGATACAATATAAGCAGTTAAAAATTATTTCTTCTTCCCCGATAATGCTTACCGTTCTTGGAATGTTTATGTAATAATTTTGGAGCAGCTAACAGAACAATAGCCAAAATTAGAAGAATTACAAAGATTGTCCTGAATAATGCTGAATGATAAAGGTATTTTAAATAGGTCAGGTAATACTGCATTTTCGCTTCAGGATAATTCGGTTGCTCTGCCAGAACAGTCTTATAGTGAGGTAATGCTTCTTTGTAACGGCCATTTTTTTCATATTCTGTGGCCAGCAGATAGTGGATTTCGGTTACTTTTAATTTTATATTTTGATCTTCAGGATATTCTTCCAGAATCAAAGCATATTCATCGATTGCCTCTTCTAATTGGCCATCTTCAAAATAAGCTATAGCCATTGCCTTCCTAGTTTCAAAATCACCCGAGTCTTCTTCCAGCACATTGTTGAAAGATTGTATTGCCCTATCCCATTCCTGGCTTTCCATATATTCCATTCCCAACTTTTTATTAATCATGATTTTGGAAATGCAATATTTAACAATACGGTTATTCCCCGCATCGGCAACGTAAATATAGCCTCTATCATCAACCGCTATACCTTCTGGGTAATTTAATGCAATTCCAGCTTCCTGACCCCCAAATTCTGATACAAAATGGTAGTCACTGTCAAATTGCACAACTTTACCATTCCGATAATCGGTCACGTAAATGTTGCCGCCTTTATCAATGGCCATATAACGCGTACCGTTAAATTCACCTGGACCGCTCCCTGCGCTGCCTAAACGTCTGATAAATTGACCTGACTTGTTAAATATCTGAACCTGGTGATGGAAAGTATCTACTACATAGATATTCCCCTCTTTGTCAAGGGTAATTCCCCTGGGATAGTAAAATTCTCCATCCCCCAGACCTTCTCTGCCAAAAGTATTTAGAACTTCAAATTCTTTCGATAATATCTGGATCCTGTTGTTGTCTGTATCTACTACATAGATATTCCCCTCTTTGTCAAGGGTAATTCCCCTGGGATTGTTAAATTCTCCTTCCTGGGTGCCCATCTGACCAAAAATTTGAAGTGATTGACCATCATTTGAAATTTTATGCAAACGATGATGATGCTGTTCTACAATAAAAATGTTGTTGTCCTCATCCAGTGCAATGCCTACAGGACCATCTATCTGCAAATCACTCTTCTCATCAGGAATCATGCGTAAAAAATCTCCATTGGTGTTAAAGACCTGAATCCGGTCATTTTCCCAATCAGTGACATAGATATTATTATTTTTATCCAGGGTGATACCAACAGGATAGTTAAACTCCCCTTTCATGTTTCCATATTCACCAAAGGTCATTTCAAGTACATAATCACTATCAACAGCCAGCGCATTTTGGAAATGAATAATCATAAAAAATACAACCATCAAGAAAAGAATGTTTACATGGTTACGATGTCTGTTTGAAGAGTTCATAAAGCTTTACCTCTCTTCTATTTTCAGGTAAGATTTCTTTAAATCACACGAGTCAGTTCCTTTATTTTATTTTGAATTTTTATCAGGGATTCTTTTTTATATTCTATCTCTTTTTCCCTGTTCTTATCAAGATAAAGGGGTTGGCCGAAGTGAATATAAATCGTTTTTCTCCTCCAGAATGCAGGAATTTTAGCATGAGGAGGATAAATATCTAAAGTTCCGTTAATGCCTACCGGCATGATGGGGGAATTGGTCTTTAAGGCAATTCTAATCAGTCCTGCGTTGAGCTCTAAAAGCTCACCGCTTGAAGAACGGGTACCTTCAGGAAATATACCCAAAACATGGCCGTTTTTCAATATTGAAAGGCTTTTTTTAACTGTAGTAGGATTCAACTTTTCCTTATCCACAGGTATAACATCGAGAGATCTGACCATGAAAGCTAAAAAAGGAACCTCAAATATTTCTCTTTTTCCAATAAAATGGATTTTTCGCTTAAATGCTACTCCTAAAACGATAGGATCTAAATAGCTGATATGATTGGCAGCTAAAATGAGAGGACCTTTGAGGTTCATATTTTTCTCCCCCTCTATTTTCATTGCCCAGAAAAGATGAATAATAATATAACCTATCAATCGTGCTAATTTATAAAACATATTTCATCACATGCTTGAATAATTTAGGATTTTCTATTCCGTACATAACATGGTATATTGATTATTTATCACTACAATCAATATATTAAGATAATAGGACTTGATTGAGAGTCATATTTATTTAACAGATATAAATATGGCGTGCCCGAGAGGATTTGAACCTCCAATCTACGGCTCCGGAGGCCGTTGCTTTGTCCAGTTAAGCCACGGGCACAGCTTTTTATATATCATATCATTATTTTCTGATTCCGGGCAAATTTTCCTGTTGACAAGAAAAGATGACTGAAGGATATTAGAATAATAAATTAAATAGGCTTTTGCCCTTCTTTAGTATAAAAAGAGAATATCCTTATGAAGGTCATATCATTTTTAAATTCTGGTTTGCTTTCTGAATATTTTTAATGTCGAAAACTTGTTTATTCCCCACGTATCACTTCTTTGATACGCATGAGGGCTGAATTATTAGAGCGTGCCATCTCATCCAGTTTCATGGTAATAAATTTGATCGTATCTTCCAAGTTGGGGATCATGACATACTCTAATGCATTAACCCTTCTTCTGGTTTTTTCAATTTCTTCGGTGAGCAGAACAACCGCTTTATCCAATTCTGCCATCTTTATCATTAAAGGAATCATTTCCTGGTATTTTTTTAAAGCAATATCTAACTCCGGATTGGGATGGATCATTCCGTAGGTGTATAGATTGCCTGTTTCAATGATTTCATACTGCGGTACCTGAACACTCATCACATTTTGATAGGTCACCTTTACCTTTGTTACTCTTTGAGGAAATAAAAAGACTGCATCTAATTCAGTATCACCCATCTCTAAACTGGCAATAAGAAAGCTGTCCATACAGTCTCTCATTTTCTTTTCGAAATCCTCTCTTGTGTTTCTGTTTTCATAAACAAGTTTGATAAATTTCTGAATGAGAGCATCTCGTTTATCCTTTAACAACTTATAACCACGCCTTGCCAGCGCCAATCTTCTTTTTAGTCTTAGCAGCTCCATCCGGTTTGGGTTAACAGCCAATATCATGATCCATACTCCTTAGGAAGCAACGGCTTCTTGATCTTCTTCTTTTTTAACTTCTTCATTGTTTAAAGAATTAGGTAAATATTTTTTAATATACTCTTCTTTGATACGTTTTAGTTCATTTACAGGTAACATGGCCAGCGTTTCCCATCCGATACTCAGACTTTTCTCGATATCACGATTTTCATCTTCCCCCTGCTGGACGAATATTTCCTCAAATCTGTCTGAAAATTTAACATATTTTTTATCTTCTTCCGTTAGAGCTGCTTCACCTAAGATGGTAGCCAGTTCCTTTGATTCTTTCCCCCGGGCATAGGAAGCAAAAAGCTGATTCATCACATTGGCATGATCTTCCCTTGTTTTATCCTGACCAATTCCCTTATCCTTTAAACGTGAAAGAGACGGTAAAACATTAATGGGTGGATAAATTCCCTTCAGATGCAATTCGCGAGCCAGAATAATCTGACCCTCTGTGATATAACCGGTTAAATCAGGTATGGGATGTGTTTTGTCATCTTCGGGCATACTGAGTATAGGTACCATCGTGATTGAGCCTTTTTTCTCCTTTATGCGCCCTGCCCTTTCATAAAGGGTTGCCAAATCGGTATAGAGATAACCCGGATATCCTCTTCTTCCCGGTATCTCTTTCCGGGCAGCGGATACTTCTCTTAATGCTTCGCAATAGTTCGTCATATCGGTTAGTATAACCAGTACATGCATATCCTTTTCAAAGGCCAGATATTCTGCGGTAGTAAGAGCCATTCGGGGAGTAATAATTCTTTCCACAGCCGGATCATTGGCTAAATTAATAAACATAACGCTCTTTTCAATAGCGCCTGTTCTTCTGAAATCATTAATGAAAAAATTGGCTTCTTCAAAAGTAATGCCCATCGCTGCAAACACCACTGAAAAAGATTCTTCTTTTCCCAATACTTTGGCTTGTCGGGCTATCTGAGAAGCTACCTTTGAATGCGGCAAGCCTGAACCAGAAAAAATCGGTAACTTTTGTCCTCTAACTAAAGTATTAAGAACATCAATGGAGGAAATTCCGGTTTGAATAAAATCGTTGGGATAATCACGGGCATAAGGATTTAAAGGGCTGCCATTAATATCCAGTCTTTTTTCAGCGATAATTTTTGGTCCCTTATCAATTGGTCTTCCCGAACCATCAAAAATTCTGCCCAGCATATCCATGGATACGGGAATTTCAATTACCCTGCCTAAAAAACGTACTTTAGTATGAGCTATATCAATCCCTGAGGTGCCCTCAAACATCTGTACAATTGCCCTGTCTTCAGAAATTTCCAATACCTGTCCTCTTCTCTTTTCACCATCTGATAGCTCTATTTCCACTAATTCATCATATTTGACATCTGTCACTTTATTCACAATGATTAATGGACCGTTTACCTCTGTGATTGTTGAATATTCTTTTATCATGGTTATTCATCCTTTCCTGCTTTTTTGGAGGCCAGGGATTTAATCTGTTCTTTTACTTGACCCTTGATTTTTTCGAATTCTTCATGGTGGTCTTCTGCGATGAATTTAGATCTTATAATCTGATTTTTTACAGGTAATTGATTGATTTCTTCTATAGAGACATCATCTTCTTCGATCACAACTTTTGCCTGTTGATGAAAGTTGATAATTAAATCTAACATTAAAAATTGTTTTTTCAATGAGGTGTAGGTATCAATCTCATCAAAGGCATTTTGATGCAAAAAATCTTCTCTTATAGAACGTGCAGTCTCTAATACTAAACGTTCCATTTTTGACAAGGCATCAATTCCAACCAGGCGGACTGTTTCCTCTAATTCTGATTCTTCCTGAAGAATGCTCATTGCCTGGGTTCTGATATGAATGAAATCTTTGCTGACTTCTTTTTCAAAATAGTCGCTTAATTGATCTAAATAGAGAGAATAGCTTTTTAACCAATCAATAGCCGGAAAATGTCTTTTGTAAGCCAGCTTATCCTGCAAACTCCAGTACACCTGAACAGTTCGCAGGGTATTTTGGGTAACAGGTTCAGACAAATCCCCTCCGGGAGGGGATACAGCACCTATAACACTGATGGTTGCTTCCCTCTCCTGGGTAGATGAGCATTTAACTCTGCCTGATCTTTCATAGAAACTGGCTATCCTGGTTCCCAGATAGGCGGGATACCCTTCTTCACCGGGCATTTCTTCCAGTCGGCCGGAAATTTCCCTCATTGCTTCTGCCCACCTGGAAGTAGAATCAGCCATCAGTGCAACATTGTATCCCATATCCCGATAATACTCTGCGATGGTTATCCCGGTATAAACCGATGCCTCTCTGGCTGCAACAGGCATATTGGAAGTATTGGCAATCAAGACGGTTCTTTCCATTAATGGTTTGCCAGAATTAGGGTCAATCAATTCCGGGAATTCCAGGAGAACATCTGTCATCTCATTGCCTCTTTCCCCACAACCAATGAATACAATAATCTCTGCGTTACACCACTTGGAAAGTTGATGCTGTACGACCGTCTTTCCACTGCCGAAAGGACCTGGTATACAAGCTGTTCCACCTTTTGCAATAGTAAAAAAGGTATCAATAACTCTTTGTCCGGTAACTAAAGGTTCTGCAGGAGATATCTTTTCCCGATAGGGACGCATCTTTCTCACAGGCCATTTATGCATTAATTGAACCTCATGAATTTTCCCGGATTGATCCTTAATTCTGGCTATCGTATCAGAAACAGTGAAACTACCTTCATTTATACTTTCTATGATACCCTGAATTCCAACAGGAACCATAGTATAATGTGAAATGATTGAGGTTTCCTGAATAATGCCCAGCTTATCTCCCGTGCTGACTTCATCACCCTTATTTTTCATCGGTTTAAAATTCCATTTTTTTGTCCTGTTTAAACTTTCAGCCTCTACTCCTCTGGTAATGAAAGCCCCCTCATTTTTAAAGATGATATCCAGAGGTCTTTGAATCCCGTCATAGATTGATTGAATCAAACCGGGGCCTAATTCAACGCTTAGAGGTAAACCGGTAGTATAGACGGGCTCTCCAGGTCCAATGCCTGAGGTCTCCTCGTATACTTGGATGGTAGCTCTATCTTCATTTAATTCAATAATTTCGCCAATCAGTTTTTCTTCACTGACCTTTACCACGTCATGCATTTTAGCCCCTCTTAAACCATCCGCGATAACTACCGGTCCTGAAACTTTAACAATCTTGCCTGTATTTTGATGCATTCTTATCCCTCATTTCTAAACAAAATATCTGTACCAACGGCTTTTTCAATATTCTTTCTTAATAAGCGCATGCTGAGTGCAGTTTCTTCGATGCGGCCTGGAAGGATACAAATCGCCATGGTAGAATGTTTTTGATATTCTTCGATATCATTGATTATTTTTTGAGCCAATTCATTGGTTATAAATACAATTTTAATATTACCCTGAGCGCAATCCCTCAGTGCTTTTGCAGCTTCTTCCTGATTATCGGCAGGAAATAATTGTAATCCAAGGAGACTAAAACCAATGATGATTTTTCTCTCTCCAATAAGTGCTATATTAGACATAAGTTGCCCTTACTTTTTCTCTAATCTTTTCAATGGATAACATGAATCTTTTTCCATTGAATATAATCCGAATATTCTTAAGGTCATTTTCTTTTGCATAATAGTAACCGATAACACTTTCCAGGCCAAAAGTGTTGAATTTACCAATCTTTAACAGATCCAGAAGAAAGTTATCACTGAGCCGTTCAAGTTTTACCAGTGATTTTTCTTCCAACCAGGCTTTAATTCCACTTTCCACGAGAGAGGAATAGTCTGTCTTTTGAAAATGATTTGGCCAGGAATGGATAGCATGTTCGTAGATGCTGATCATTTTTTGAGGTGCAAAATGGCCATATTTGATTAATATATTTGATAATTTCGACTTACTTATATTTCTGACTTTGCATCGGCAGGAAATACTAATATTCAATAAATCAATTTCAGTTTTATAGAAGTAATCTAAAAAAGGTTGATTAATATTTTCTAAATCATTAAACAAAATTTCATAGTATCCCTGATCTAATCCTATCTCCATCAGTTCCAGATCTTCCGATTTCAAATATTCATCTTCTGCTTGTCTGATAAATCTTTCAATTTTGATGGGAACCAATACATATTTTCCTTCAAATACCGCAGCAGTCAGGGCGTTCAAATGTATATTTCCGATATCATAGGTAGGATAAGGTTCTTTTTTGGCCAGTAATTTTGCTTTCAGCAGTACCTTAAGGTTATGAAAATCATATTTCCAGTTAAATAAGTGAAATAAATAGGGATAGGGTGTTATTTCATCGATCATGTGGATTGTTCTCTTCAGAACTGTGACTAACGACTTTTCAATGACTGAAGACGTTATAGTTTCAACCATATATTCATTGGGATTGCTTTCAGCTAAAATTTTGAAAGCACTTTCCAAGCTTGATGACTGGATCATTTTGTTTATGATATCCTGATTTAACAGTCCTTTTTCCAGTTCCCTGATTCGGGCGCAAGCATACCCATAATCTTCCTGCGTATTTGTGCCCTCATTAATATATTTCAGCATCCTATTCCTCATTCTCATAAAAAAGAAATTGACTCAGTTTAGTTTCCAGAACTTCTCTTATTCTTTCAAGGATCATCTCAAATGAAGCATTTTTCCTGATTTCCTCAGTACCGAGAATAACCCCACCCCTGATAGGGAGATGTTTTTCGGACAGCTTTAATTCTCCTTTTTTGCCCTGCGATTTCAGTTTTTGATTAATGGAGTCAATAAAAGACTGATTCAAGATTTTACGATCCTGGCTGCCTGTGTAGATGGTTTCATCACCCTGTTCCACATTGGAAAGGATAAGTTTTTCAATTAATTTCAAGTATTTCTCATTGTCCAAGTCTAAAATTCTCTTACTTGCTTCCTGAAATATTTCATCAATCATTGCCTGTTTTTCAAATAAAATACTTTTCCTGGCATCTAATCTGGCTTCAGTAATAATCTTCTTTTCTCTCAGCTCTGCTTCCTGCTCATATTGTACTAATATCTCTTTTTTAAAAGTATCCATTTCCCTTTGGCTCTGATTAATCATATTTTTGATGTTTTCTTTGGCTGCATTAATGATTCTGTCTTTTTCTTCAAGCGATTCTTCCATAATTTTATCTTTTATATCTTTTATCGGCATCGTTAAAAATTCTCCTCCTGATTAAAGCACAACGCCATTCAGCAATAATATTGAGCCCAATAAGGATAATACCGCATAGGTTTCAACCATTGCTGGCATTATAATTGCCTTACCGGTCTCTTCCGGTCTACGGGCTATGAGTCCAATAGAACCAGCGGACGTTTTTCCTTGATAAATTGCTGAAAAGAAACCGGCAATGGCAATAGGCAAACAGGCATATAAAATCTGCCATCCCTGGTCTATGGTTAATTGGGCAGGTGATCCCGCAAAAATACCTATTTTTGTTAACACCAAAAATCCTACCAGCAAGCCATAAATCCCTTGTGTACCAGGTAAAGCCTGTAATAACAGTACCAGACCAAATTTACTCGGATCTTCAGTCATAATTCCTGCACCGGTTGTCCCTGCAATTCCCACACCTATTGCTGAACCAGATCCAGCCAGTCCAATGGCTAAAGCTGCTCCCAAATAGGCTAGTACAATACCATCTGTCATGAAACAAATCCCCCTTTTTTTAAAAGTTTTACTTTTAACCTTTTATTTACATTACCAGTATAAAAAATCCTGTTTCATTTATCTTTTATCTTCTTCAACTTTGGTATATGTTGTTTTTAGACTGAAAGGTCTAAAAGGATTCCCTCCAGCCTGATAAAACTTGGTAAAAAATTCAACGTATTGAAGTCTGGCATCATGAATAAAAGCGCTTAATCCGCTAATCAAAAGATTAAAGACATGGCCTATAAAAAGTATGATTAAAGTCAGCAAAAAACCTATATAAGGTATATCTATCATCATGGCAAGCATATTAAACATCTTGGCAATAATGCCTGTAGCTAAGCCCAGTGCAAATAATCTGGAGTAAGAGAGAACATCGCTAAAATATCCAGTAATATTATAAAGACCTAAAAAACCGCTGCCAATTCTCATGAATATATTTTTCTGATGTCTGCCCTGCGTTAAAATGATTGTCAAAGCTCCAATAAGCAGGATGAACCATGCAAACTTTCCCAGCGCAGGTTGCAGCATTCCACTCAATAAAACCAGGATCAGACCGGTTAGAAGGAGTAACCAGGATATCTGATCCATGAATCCGTCAGCCAGCCTGCCATTTCTTGCATTGTCTATGAATTTTAAAATGATCCCTATAAAAACGTGTATCACACCCAGGGTAAGACTGAGGATTAAAAGAGGAATGGGGTTATCCGTAGGTTCAAATAAAGCTAGTTTTTGAATGAGAAAATCCCTAATGTTGTTAAAAGCAGGTGGCAGATAATCCAAAATATCGCCGAACCAGCTACCGACCAGTATTCCTCCCAGTATTCCGGCAATACCACAATAATAAAGTAATGTGATAAACTTTTTTGGATAACCTTCCAGTTTGAATTTATGAATGGCAAAATAACAAAGAATAGCCATGGAGGCACCGTATCCTACATCTGAAAGACAGAGCCCGAAGAAGATAAAGTAAAAAATGGAAAGTGTCGGCGTAGGGTCAATTTCATGGTAGCTTGGTAAACTGTAAAGTTCAGTAATGACTTCAAATGGTTTTACCAGCTTATGATTATCCAAAGTAACGGGTACCTTTTCACCTTCCCGGGGTGCGCTAAAATGAATTTCATAGTCTGTAAATTGGTTTTCTAATCTGTTATGTAATCTTGGAATATCTTTTTTTTGTATCCATCCTTTGATAACAAAAGTTTTTTCACTCTTCTTCAGATGTTTCTTAGCCTCTTCCTTTTCCTTTTTGATGGACAGGAAATCGTATATCGGATAGAGCGCTTGATGATTATCCTTGGATATTATTTTCAAGTTCTTTTCAATTTCTGATCTTCTTTTCTTGATTTCATTTAATTGTTTCAATATTTCTTCCTGAATCTGCCTGGGAGTGCCTGTCAAAGAATGACTGTATTTATAGGGCTCAAAGTGATATTTCTGAACAACATGGTTTATCTCTTCAATTTTTTCTTTTAAAGTAATCACGACAATCTTTATTCTGTTTTTATCTTCCCTGACGGGATGAATCATCGTAATATTGCTCTGCTGTTCAGTATCACGGATTAAATTTTCCAGCTCATTCTTGGGGATTGAACCCAAAAGATATCTCACATACGTGGTCTGATTCATCCGGCTCAAGTCAATTTCTAATTCCCGCCAGTCCTGAATCTCTTGTTCGATCGCTTTTAATCGGTTTTCCTGCAATTTGAGATTATTTAACTCGCCATCTGCTTCCTTGCACTGCCCGTATAGTTTTTCGTAATTAAACTGTTGAGCCATTTCGTCCAGTTGGTTATAATTCAGGATTTCTTTTGAAGCTACGAATGATTGGAATCCCTTTTTATCTTCTACTTTATAATCAGACAGGAGATCAATACAATATTTCACCTTGTTCAATTCAGCCGATAGATTGATCTCACCTTCTTCCTCCATGCTCTTCCAATCATGAAATGAAGTTTTTTTATCAATATCAATAATCTCAACGCAACCTAATTTCTGTAGTTCCTTCAAAAGAGATTCTTTGATAGATAAATGAGCAAAAATATGGAATTTACTTATCTGAGATATCGCCATTTTCCCTCACCAGATAATCCAAAATCATCTTGACTGCCTGTTCATATTTTTTGGTTAGATTTTTCCTGATGCCTTCTCTTTCTTTCTCGCTGCTTTCACGAATTTCCAGGCTTTGCTGCTGAGCTTTCTTCGTTCTATCTTCCACCATTTTTCGCCCTTTTTGGTTCCAGTCATGAATGATTTTATTTTTTAATTTTTTGTGGGCATCTTTTTCTTCCTTAATCATTTTCTGTGCTGTAATTTTGGCATCCTCAATCATTTTCTCAGCTTCATGCTCCGTATTTTTTAACTCATTAATGATATTTTTTAACATCATACCGACTCCAATAGTAGGTTTTTACTTTTTTTATATGATATGTAATGAATCAATTCAGCCACATCCTTTGTTCTGAAATCATTTACTGAAAAATTTTAGAACAGGAAAAACCGCATATCCTCTAAAATCTACCATAAAAGTTTTTTTAAGTCAATTTTCAACCTGTGATAGTCTTATACTCTTATAATCTCCTTATTCTCTTTTTGTCAGATTTACTACTGTTTTCTTTTTGCATTGCCTCTCCAGAATAGTAATAAATAGTTTGATATGATCATGAGTATTGCTAAAACATCATTGCATTATTAGAAATGAGGCGTTCTGGTAAAGAACAGAAAAGTTGTCAACTGATGAATTCTTAACAGGAAATATTTTTAAAAACCTTAATGA
Organism: uncultured Atribacterota bacterium; assembly: GCA_964433635.1. Classification (GTDB taxonomy): domain Bacteria; phylum Atribacterota; class Phoenicimicrobiia; order Phoenicimicrobiales; family Stramentimicrobiaceae; genus CAYSSG01. Next base: position 53,382 of record CAYSSG010000006.1, on the reverse strand, counting down.
ATCAAGGCAAAAAAATGACTCATTAATCAGATTTTAACTGTTTTACAATATCAAGATACATCTGCAACCTTTTTTTTATTCCTTCTACCAGGCCGTATTTTTCTTCTTTTATTTTTTGTGTCATATTATTCAGTTTTACCTGACTGACTCTATAGCCATATTTTTTGACTGTCTTATTGATAGCGACCTCCAAACCGTAATTCAATAAATCAAGGTGAGGAATAATATCAATAATTTCTCTTTTCATAGCCCTCTGTCCGGAGAGACCAGGTGTCAGTAATTGGGGTAAGTCGGTTAACAGTCTGCCCTGGCTGAAGATACCGATTGTCATGTCAGCGGAATTTTCCCTGATTGGATTAATTAAAGAATAGATATGCTCAGGTTTTAAGCCTATTAAATCTGCATCCAGAAATAATAATATATCTGAGTCAGTCTTTTCAAATCCTCTTTTAATGGCTCCTCCCTTACCAATATTTTTCTTCAGTTTGTAAACCTTTACATCTTGAGCACGGGCAATCTCTACTGTATGATCAGTGGAACCATCACTGACAACAATAATGGAATGAATCTCAGGGACCTTTTTTGTGGTTTTAATAACCTCTGCAATCGTACTTTCTTCATTATAAGCAGGGATTATAACAGAAACATTCATCATATTCATCACCTGATGTTATTTTGTATATTAGCCATCGTTCTGACTTCTCGTATAAGTGCCTGTGCCGAATCATTGATATGGAAGCGGCCAATAAGTTGGCCTCTTCTGAATAACATTGCTTCGTCCTGATTAAATGCAATTCCGGCATCGGCTATTCTTGCTTCACCAGGACCATTAACTACGCAACCCATTACAGCAACCGTAAAGGGATATTGTATATCTTTTAATTTATTTTCAATTTCTCGTCCTATCTTCTGGATATCTACCTGGCATCTCCCACAGGTAGGGCATGTTATCATATTAATTCCCCTTCTTCTGATGCCCAGTGAGCGTAAAATATCATAGCCTACCATGACCTCTTTCTCCGGATCACCGGATAAAGAAACTCTTATGGTATCCCCGATGCCCTGATATAACAGGATACTGATTCCGGCAGTTGATTTAATAATACCTGACTGATCAAATCCGGCTTCAGTGATCCCGATATGCATTGGATATTCACACTTTTGGGCAATAATTTCATTTGCTCGGATGGTATCTAAGACATTACTTGATTTGATGGAAAGAACAATATTGTGATAATGAATTTTATCTAAAAAAGCAATGAGCTGAAATGCCTCTGCTACCATCGCTTCTACATTTGGTTCCTTGAATTTTTCCAGAATCTTTTTATTTAATGATCCGGCATTAATGCCGAAGCGTATCATAACGTTCTTTTTTCGGGCTTTTTCCATTACCTGGATGAACTGAAATTCTTTTTTTATATTTCCGGGATTGATTCTTATACCGTCGATATTATATTCCATCGCTTCCAGTGCAATTGAATGGTCAAAGTGTATATCTGCCATAATGGGAATATGAGTATTCTTTTTAATCATCGGTATCAAATGACAGGACTCGATATCAGGAAAAGCAATGCGTACTACATCACATCCTGCTGATTCTAATCGCCTGATCTGATTAATTGTGGCTTGAAGGTCTCTGACGTCACAATTCGTCATGGATTGAACAGAGACAGGATAGTTACCGCCAATTTTAAGAGAGCCGATTTGAGCCGTTCTACTATTTCTTCTCCTAATCATATCTGTCATAGGTCAAACCTTTTAATTTATGAAAATCCTTAAAATATCCTGATAAGTTGCGATTAAAAAAATAATAACAATCAAGGCTATACCAACAAGATAAAGGAAATTAATATGCTCAGGTGCAAGGGGCTTACCTCTTATTTTTTCTATGGCTAACAGAACAATTTGTCCACCGTCCAAGATAGGAATTGGGAAAAGATTCATGATTCCCAGAAAAATATTGATGACGGATGTAAAAAATAATAGGTTCAGGAATCCGACCTGAGCTGCTTCTCCAGCCATCCGAGCAATGCCTAACGGGCCTGCCAATTCCACTGGCATTCTGCCGGTAAACATTTCTACAAATCCCTTTCCGATTAAACGTACTATCTCACCAGTAGTCAAAAACGACTTTTGAATTGACTGAAAGAAAGTCAATTTCTCAATTTTCACTGCAAGAGTAATACCAATCATAGCCCTTTCATATTCCTCATTATATTCGGGAATAAGTCGGGTTTCGATGACCTCATTTTCCCTCAAAAGTTCCAGGGTAATCATTGTACCCTTATTCTGACTTATTATTTCTGATATTCTTTCAGCATCTTCTATTCTGAAAGAATCAATAGCAATAATATGATCACCACTCTTGATTCCTGCCTCTTCTGCTGGAGTTCCTTCGGCAATCTCGCTGATCATATTTGTTACACGTGCCGTTCCAGAAAAATAAAAGACAATCACAAGTAATAATATTGCCAATATAATGTTCATTACAGGACCATTCACCACAACAAGGATTCTGGTAAAGATCGATTTTTTATCGTATCTCTGGTTATCAGGTACATCGTCTCCCGGGGATCTACTCCCATTTTCAATTTTTTCTCTTTGTGAATCTTCACCGGCCATTTTAACGTACCCTCCAAAAGGAAACAGACATAATAGGTATTCCGTTCCCTTCCAGAATACCCCTGCAATTTTTGGACCAAAGCCTAAAGCGAAACGATAGACCTTGATTCCTGATAGTTTTGCGGTAATAAAATGGCCTGTTTCATGAAAAAAAATGGCAATTCCTAAGACGAAGATAAAAGCTAAAAGTGTTAACAATCTATAAAAACTCCTTGCATATTTGAGATGTTGTTTTTCTTGTTTCCCAATCTTGATTGATAATATCATTGATCGTTGGATTTAATCTGTTCACATGTTGATTTATGACTGATGTTACAATTTCAACGATATCCCTGAATTTCAATCTTTGATTTAAAAAGGCATTGACTGCAACCTCGTTTGCAGCATTCAGGACTACTGGTAATGTACCGCCCTGTCTAATTGCTTCATAACAGAGATCTACACTGGGAAATCTTTTCGTATCCAATTTTTTAAAGGTCAACTGTCCAATCTTAGCTAAATTGATTCTTGGTAAATTATTTTTAATCCTTTCAGGGTAGTGCAAAGCAAAATGAATGGGAATACGCATATCATGATTACTTAGTTGAGCTAACATACTACCATCATCATATTGTACGAGGGCATGAATATAACTCTGGGGGTGAACCAAAATTTCTATCTTATTGATCGGAATATTAAAAAGCCAATATGCCTCAATGACCTCCAATCCTTTATTCATTAAGGTAGCTGAATCTATTGATACTTTTTTTCCCATATGCCAATTGGGGTGATTGAGGGCTTCTTCTACTGAGACATGATTCAGGGCAGTCTGTTTTAAATGATAAAAGGGACCACCTGATGCCGTTATAATGATCTTTTCAATGTTTTGAACAGAATGTGGCTCAATGCATTGGCAGAGACCGCTATGTTCACTATCAATTGGAATAATCTTAACATTATTGGCTTTTGCCTCTTTCATTAATATTTCACCGGCAGAAACAACAATTTCTTTATTGGCTAAACCGATATCTTTTTTTGCCTTAATCGCCTCCATTGTTGGTTTTAAAGCCGCCATACCTGTAATAGCTACCACTACAATATCATTCTCTTGCAGTGTTGTTATTTTAGTAAATCCATATTCTCCATACAATATACGACAAGTGGTTTTACCTGATAATTGTCTTTTTAAATCTTTAGCCAACCGATCATCCTTCACAACAACATATTTGGGATTAAAGCAGGCTATTTGTTCTCTCAGTAATTCAATATTATTCCAGGCTGATAAGGCAACGACTTCAAAACTTTCCGGTTCATTCTGGATGACATCAAGAGTCTGCCTGCCTACTGAACCGGTTGAACCTAACACTGTAATACGTTTTTTCATGAAATAAACACACCCCGTTTATGTTATAAAATTATTGAGTCATAAAGAATAAACAAAAATATAGAATCGGAATTGAGAATAAAATACTGTCCATGCAATCCAGTATTCCTCCATGTCCCGGGAATAGTTTACCTGAATCTTTTACTTCAAAATTCCTTTTTATCATTGATTCAAATAAATCACCAATTTGACCAGAAATTGCTGCAGTTCCGCCAAGTATCATTAAGGTGCTCCATTTCATCAGAGGAAGTAGAGAGGTAAAAGCCAGACCACACAGTATACCACCTATGATACCACCAACGGAACCTTCTAATGTTTTGTTAGGGCTGATAGAGGGAAATGGATGCCTCCTGCCAAAATTTACACCTACAATATAGGCAGCAGTATCACTCATCCAAGTTGTGAATAATGCAAAAATGAGATACATTTTACCCTGTGCAAATAAAGTAATGTCAATTAAAAATGACAGAAAATGGCCTATATATACAGCAATAAATAATGTCAGAGCAATGTTGATTATAGCACTCTTTTGTCTGTTTTTTAGAAGATGCTCTGTTAAAATGAGAAATAATAGGATTGTAAAGACGAATCTGGGATGGAAAAAAGGTGATTTTGAAAGCGTTTTTTGCAGTAAAAAAAATAATGTAGTTGCTAATCCAATAATGAAAGATGGGTAATAATCTTTATTTTTAAAAATTTCTCTTAATTCAAGAAAGCCTAAAAGAGCGATTAAAATAACTGCTAAATAGAAAAAATATCCACCAAGATGAATGATAAATAATACAATAGGTACACCAATGATAATCGTTAATGCACGAATTTTTAGCTTTTCAAACCTCTCCACCAAATTTCCTCACCCTTTTTTCATAGTCATTAAAAGCCTTCCACAAATGATCTTTAGAAAAATCTGGCCAGAATGTCTTTGTGAACCAGAGCTCTGTATAGGCTATTTGCCATAAGAGAAAATTACTGATTCTTCTTTCCCCCCCCGTTCGAATTAATAGATCGGGATCGGGTAATCCACTTGTATAAAGATGTTGATTGATTAGATTTTGGTCCACTTGGGATAACGCTAAATTCCCCTGTCTGAATTGCTGAAGAATGGTTTGAAATGCATAACACAATTCAGATCTTCCTCCATAATTGATGGCAATATTTAATAAAAGTCCTTTGTTATTCTGAGTCGCTGACTCCAGATCTTCCATGGCTGACTGTAAAGGTGCAGATAAAGTATCTCTATATCCAATAAATCTAACGCAAATCTGATTCTCAATCAAAGACTTTTTTTCTTTTTTAATAACATCCTGGAATAGATTCATCAGTGCATTGATTTCTCTTTTAGATCTCTTCCAATTCTCAGTAGAGAAGGCATATAGCGTTAATATATTCACGCCTGCCTTTGCTGACTCCGCTATAATCATTCTTATTGTCTTGACACCCGCTTTATGTCCGGCAAAGCGTGGAAGATTATTTTTTTTAGCCCATCTTCCATTTCCATCCATAATGACAGATAAATGTTTAGGTATAGCTTTGGGGCCGTGTTTATCGGTAATATCTTGATTTTGGTTCAGCATCATTTAACCCTTAGTCCCTTATAAAAAATCCCCCATTTTTATCGAATGAAAATTTCCTTGTATCTAAATAAAGAGTATTTAGAATTTAAAAAGGGGGAAACAATAACAATATTTATAATTTTTTTAAGGTAATATAGAAATACGAATATTTCAATCAGGAGATCTCTTTGAGAGAAATCATCAGCCAGATGAGAAAAAATGAATCCCACAAATACTTTTTTTTATTAATCATGCTATACAGTCATGATCTCTTCCTCTTTGAGTTTGCTTATCTTATCCATCTCTTCAGTATAACGGTCTGTTAATTCCTGAATTTCTTTTTGGACCTCTTTGCTCTGGTCTTCAGAAATCTCACTACTTTTTTCCATTTTTTTAATCTGATCATTGATTTCTCTTCTAACATTTCTTATAGCGACTTTGGCTGACTCCACCACTTTTTTCACTATTTTAACCATCTCTTTCCTGCGTTCTTCAGTTAAGGGAGGAATGGATAGTCGTATAACTGTACCATCATTATTGGGCGTCAAGCCAATATCAGCTTTCCATATTGCTTTTTCTACATCGCTAACACAATGTTTGTCCCATGGTTGAATAACAATTAAATCAGACTCGGGAACTGAAATATTAGCAATCTCTTTCAGTGACGTTTGAGCGCCATAATATTCTACTTTAATTTTTTCTACCAATGCAGTTGATGCTCTACCGGTTCTAATTTGTGAAAGCTCGTCTTTAGTGATTTTAATGGCTTTATTCATTTTATGTTCCGCCTCATTTAGAACATCAGGTAACATGAATTAATCCCCCTTTACAATTGTGCCAATTGGTTCACCCAAAATGACTTTCTTAATATTTCCAGGTGAATTTAGATCAAATACGATAATTGGTACCTTGTTTTCCATACATAACGATATTGAAGTAGCATCCATTACTTTCAGATTTTTATTTAAAAAATCGATAAAGCTTATCGTTTTAAATTTTAAGGCGTTCACATTTTGAAGAGGATCAGATTCATAGACCCCATCCACTTTAGTTGCTTTTAGAATGGCATCAGCCTCCAGTTCTATAGCTCTTAAAGCTGCAGCGGTATCTGTCGTAAAGAAAGGATGACCTGTTCCAGCAGCCAGAATAATAATTCTATTTTTTTCCAGATGTCTGATTGCTCTTCTTCTAATATATGGCTCAGCTATGGCTTTCATTTCTATTGCAGTCTGAACTCTTGTTTCAATATTCATTTTTTCCAAAGCATCCTGTAACGCAAGCGCATTGATGACAGTACCTAACATACCCATATAATCAGCAGATGCCTGATTAATTCCCTTTTGACTAGCCTCTCTGCCCCGAAAAATATTTCCTCCTCCGATTACAATGGCTATCTGGAGCCCCATCTTCTTTATTTCAACCAGTTCTTCGGAAATAAATTTAACGCGATTAATATCAATACCGGCATTTTTGGTACCGGAAAAAGATTCCCCGCCCAATTTTAGTAATATCCGTTTATAGATTGGTTTTTTTTCATTCATTATATTATTATTTTTAAATGGTCTATAAATATGAAGTGAACACTATCCGTGATTTATTGAGATACCATATTTTCTCTTCTATTCTCCTAACTGATATCTGACAAACCTTTTTACCACAATATTTTCTTTGAGCTTTGCTATTGTCTCCAATATCAGTTGGTGTGTTGTTTTTTCAGGATCACGAATATATTCCTGTTCCAACAGACAAGTCTCTTTAAAGAATTTGTTTAATTTCCCTTCGGCAATATTCTCGAGTACTTTTACGGGTTTATTCAAATTTTCTGCCTGGCTGAAATATATTTCTTTTTCTTTACTTATTACTTCTTCAGGAACTTCTTCTCGACTGACATATTTTGGGTTAGCGGCTGCAATCTGGAGGGTAATGTTTTTTGCTAGTTCATTGAATTCAGGCGTTTTTGCTACAAAATCAGTTTCACAATTAATCTCTAATAACACGCCAACCTTTCCGTTAAGATGGATATATGAAGTAATAATTCCATTTGAAGCGGTTCTTCCAAATTTTGAAGTGGCTGCCTGTATACCTTTCTTACGAAGATAATCTACTGCTTTTTCCAAATCCCCATTCGTTTGGGTTAATGCTGTTTTACAGTCCATCATACCCGCACCGGTTTTATCTCTTAAAACTTTCACTAGTTTAGCACTGATACTCATATTCTTCCTGTCTCCTTTGGTTACCTTGACAAACTGGAGTAAAAATTGTTTAAACAGCCATTTTCACATTTTCTTCTAAAGATGCTCTTTTTCCCTCAAGAACAGCGTCTGCAATGACCGAGGTAAGGAGTTTAATTGCCCTGATAGCATCGTCATTGCCGGGGATAATATAATCAATTTCTTCAGGATTACAATTGGTATCAACCACTGCTACGATGGGTATAGATAATTTTCTGGCTTCCGCTACTGCGATCTTCTCTCTCTTGGGATCTATGATAAACAAAGCATCGGGCAATTTATCCATATTTTTAATGCCAGTTAATAGCCTTTCAAGTTTCTCTTTTTCTCTTTTTAACACAATGACTTCTTTTTTTGGTAAACGGTTAAAATCTTCATTCTTTTCCATTTCTTCCAATTGGAAAAGACGATTAACTCTCTGATTGATGGTATGATAATTAGTTAATGTTCCCCCAAGCCAACGGTAGTTGATATATGGCATCCCACATTTCTCAGCTTCAGTACTAATGGATTCTTGTGCCTGTTTCTTTGTTCCAACAAACAAAATTGTACCATTTTTACTGGCAATATCAAGAATAAAATAGTAGGCATCATCAATCAGTTTTACGGTCTGTTGTAGATCGATGATATAAATATTATTTCTTTCTGTAAAAATATAAGGCCGCATCCTCGGATCCCAGCGTCTTTTTTGATGTCCAAAATGAACACCAGATTCCAATAATTGTTTCATTGATATAACACTCAAATGACCACTCTCCTTTTTAATTATTATTATCCTTTAATTTATTTAATTCTTGTTTTGGCAGGCTCTTGGAAATTCTTATTAAGATTTCATGCCCTAAAATTAAGAAAGATAAAAACCAAATAAGTATAACATATTTAGTATGGTTAATCAAGAATAATCATCATTCATTCAATTTATATTTATTCAAAATCTTAAAATATGAAGCTTCGTAACAAATTCCTATTTTTTATGATCTTTATTTTATAAAATATACTTGCTTAAATCTTCTTTTTGGGTAATACTATCTAATCGATTTCGGACATATTTTTCAGTTATCATTATTTTCCTCTTCCCGATTTTGGGAGCATTAAAAGAAATACGATCCAATAACTTTTCCATGACTGTATAGAGCCTTCTGGCACCGATATTTTCATTTTGTGCATTGACAACGGCAGCAATCCTGGCTATTTCCTTAATCGCATCTTCTGTAAAATCCAATTCGATTCCTTCTGTTTTTAAAAGTGCCTTATATTGTTTTATAAGTGCATTGTCAGGCTCTATTAATATTTTTTTCAAATCATCCTGACTCAGGCTGTTCAGTTCAACACGTAAAGGAAATCTTCCCTGTAATTCGGGGATTAAATCGGAAGGTTTTGATGAGGTAAATGCTCCAGCTGCTATAAAAAGAATATGATCGGTCTTTACTGCACCATATTTGGTCATGACAGTAGAACCTTCAATTATAGGCAGGATATCTCTCTGTACACCGCTTCTGGATACATCAGGTCCATAGGATTTTTCGTGCATTGCTATTTTATCTATTTCGTCAATAAAGACAATCCCCAGCTGCTCGGTTCTATTGACAGCTTCATTGGCTATCTGATTCATATCCAGCATTTTTTCGATTTCATCATCCAATATGATTTTTCTCGCTTCTGATATTTTCATCTTTTGTCGTTTTTTCTTTCGGGGCAACATTCTGTCCATCATGTCTTGAAAATTAATTCCGATTCCTTCCATTCCCAGATTGGAGAATAGGTCTATCGAATACTGACTTTTCTCTTCAATCTCAATGTCAATCATCCTGTCTTCAAGATAACCATTTCTCAACCTATCTCTTAATTTTTCTCTGGTATTTTCAAATCTTTCCTTTTGCTTATTCCGGTTTGTTAAGTCTTCTGAATCGTCATGTGAGGCCAGGCTATCTTCTGTATTGATAACAGTATCAATTTGATGATTTTGATCTCTCGAGTTCCCAACATTGTGGAAATGATTCAAATGATTCTGTTGCATAGTCGGGAAGAGTGCCTGTAAAATTCTTTCCTCAACTCCCTGTTCTGCTTTTTTGGTTAGCTCCTTTATTTTTTCTTTACGTACCAGTTGAACAGCAACCTGAACTAAATCTCTTATCATGGAATCCACATCTTTACCCACATAACCGACTTCAGTAAATTTTGTTGCCTCTATCTTAATAAAAGGTGCTCTGACCAGATTAGCCAATCGGCGAGCTATTTCAGTCTTGCCTACTCCAGTTGGACCTATCATGATGATATTTTTAGGAGTAACCTCATCAATCAGCTTCTCAGGAAGCTTTTTCCTCCGGATTCTATTTCTTAAAGCGATAGCAACTGCTTCTTTGGCCTGTTTTTGTCCAACGATATATTTATCTAATTCGGAAACAATTTCAGATGGTATTAAACTTTTCAAAATCTATCCCCCCGTTAACTTTTAAGAGATTCTACACAGATATGATGATTGGTATAAATGCAAATTGAAGCAGCAATTTTTAGTGACTCAAGCGCTATATCCGAAGCTGTCAACTGAGTATATTTCAATAAAGCATAAGCTGATGAAAGAGCATAGGGTCCGCCTGATCCGATAGCAGCCACAGGATTATCTGGCTCTATAATATCTCCGTTACCCGAAATTGTGAACATATCTTCTAAATCAGCCACAATAAGCAGAGCTTCTAATCTCCTCAGTGCTTTATCAGTTCTCCAGTCTTTTGCGAGTTCAATGGAAGCACGCTTTAAATTTCCATGAAATTCTTCTAACTTATTTTCAAATCTTTCATATAGAGTAAGCGCATCCGCAGCACCACCGGCAAAGCCTGTTAATACACTATTATGATAGAGTTTTCTGATTTTTTTTGCTTCATTTTTGGCGATTGTATTTCCTATAGTAATCTGTCCATCCCCGGCAATTGCAATTTCCTTCTCCCGCCTGACTGCAAGAATCGTCGTACCTTTATACATACTGGAATCATCTCCTTCCCGAGTTATCATTTCATTTATATCAGAGATCTGATCTGCTTCATTTTATCATTAATCTGATCGGATATACTATCACTATTTTCTTGGTATCGTTTTTTTGTATGTTTCTACTAATTTACCTTTTGTTACATGGGTGTATATCTGAGTCGTTGACAGACTTTTATGTCCTAAAAGCTCCTGTACAGAACGTAAATCGGCTCCACCATCTAATAAATGCGTTGCAAAGGTATGCCTGAAAACATGCGGGCTTATCTTTTTATTTAAGCATGCCAGTTGCATCTTTTTATTGATCATCTTCCTGATAGATCTGGAAGAGATTCTTTTTCCAAAACAGCTGATAAATAAAGCCTTGCTGCTCATAGATTGGCGGTAATGTTCTCTTACTGTCTGCTTCCTAATCATTAAATAGTGATATAAAGCTTTCTGGACAGGTTGGCTTATGGGTAATATCCTTTCTTTTGAACCTTTACCCATCACTTTGATTGTTTCATCATCTAAATGAATACTATCAATATCCAGATTAGATAACTCTGTTACTCGAATTCCGGTTCCATAAAGCAACTCCAGGATAGCTTTATCTCTGATGCTGGCAGGTTTATCTGTTGTTAAAGACTCAATCAACTTTATAACCTCCTCAAGGAATAAAAAATCTGGTAGTTTTTTGGTAATTTTGGGAATTTGTAGATATTCTGCCGGATTTTTATCAATCAAATCCTGATGCACCAGATACTTAAAAAATACCCTGAGTGACGATATTTTTCTGGCAATTGTTCTTTCAGAATATTTATCCTGTTTTAAAAAAACAACATATTTTCTTAGAAGGTGATAATCAACTTCATTAGAATGACCTGTTTGTTGGTCTTTTTCGATATACTGAATCCAACTGTCCAGATCCTTAAGATATGCCTGGATGGTATGACTGGAAAAATTCCTTTTTTCCTTCAAAAAACTTTCATAGTTTTCTAACATATTTTGTGTAATGATGAAGTTATTCATTTTTTACTGCCTTTTCTTGATAATTACACTCTTTTGAAATGCAATGATAGTAATGACCTTTTCTTTTATCTTTGATCTCCACCATAATTGAGCCACACTTAGGGCATGTTTTATTCACCGGAGGGTGAATGGAATAAAATTTACAGTTCGGATATCGACTGCATCCATAAAATACCCTTCCTTTTTTACTTTTTCGTTTGATGATTTCGCCGGTACAATCTTTTTCGGGACACATGACACCGATCTTCATCATAAAGGGTTTGGTAGGATGATCAATCGGGAATTTTGAACATGCCAGGTATTTACCATAAGGTCCATTCCTGACCTCCATTGGATTACCACAGATTAAACATTTCTCTTCGACTAACTCCTTGCTTTGCTGAATATATTTATGGGGCGGATTTTGAATAAGCCGGTTAATGTCATTTATTAATGATTGATAAAAAACATTTAATATTTTTTGCCACCCATGTTCTCCAGATTCAATTTTATCCAATTCACTTTCCATTGTTGCCGTAAATTTTATATTGATGATGTTGGAAAAAAAGTCCGTTAGAAACTGGTCTGCAATAATACCCAACTTAGTGGGTATTAATCTCTTGTTTTCTTTCTCTACATAGCCTCTACTCAATATCTTATCAATAATGACTGCATATGTACTTGGTCTACCAATGCCTTCTTTTTCTAATACTTTTACCAGACTAGCTTCATTATATCTGGCAGGTGGTTTGGTAAAGGTTTGTTTGGAATTGATCTTTAATAAATGTAACATTTCTCCTTTTACCAATACCGGGAGGTTGATTTTCTCAATATCGGCATCACCCATTACCTTCAGATGTCCCGGAAAAATAATTCTCATTCCGGTCTGCTCAAATGTATATTCTTCTGCTTGTATTTTAATATATTTCCTTTCCAGTAAGGCAGATTTCATCTGGCTCGCAATGAAGAATTTCCAGATAAGCTGATAAAGCTTGTACTGATCAGGGGAAAGATTTCCTTTGATGAAATCAGGCTCAAGATCAACCGAGGTTGGTCTGATTGCTTCATGTGCATCTTGCACCTTTGTATTACTTTTTTTAAATTTACCTATATCAGTCTTACTGAAAGATACATAATCTTTGCCATAAGTTTGGTTGATATATTTTTTAGCATTGTTCTTGGCTTCATCGGATATACGGGTTGAATCAGTTCTCATATAAGTGATTAACCCCAGCGTTCCACGCCCGGTTATGGAGACTCCTTCATATAATTGTTGAGCAATCCGCATTGTCTTTTTTACCGAAAAATTTAATTTATTATAAGCCATCTGCTGAAGAGTACTGGTTTTAAGGGGCAAGGGTGCATGTTTATATTCCTTTTTATTTTGAATATCGGAAACAATATATCTGTAATTTTTAATTTTGTTACATACAGCTTCTGCCTCTTCTTGATTCTTTATGTGAATTTTTTTATTATTCCTGGAGACTAAAAATGCTTCAAAGAAATTTTCTTTGCCATCATCTTCTTTTTGTAATAACACGCTGATTTTCCAGAATTCTTCAGGTTGGAAAGACTGTATCTCCTTTTCTCTTTTCACAATTAAATGTACCGCAACCGATTGTACCCTGCCCGCACTTTTACCACGCGTGTATTTATAGCAAAGAGGACTTACCTTGTATCCTACTAAACGATCAAGTAATCGACGGGCAATTTGAGAATCGACAATATTCATATCAAGGTTTCTCGGATGATCAATTGCTTTTTGAATGACTGACTTTGTAATTTCGTTAAAGACAATCCGGCATTTTTGGTCTTCAATCTCTAATTCTTGAGCAATATGCCATGAAATGGCTTCTCCTTCTCTATCGGGATCGGTTGCTAAAAGGACTTTCGTGTTAACATCTGTAAGATTTTTTAGTTTTTTGACTATCTGGCGTTTTGCAGGAATAATAATCCAGGTTGGTTTAAAATCATTTTCCGTATCAATTCCCAACCTTGATTTTGGAAGGTCTTTGATATGGCCTTTGCTTGAGGCTATCTCGCAATTTCCTCCCAGCATCTCTTTTAATACCTTTACCTTGGTAGGAGATTCCACAATAATTAAACAATTTTTCATAGATAATACCTGACAATATACTTAGAATGTTTACTGATACTCATTTATTTTTGATCCTTCTCAATAAGGATCTTATTTTCTTTTTTTTGCATTAATCGAATGATATTGCCCCGATGCCTAATCAGTGCGAACAAAAGGATTAAGCCTGTAAAAATTTTAAATGACAGGGGTGTCTGAAATAGGATAGCCAGGGCTAACATGGCAAGAATTGAAATTATTGAACCTAATGCGGCAAACTTTGTTACGGATACAATCATTCCCCATATAACCGCAGATATAATTGCGATGGAGGGATAAAAAGCCAGAACAACGCCATAAGTTGTGGCGATACCCTTTCCTCCTTTAAAACCCAAGAAGCAAGACCAGTTATGTCCAATAATAGCAACCAGACCAATCAGTAAATAAAATTCCATTTTTTCTATGATGATCCATCTGGCAAGGAAGACAATAAAAAATCCCTTTAAACAGTCCCCAATCAAGACGATTAGGGCATATTTTGCTCCCATAATCCGAAAGATGTTTGAGGCACCGATATTCCCACTTCCATATTCTCTTATATCTATCTTTTTTAAATATTTTCCTACCAGATAGCCAAAAGGTATTGAACCAATCAAATAGCTTAATAAAATGAACAGGGTTTGTATCATTTTAGTGATCACCTATTTTACTTTTTTCTCTTCTGATATTGAAAAACAATCGGAATACCTTTAAATCTAAAGAATTTTATAAATTGATTTTCTAAATATCTTCGATAAGAATTATATAAAAGATCCGGGTCATTTACAAATAGTCTGAATGCAGGAGGATTTACCCCTGTTTGTGTGATATAAAAAAAATGAATTCTTCTACCATTCACAATTTTAGGTGGTTTCTCCTGAACAATCTTCTGTACAACACTATTTAATTGCGATGTAGATATTCTTTGATTGCATTCCTTATACACTTCTATGACAGCATCGAGAATTCCTGCAACTATTTTATTTGAGCCAGCCGCGATGGTGGTTAATATCCGAGTATCTTTCAAAAACCTTAAATCATATCGACTCATTTGTAGTAGCGTTTTTTTATCGATTTCCTTCTGGTTACGTACCAGGTCATATTTATTCAGTAAAACAATACAGGCTTTCTTTTCTTCCAGAATTCTATTGGCAAGCCTTTTATCCTGCATACTGATGGCATGACTGGCATCCAATACAAGCAGTACAATATCTGATTTTTTGATGGAATCAATTGTTCGTATATTTCCGAAATATTCAATGCCATCTCTTACACTACTTTTCCTGCGTAAGCCGGAAGTGTCAATAAATTGTATTCTATATTCCCTGAAATCCAATGAATACTCAATTGCGTCACGGGTTGTACCCGGTATATCATCAACAATCATTCGTTCATCATTTAACAACGCATTTAATATACTTGATTTTCCTACATTCGGTTTTCCAATAATCGCCACACTTATGCAACAATCTTTATCTTTCTTACTGAAGGGATACTTTTCAGGTACCAGAGATACGATTCTATCCATCAAATCCCCTATATTGATACCCTGTTCAGCAGAAATAAGGCTGGGTTCACCCAGTCCTAAGCGGAAAAAATCGCTTTTAAAATAATTTTTTTCTTTGATGTCATCCTTATTGACGACTAGGATTGATTCTTTGTTCTTTCTTCGTATAAATTTTGCGATATCCAGGTCTTCCTGTTGGATACCAGTCATGACATCAACCAAAAACAGAATAAAATCTGATTCTATGATTGCCTTCTTTGACTGGTCAAGAATCTTTTGCTGGATAGATTTCTGTTCACTGGTATAATCAACTCCACCGGTATCTATCAGGGTAAATTCCCTTCCCTGCCAGGAAAAATTCCCATAGTTTCGGTCACGGGTGATGCCTGCTTCCCGCAGAACAATTGCTTTCCTGAACCCAATCAGGCGATTAAATAAAGTAGACTTACCTGTATTTGTTTTTCCGATAATTGCAATCTTGGTTCTCATATCGTTTATTTATCAGTCCGACCTATAAAGATACATTAGGCATATTGCTTTGGTTTATTATCATATAACTTGAGAGAAATCAATACTATAATAAAAGCTTTCTTCGAATCTGTTCAATGATTTTTTTGGGATATGGATCCTTAAAAATTTCTGAACCAATAACCAGAATATTGGCACCAGCCTGATTTACCTGTAATAAATTTTCCAGATTAATTCCTCCGTCAACCTGGATATTTACAGATTTTTTGTCTTCATCGGCCATTTTCCTGAAATCTCTAATCTTGGCTATCATTGATGGTAAAAATTTCTGTCCGCCGAAACCCGGATTTACCGTCATGATTAGGACGGTATTCAGTTTATCCATTATGTATTTTATCGATTCCAATGAGGTAGATGGATTTAGAGCTACTCCGGCAAGTAAATTGGAATCAAGAATATTTTGCAGGACACTGTCTAAATGTTTGCAAGCTTCAACATGGACAATCAGGCAGTCTTCTGGTCGCATCACCTCTGAGAAGACAGCAATATATCTTTCTGGCTGATCAATCATCAGGTGAACGCTAAGGGGTAGATTGGTATTTTCTCTGACTGTTCCCACAATTTTAGGTCCAAAAGTGATATTGGGTACAAAAAGACCATCCATTACATCGAGATGAATTAAATCAACTTCATTTTCCTCTAACATAAAAAGAACATCTTTTAAACAAGAAAAATCTGCATTTAATATTGATACGGCTAACTTGTTCTTCATTCTATTCCCACCTTTTCATTGAAAATTATATTGTTGCCACATTGATTTATTCCGCTGAAATCCTGTCAATATTGATTATTTTCAGCAAACCATTCTTCTGTATCTGTACTTCCATTTTTGAAGGATTCATTCTTATACGAAAGTATTTCGGCCAGGTTACCCAATCTGGTGGTGCGATCTCGCCGTTTTTTATAACAACTCTTCCCGATCCAGGCTTCGATATTGAATTGCCTCAGCAATGTGCTGAGTCTGGATATCTTCTGCTGAATTAAGATCAGCAATTGTTCTGGATAGCTTTATTATTTTATCATAAGCCCTGGCGCTAAGCTTCAGTTTAACCATAGCCTGATGTAGTAATTCAAAGCATTCCGGGGATAATTTACAGTTTCTCTCAATATCTTTGCGATTCATCTGGGAATTACTGTATATACGTCTATTTTTGAATCGCTTTAATTGGATTTCCCTGGCTTTTTCAATTCTATATCTGATTTCACTTGAAGATTCACTATTTAAATTCCTGTTTGCCAATTCCCTGTAATCAAGCCTTGGAACTTCAATCTGAATGTCAATCCTGTCCAGCAGGGGGCCGGAGATCCTTGATCTGTATTTCCTGATTTGATGAGATGTACAGGTACATTGTTTTATTGTATCCCCAAAATAACCACAGGGGCAGGGATTAGCAGCTGCAATCAGCATGAAGTGTGATAGATATGTTACTGACCTGAGTGTTCTGGAAATAGTTACTTTTCCACTTTCGAGAGGTTGCCGTAATGACTCAAGAGCGGAGCGGTTGAATTCAGGTAATTCATCCAAAAATAAAACACCATTATGTGCTAAACTGATTTCACCCGGCTTGGGTATACGTCCTCCTCCAATTAATCCGATATTACTGATGGTATGATGTGGAGAACGGAAAGGTCTCTTATTCATAATTGGCCATTGACGGTCGGTTAAATTGGAAATGCTATACAAACGCGTAATCTCTATTGATTCTTCCAATGTCAAGGATGGTAGTATGGTTGGAATTCGCTGAGCTAACATCGTTTTTCCTGAACCAGGCGGACCTATCATGATTACATTGTGGCTTCCTGCCGCTGCAACCTCCAGTGCTCTCTTAGCATGATTTTGTCCCTTGACATCCGAAAAATCAATCTCATATTGATCCCTGTTCTTCATTAGCTCGAATTTGTCTACCCGTATTGGTTGCAAGGTATTTTCATTCTTAAGCAGTCTAACCACTTCTCTTAAATTTGAAACAGGATAAATATTGATTCCTTCAATGATCCCGGCTTCAAGCGCATTCTCTGCTGGTATAATAAGATTCCTGATCTTATTTTCTCTGGCCATCAAAGCGATGGACAGTACACCATTCACAGGTCTTATCTGTCCGGTAAGTGACAGTTCTCCAATCATAATAAATTGTTTAAAGGGGATTGCTTCCATCTGTTTGTTGGCAATCAGTATCCCTATCGCGATAGGCAGGTCAAGAGCCGGTCCTTCTTTTTTGATATTCGCCGGTGCCAGATTTACAGTAATTCTTTGCATAGGAAATTGATACTCAGCATTTTTTATAGCGGATCTGACTCTTTCTTTGGATTCCTGAACAGCAGTATCCGGCAACCCGACAATATTAAAAGACGGAAGTCCATAGGAGACATCCACTTCCACTTCAACAACAAAGGCTTCTACACCGAAAAGGGCAGTACTACAAAGTTTTGCAATCAAATGAACACCTGCATTTATTTTTTAACAAGCTGAAAAAGCATCACGAATATGCCTTATTTCAAGTTGATTCCTTTCATTTAACTGAATAGAAACAACATCAAAACGAAATAAACTATTTTTGATATCTTTCTGCTTAATGTAATATTGAGCAACTCTGATGATTTTTTTCTTTTTATATTCTGTAATGGCTTCCTCAGGAAGTCCGAATTTCCTAGATTTTCTACTTTTTACCTCAACAAAACAGATAGAATGATTTTTTTTGGCAATGATATCTATTTCACCAAATATGACTTTGAAATTATGTTCCAGGATATGATAGCCTTTCTCGGTCAGAAATTGAATTGCAAGCTCTTCTCCTTTTTGTCCGGAATGTTTCATTTTAATCTTTATTGTGGATTCATTTCAATATTGAATAAACTTTTCTGCCGTAATAATGCTTGTTTTTTGGCAGAACAATCAGTTACACCTTTATATGTTACTCGATGTAATGGGCAAATTCCATATTTATTGATGGCTATTAAGTGATTTTTTGTTCCATAACCCACATTCTGGTTAAATTGATAAACAGGATAGTTCTTATGTGTTTGATTCATCAGTTGGTCTCGATACACTTTCGCAATAATGGATGCAGCAGCGATGGAGATACTTTTATCTTCACCTTTGATAAGATTATCTTGAGGTATTTTCAGATTGGGAATCCTAAAGGCATCTACTAATATAAAATCAGGACATCTTTTTAAATTCATGATTGCTCTTTTCATGGCGAGAAAGGTTGCCTGAGCGATATTCAGTTTGTCGATAATCTCTGATTTCACAACACCAACGCCTATGTCACAGGATTTATTTTTCAGAATTTCGAATATGTGCCCTCTCTTTTCTTTATTTATTTTTTTTGAATCTTTCAGATCAGCAATAAAAAAATGGTCAATGCCTTTTAGTATAACAGCAGCTGCCACAACCGGACCTGCTAAAGCACCTCTGCCTGCTTCATCAATACCGGCAATATATTTAAATCCTGTATCATAGAGTTTTAGCTCAATATGTTTCAGTCTATCAACTCTCTCTCTTTCTCTGTAAAGAAAGAGCATTTTTTTTCTTAACTGATATACTTTTCTGATATACTCTATTTTATTCAATTGAAATTACTTGGCTACTGTTTTAAGTCATCAAGCCTTTTTGGCCTATTCTATTCCGGAGATAATATAATTTAGCTTTTCTAGCTGAACCTTTCTTTATTAAATTAATTTTCTCGATATTGGGAGAATTTATTGGAAAAATCTTTTCTACACCGATGCCCTTCGTTACTTTTCTGACAATAATAGTCTCCCTACTGCCTCCATGTTTACGGGCAATCAGAATGCCCCTAAATATCTGCGTTCTTTTTCTTTCCCCCTCAACAATCCTTTGATGAACTTCAATCAAATCACCCGGTTTTGCTTCAATAGTGTCTTTTTTTAATTGGTCATCTTCAATATCTTTAATATAATCCATTGATTTTTCCTTTCTTTCCCTGTTAATCTGTTTTCAGTTCGTTGATAATATTTATTTCTTCATCCGTAAATTTTCTATTCATAAATAAATCCGGTCTACGTAACAGTGTTCTTATGATAGATTGCGTATTTCTCCATTTTTCAATCTTTTTGTGGTCACCTGATAATAATACATCTGGTACTTTATGCCCTCTGTATGTTTCTGGTCTGGTATAATGTGGAAAATCAAGCAATCCATGATAGAAGGAGTCATTCATCATGGATTCTTCTTTTCCTAAAACACCGGGGAGCATTCGAATAATCACATCTATCATCACCATTACCGGGATTTCACCCCCGGTCATCACATAATCTCCGATGGATATTTCCTCAGCATTCAACAGGCATGCTACTCTCTCATCAATCCCTTCATATCTTCCGCAGATAAATACAATTTCCTCATTTAAGGCTAGATTCTTTGCCATATTTTGATTAAATATACTTCCCTGTGCAGACGAGATGATAATCTTACTATTTTCGAATTTTTTATTTTTATTGAAAATAGTTTCAACTGCTTCAATAATAGGTTCAGGCTTTAATACCATTCCAGGGCCTCCGCCATAGGAATAATCATCAACACTTTTATGTCTGTCTCTGGTAAAATGCCTGATATCAATAATATTGATATTAATTAACTTATTCTCCTGTGCTCTTTTGATGATACTCTCAGAAAACGGTGAAACGAACATCTCTGGGAAAATAGTTAAGATGGTTATTTCCATAAGATTCCCTTATTCCATGATTTCAATAACCGTTCTTTTCTTGTCTTTAATCGTAGCCGCTTTAATGATTGTCCTGAGGGCTTTAATGACCCTTCCTTGCTTACCGATAATCTTTCCGATATCACTCGAATCAACACTGATCTCCAGAACAGATATCTTTTCCCCGGTTACTTCATTTATTTTCACTCTGTCCGGATAATCAACAATTGATTTTAATATATATTCAATCATTTCTTTCAAATATTTTTCTCCAGTACATACCTATAAATTTCAAGTTAGATCCAGTTATTTGGTATTTTTAGTGGTCTCAAGTATGCCATTTTTTTTAAATAATGATTCAACTGTTTTCGTCATCTTTGTACCTTGTTTTATCCATCTCAAGGTTTCTTCTTTATCTACTTTAAATGTATAAGGTTCATTGGTTGGTTGATAATAACCTAACATTTTAATAAACCGGCCATCTCTCGGTTTGCGTGAATCGATCACTACAATTTTATAAGAAGGATTCATCTTGGCTCCTTCTCTTCTTAATTTTATTTTGGCTGACATCATGTTCCTCCATCTTTTTTGAATATATTTCGTTGCATCATTAACATCTCTTTATTTCAGCAAAGAGATTAAGCTCTGTTTTCCGGGTCCCTGTTTCAGGAATTTTTTCATCTTAGAAAATTGTTTCAATAAGCGGTTTACGTCACTTACTCCTGTCCCGCTTCCCATGGCAATTCTTCTTCTTCTACTGCCATTTATGATATCTGGTTCTAATCTTTCCACTCTGGTCATGGAATTTATTATTGCTTCGACTTTCCCAAGCTCCTTTTCCCCACCATGAATATTTTCTGATATTCCCTTAGGAAGTGCAAAATGCTGCATGGGCATCAAATCAAAAACTTTTTCCAGGGAACCCATATTTTTTAACTTTTTTAATTGCACATAGAAGTCATTCAAATTAAACTGCTCTCTAAATTCTTTACTGGCCATATTTTTTAATTCATTTTTCTGATAATTGGCTTCGATTTTTTCAATAAATGTCAGTGTATCTCCCATTCCAAGAATTCGAGATGACATTCTATCAGGGTAATAAGGATCCAGATCATTCATCTTTTCGCCCGTACCCACAAATTTAATTGGTATATCGGTCATTTTTTTAATTGATAAAGCGACGCCACCTCTTGCATCTCCGTCAAGCTTGGTCAGAATATACCCGTCTATTCCGATTTCCTGATGAAAAGTATCTGCGACCCGCAAGGCATCCTGTCCCATCAAGGCATCAAGGACCAGCAGCGTTTCATGAATAACCAATGATTCTTTAATCTCTTTGATCTCTCTCATGAGCTCTTGATCAATGTGCAGTCTACCGGCTGTATCAATAATAATGACATCTTTCTTATGTTCTTTAGCAAACTGTTCAGCAGCTTGAATCGTCTGAATTACCTTTTCATTTTTTCCTCTTGAAAAAACTTCTACTCCTGCTTTTTCTCCAATCATCTGTAATTGTTCTACAGCAGCAGGTCTAGCCTTATCTCCGGCAACCAGTAATGGAGAATAACCCTTTTCTTTAATATGTAAAGCTAACTTTCCTGCTGTTGTCGTTTTTCCCGAACCCTGTAAACCAACTAAAAGAATAAACATGGGACTGTGTTTTTCAATTTCCATTCTGCTCTGTGTTTTACCAAGAATTTCAGTCAGTACTTCATGGGTAATCTTGATCATCTGTTGACCGGGCGTTAATGCTTTGGATAACTCTTCTAAACTGGCACGTTCTTCCAATCTGGCTATAAAGTCCTTGACAACTTTAAAATGAACATCCGCTTCCAGTAGAGCTAACTTCACTTCTTTCAAGGATTGTTTGATGTCTTGCTCAGTCAGTTTACCTTTTTCTCTGATTCTACTTAAAATATTTTGTAATTTTTCTGATAGCTTTCCTAACATCTTTTTTTAACCTGGAAATTAGAATCCATTCTCATGTTTATAGAATGACATGACAAATTCTTATTCAGTATATAGAAAATGTTCATGGGTGTCAATCGAGAAGTGCTTCTATAAAGCTTTCCGGATCATATTCACTTAAATCAGTAATTTTTTCACCAAAAGTAATATAATCTACGGGAACATGCAGCTCTTTTTGAATTGTAAAAACGATTCCTCCCTTAGCGGTTCCGTCTAATTTAGTCAATGCTATACTGGAGATGTCCAGGGATTCTTTAAAGGAGGTAGCTTGGATCAGACCGTTCTGTCCGGTAGTGGCATCAATGACTAAAATTGTTTTTAATAAAACTCCTGGTAAAGACTTAATGATAACTCTTTTTATTTTCTCTAACTCTTTCATCAAATTATGATAAGTATGTAGCCTCCCTGCAGTATCGATGAGTAAACATTCTTTCTTTTTTGCTCTGGCAGATTGTATGCCATCGAAAACGACAGAAGCAGGATCTGCTCCTTCAGAAGTTTTTAAGATTTCAACCCCGGATTGTTGTGCCAGGTATCTTAACTGATCAATGGCACCTGCTCGATAGGTATCAGCAGGTATTAACAAGATATTTCTGCCTTGATTTTTGAAGTGATAAGCCAATTTACCAGTAAAAGATGTTTTACCCGTTCCATTTACACCGACAACCATGATAATATCATTTTTTTCAGAATCAGATTGATCACCTGATTTCTGCTCCGGAATCATTTCGAATAATATTTTTTTTAGCTGTTG
Organism: uncultured Atribacterota bacterium; assembly: GCA_964433635.1. Classification (GTDB taxonomy): domain Bacteria; phylum Atribacterota; class Phoenicimicrobiia; order Phoenicimicrobiales; family Stramentimicrobiaceae; genus CAYSSG01. The sequence continues at coordinate 30,104 of CAYSSG010000006.1, read as the reverse complement.
TTTAAAATGATTGAAGTCATTCGTTCTGAATTGATGTAATTTCATTTCTTTAAATTTAATCAGAATTTCATCTGTGGTTTGGGGTCCCAAGTCAGATAGTATCAATAATTCCTCTACTTTTTCCAAAAATTCCTCTTTTTCTTTTACTGCATCGGTAAATAATAGTTCATATTTATCAAGCAGACCTTCTCGCGATTTTTTAAGTCCATTTTTTAATGAAATGAAAAGATTTTTAATTTTGCCACTCTCCCGAATCTAACATTTTTACTGACATCAATTTTGAAATCCCTGAACCTTCCATGGTAATCCCATATAAGGCATCTGCTGCCTCCATCACCTCTTTTTGATGAGTAATGATAATGATTTGCGCCTCTTTCAAGTCTTCATTTTTTATGAAGGATGCCAACCGTAAGGCATTGGCTTCGTCTAAAGCCGAATCGATTTCATCAAAAAAACAGAATGGGCTTGGATTAACCTTCCACATGGCAAATAAAAGAGCAATCGCAGTCAATGCCTTTTCACCAGTTGACAGTAGAGAAATATTCTGCACTTTTTTCCCGGGTGGCTGGACCATTACCTCGATACCTGTTTCTAAAAGCTTTTTCCCGTTGGTTAATTCTAAACTTACCTGGCCACCTCTAAATAATTTTTGGAATATTTCCTGAAAATAATGATCTATTTTTATAAACGTTTGCAGTAAATGTTCTTCAGCGACCTGGTCAATTTCATGGATTAAACTGATCAGATTTTCCTTAGATTCTATAATTTCTTCTTTTTTGTTACACAACTCATTGTATCTTATGGATTGTTTTTCATATTCCTGCAGTGCGTCAAAATTTATCTGTCCCATACGACTAATCTGTTCTTTATAATGGGCAATCTTTCCAGAAGCCTCCCTCTGGTTCTTTGAGGCATTTTCATAAGACAGAATTTCTTCAATTGAAGTAGTATACTGGTTTTTAATGGAATAGAGTAAATTGTTTAATTTCTCCTGATTTTGTACGTGATTCATTTCACATTCATGGAAAATGTTCCTTCTCTCTTCCATCTGTTTTTGGTTGTTCTCTATGTTTTCGCGCATTTTTCTCAAAATAGTATTATGTGTTTGTAATGCTTCTTGATAATTTATCTTATTCTGATGTATCTTCTTTCGGCTTTCCATAATCATTTTTATTTTTTCTTTTACCATTTCTTCCTGTTTCGATAATTGTGTCAGCTCTTTTTTGGATTCTGATAATTTGGTCTGCCTTGCGCCTTCTTCCTGCTGGTAATTTTGGATAAAATGATTCATCTCTTCCATGCGCTTTTGTAATAATTTTTCTCTATCCTTATTCCAGACCAGTTTCATTTTAACATTTTCCAGTTCCTTTCTTATCTTTTCTATCGTATCAAGGCAAACAGTCTTAAAGCGGGAGATGCAATGCGAATAGGAATTGCAGGATATTACATATTCTTCAATCCATTTAAAGTTTAATCGTAATGTGGCAATCTTGTTTTCCAGATCTTTTTTTTCATCCTCTCTTAACTTTTTTCTTTGGTTAAACATGTCTAATTGATTTTTCAGATCAATATTTCTCTTATTAATGTCTACTTCCTGGTTCTTTTCTTCATGCAGTCTCATGATAAGACTTTCTAATTGCCTGTCTATACTATCTGTCTTATGTCTGAGGTTCTGATGCTCATTTTTTTGCTTTTCAAGGTCAGACTGGTTTTGATTCATTTGAGATTGAATTTCCTGAATCTCTTGTTCCAGTTGGTTGATTTTTTTTATGGATACAGGATATTTATCTGTATTATTTTTCAATGGAATGTTAGATGTAATGATTCCTCGGGCGTCTATGACCATACCGTCCAAAGTCAGGATTGCAAATTGTTCTTTAGATTCTTCAAACAAACTTAAAGCAGTATACATGTCTTCCACAATAAGTATATCTCCTAAGAGAAATTGAAATAGGCTGTTGTACTCAGGTGGGGAAGAGATAAGCTGATGGGCAAAGCCCAGAATTTTTTTATTTTGTTTGAAATCCGGCATCCCTTTTTTTATTTCCGAATTCTTTCGAGCAATAATATTATCGGCAATGAATTTCATTTGGGGCAAGTCCTCTGAATTCAAGTGCTTTAAAATATTTGGAATTTGATCAAAATGACCAACTCTGATTAGCTGAATTTCATCATATAGAATCATACTGATTGCGTTTTTTATTCTATCAGGAATATCTTCAATTAGATCATACATCTTACCAAACCAATGAATTTCCTGAAGCAGGTTTTTATCCGGTATATGATCTTTAAGAATCATTTTCTTCACCTGATTACTTTTTCTTAGCTCTTCCAGGAAATCCTTTTCTTTGTTTTTCAAGATGATATTATTTTCATCATTCCTGATCTTATCAGTTTGTTGATTCATCAATCCTGTATTACTGGTTAATAATCTGTCTATCTTCACTTTTTCTTCTTGAAAATGCTTTATTTCTCTCTCATAGTAAACCAGATTTTTTTCTATATTGGTAATCCTGTTTTGATTTCTAGATAATTCATTCTGGATATTCTGGATTTCCTTTTCCATCTCCAGAAGCGTTACTTTTAGAGAATTCAACACTGTCTCTTTTTTTATTGTTTCTTCTCTGTATCTGGAAAAGCGGTGATAAGAAAGTTCACCCTTGCCGCTTTCTGATTTATTAGCTTCTTGCTGAAGATATTCGAATATATGATTATATTTATTCAATAAAACAGTTTTGTTGTTATCATTCTCTTGCAGGATTTTAGAGTTACTTCTAGTTTCCTGGATGTCTCTATCGATATCTGAAAGCGTTTCTTGAAATGTGTTAAATTGATGTCCAGCATGTTCAACATCATTTTTCAAATTGATAATCCGCTGATTCATATCCAGGCCCTTTTGTTTTAATAAGATAAGTTGATTGTTTAGGCTGTTTTTGTTTCTATCACTCTCCTGGAGTAATATTTCACTATTGTTTAATTCAAGTTCATATTGCTCTTTCTCTGTCTCAATCTGTATCATCTTTCTCTTACTATCCATCACTATTTTTTCAATAGCGAGTATTTCATTTTTTATAGTCGATAATGTTTCCTCATTCTGGTTTAGATTCTTTTTATAGAGCAAATACTGTTGGCTTAAAAGATAAAAATCTAATTCTCTAATATGTTCATGATATAAACGATATAATTTCAGGTTATCGGCTTGCAGTTTATAATGAGAAAGGCTCTCTTTTACTTCCATAAAAATGTCATTTATTCTAAGCAGATTGTTTTCAACCAGGCCAAGTTTTTTCAGCGCATTATCTTTTTTTATATTATAACTGGAAATATTTGCGGCCTCTTCAAATAATACTCTCCTTTCAACAGGTTTGGCATTCAGTACAAAATCTACTTTCCCCTGTGCAATGATAGAGTAAGCATTTTTGCCGATGCCAGTGCCCCAGAAAAGTTCATGGATATCCCTCAATTTGCATGGCATTCCGTTGATATAGTTTTCAGTTTCACCTGAGCGAAAAATAATCCTTTTCAATTCTACTTCTTCAGAGTCAATGGATAGCTTGTGATCAGTGTTATCGAATATCATGGATACTTCAGCGATATTGCGTATCTTTTGATCAGAATTACCTGAAAATATCATATCAGTCATTTTTTCACCCCTTAGAGAATGAATATTTTGTTCTCCCAATATCCACCTTACTGCATCTGTGATGTTACTTTTACCGCATCCATTTGGGCCAACAATCACTGTGATGCCCGGGGTAATACTTAGCTTAATCTTATTGGCAAATGATTTAAATCCCTTAATTTCAATCTCTTTTAAATGCAACTGAAAAATACCTTTCTTAACATCTCACTTTTCTTTTAATTGTTTCAAGGCTTGAAAAGCAGCCTTTTGTTCTGCCTCTTTTTTGTTTTTACCAATACCCTTTCCGTAAAAATGACCTTTGACTAAAACTTCGACATAAAATTTTTTCTGGTGTTCTAATCCTTCTTCTTTGATCATCTTGTAAGCTGGAAGGCAGTTAAGTTTTTTCTGCGTCTTCTCTTGCAGCAGGGTTTTGTAATCCCTAATAGTATTTTCACTTAACAAATCGTCTTGTTTCAAGTCAATAAAATGGGAAATGATCCTAACGCAGTCCCCGAATCCTCCATCCAGATAGATTGCACCCAAACAGGATTCCATGCAATCGGCTAAAATAGAAAATTTCCCTCTTCCCCTTACCAGATCAACACTTTTACCGAGATGAATATATTTTTTAAGCGCTACATGATTGGCAAAACTTACTAAAAAAGGTTGACTGATAATAATGGATTTTAATTTTGATAATTCTCCTTCTGAGGAAAAAGGAAATTTATGATATAAGTATTCTGTCACTGCTAAATTGATGACTGAATCCCCTAAAAACTCAAGCCGCTGAAAGCGATGAATGTGATTTTGTTCTTTCTGGTTGTAGGATGAAGTATGTGTAACTGCTTGCTGTAATAATTCAATATTCTTAAAGTAATATCCTAATTGCTTTTCAAGTTCCCTTAACTCTATCTTTTTTGGTTCTCCCTGCATATTTGACATATTCAAATAAACAGCAAACCTAAATGAGGTTTGATCACTGCTTATTGTTTATCTTCCAAATAGTGAATAACATCACCCACAACCTTAATTTTTTCGGCATCCTCATCGGCAATCTCAATATCAAATTCTTCTTCAAAAGCCATAATCAATTCCACGATGTCTAAAGAATCTGCTCCTAAATCATCAATAAAGGAAGCATCTTCTTTAACTTTTTCTTCTTCTACACCAAGTTGATCTACTATGATTTTTTTTACTCTATCCATTATATCCATCTTAATTACTCCTTGTTTTTATTTTATTTTAAAGAAAACAATACCAGTTATAATATCTTAATCCATGGAAACCATGATTAATTTTGCGGTAAATACTTCCAGGCGATCACTTTTAATATGAACTGACACTAAATGTTTATTACCTTTTTTGGTGGTAATCCTTGCTTTTGCCACGAGCATCTGCCCGGCATAGACAGGATGTTTATATCTTAAACGTGCAATGCCTGTTAAAACCACATCTGAGTCAATCATTGCCATTGCTAAAGAATCGGCAAGAGAAAAGATATAATGGCTTCTGACCAATCTATTCTTACCGAAAGCCATTTCTTTCGTAGTGCGCAGGGTAGAAATTCCACTTTTGCCCAAGTCAATATCAATCAAATCTCCGATGATTTCATTTTTATTTAATGCTTTCACTTTTGAGGATGCTTCCTGAGCCAGATTCATTACCCGCTTACGCATCTCAGGAATACCCATCTGCAGCCTGTCCAGCCGTATAGTCTGAATACTGACACGAAATATCTTTGCTAATTGTTCATCTGAAAGAAAAGGATTGACTGTAATCCTCTCCCGAAGCTTTTCCTGTCTCTTCTCTTTGGGCATATTTTTTAACATATCTACACCATCTTTTAAGAGTACTTGCTATTAGTTGCTGTTACTATTAAATGATAGTATATATAATAAAAAAAAGAAAATCAAGTATTAATCAGAAAGAAAAAATTGAGTTTTTACCGTTCTTAGTTCTTTCATATGTTACATTGCCGCTGTAAACATTCTTGAAATATGATTTTTAGGCTACATGTTATCAAATTGATAGAGTGTCATAAAAGATTTATGACACTCTATCAAAGAAAACGAATAAGGAAATATAAAAAATAAAAAAAGAAATCTACTTAGCCTTGGTTTCTGCGGTCTTCTTTTCAGCTATCACCTTTTCTCCATTATAATAGCCACATGAAGGACAAACATGATGAGGCAATTTATATTCGTGGCACCTGGGGCATTCAACAAGATTTATCGGTTTTTCCACCCAATGCGTTCTTCGTTTATTTTTTCGTGATTTAGAAATTTTTCTTTTTGGTAATGCCAATTTACTTCCTCCTTCTAAGTACAACGTGATTGATTGAATAATAATTTGAAATTATATTAAATTTTATAAATATATGCAAATGAAATATTTTAATGAATGAATAAAAAAAGAAAGTATCGTCCACTATGCCTGTTGTTTTCTTTTAAATGCCCTGGGCTTGTAGTACTGTTACTGCGACAACATCTGCAATCTCTTCGGCTGTACATCCTCTGGATAAATCATTAACAGGTTTACGCATACCCTGTGAAATCGGACCTATTGCATCTGCTTTTGCCAATCTCTGAACTAATTTATAGGCAATATTAGCAGCTTGTAGATCAGGGAATATTAAGACATTTGCCCTTCCGGCTATGGTACTGTCAGGTGCTTTCCTTTTACCTATTTCGGGGATTAAGGCTGCATCTGCCTGCAGCTCCCCGTCTATCTTTAAATCCGGTGCTTTTTTCCTTGCAATTTCAGTTGCTTGAACAACTTTATCAACTAAAGGGTGTTGGGCACTTCCCTTAGTAGAGAAAGATAACATAGCTACTTTAGGTTCTACTCCCATGAGGACTTTTGCAGTGTTGGCGCTGGCAATCGCAATATCGGCCAGTTCTTCCGGATTGGGATTCGGGAATAGAGCACAATCAGCAAATAATAATGCGCCATTTTCACCATAATTACACTCAGGAACAATTAAAATAAAGGAGCTTGAGACAATTTTAACTTTATCAGAAGTTTTAATCGTCTGCAGGGCTGGTCTAAAAACATCACCTGTTGCATGAATAGATCCAGCAACCAATCCATCGGCATCATCCTGGTATACCATTAAGGCTCCATAATAAAGGGGGTCTTTCAGAAGCTGTTTTGCTTCCTGAAGAGACATTCCTTTGTTCTTTCTCAGATGATAATAGGTTTCAGCATAGCTTGGTAAATCATCAGAGACTTCTGGATCGATAATTTGGATCTCTTTAGGAAAATCGACATGAATTTTTTTGGCAATTTCTTTAATTTTTTTCTCTTTCCCTAAAAATATCAGTTCAGCAAATCCTTCCTGGTAAACAATTTGAGCTGCTTTAACCATTCTGGGTTCTTCTCCCTCAGGTAAAACAATTTTTTTCAAACCTTTTTTAGCCCTTTGTCTAATCTGTTCTGAGATATTCATCATATTATAATCCCCCTTAAAAAGTGATATGATATGGTATTCATCCTGTCATTCGACAGTATTTTGAATGATCTTTTACTTGCTGAATAATCAGATTAACAATTCCCGTGAAAATAAATTCTTTATAAGATTATGAGTATCAAACGGAGCAAAATAGATGTTGTATAATTATAGCATAGAACAACTGATTTTTCGAGGAGCATATGACAACCATTGGTATTATTGCAGAATATAATCCCTTTCATTGTGGGCATGATTACCATATCCAAAAAACCAGAGAGAAAACTGGCGCCGATTTTTTTATTGCTGTGATGAGCGGCCAATTTCTTCAAAGAGGTGAACCAGCTTTGTTTGATAAATGGACACGGACCAGGATGGCTTTATCCTCCGGAATCGATCTGGTTATAGAACTGCCGTTTGTATTTGCCAGTCAGGATGCTCGAGGATTTGCCAATGCAGGAATTCAGCTACTTGATTCACTGGGCATTGTGGATTATGTATCCTTTGGTTGTGAAGATGATCAATTAGAACTGTTAACGGAAATAGCGGAATTGATTAGGAAAGAGCCAGCATTATTCCAAAAAACTCTCAGAGAAGGTGTAAAAAAAGGAGAAAATTTTCCCAGAAATCGCCAGCGGGCAATTATTAAATATATTCAAGAATCCAGGATTCATCAAAAAAATATATCTCTTGATAAAGTAGTAGAAATTTTAGACAAACCGAATAATATTCTGGCATTAGAGTATCTAGCATCATTACATTATTTAAAAAGTTCAATAAAACCTCTGCTTATTAAAAGAATTGGATCATCTTATTCACAGGAGGAGATTAAAGGACGATATTCCAGTGCTACCGCCATAAGAAAAAAGATTGTTCAAAAATATTATGAAGGTCAAGGGCATACGATGGGAGAGTTGCAGGAAATGATGCCTGATTCTTCATTCGAGGTCATGTGTAAAGTATTAACTGAAGGTTTTAATCCAGTTATTTTATCTGATTTTGAACAAGCAATTTTTACTAATTTAAGAAGAATGTCCCTAAGCGATATCCAAAAAATTCATGCAGTTGAAGAGGGTTTGGAAAACAAGTTGAAGCAGAGTGCTATCTTCTCTGACGTTTTGGAGGTTCTTATTCGATCCATCAAATCCAAGCGGTATACCCGTACCAGGATACAGAGAATACTCATTCATACATTGTTTCAGGTTACAAAATCAGAAGTACGCAGATTTAACCGGAAAGGCCCTCTTTACTGCCGGATTCTTGGTATGACTGATAAAGGGAAAACAATATTCAAGGGAATTAAGGCCAAATCAATCCTGCCTGCTATAATTAAATTAAAGAATTTTTATAAAATGAATAAAAGAATAGATCAGGATATGGCTTTAAAAATGTTAGATTATGATGTTCTGGCAACCGATCTTTATATGTTGGGTTACAAGTCTGGATTACCGAGATTAGGGAGACGGGATTTTACAGAAAATATCATTATTTTGGATTCCAAAAAATGATCTAGAATCTGACTATCATATCTAGTATCCAAATTTTTCCTTCAGTTTTTTGGCAACGTAAGGTGGAACTAAATCACGAATACACCCGTTAAGAGAAGCAATCTCCTTAACTATGCTTGAATTCAAGTAAGAATATCTCGTACTGGTTACCATAAATACCGTTTCTATCTCTGGAGCCATCTTCTTATTAATCAGTGCGAATTGTGATTCATATTCAAAATCAGATATAGCTCTCATGCCCCTGAGTATGACATTGGCTTTATTGAACCTTACGCAGTCAATCAATAAGCCGTCAAAGGTCTGGACCTCAACCTCTTTTATGTGTTTTATGACCGATTGAATCATGTTCTTTTTTTCATCTGTGGAAAAGAAAGATTTCTTGCGCGAATTTTCTGCGATCACTACAATGATCTTGTCAAATATTTTTGATGCTCTGATAATAATATCCAGATGTCCGTTCGTAATCGGATCAAAACTTCCCGGGTATATTGCTTTAATCATGAAAAGTCTCCTTTTTTTAAAATCTTTCTTTACAGCGAAAGACTGTAATTCTAGACTTACCATATCTTTTTTCTTTTAAGAAATAGATATTATTTAAATTGTTTTTCAGTTCCAATTCATAAGGATGCTGAACGACAACAAATCCATTATTTTTTAAGATCTTACTTCCATCAATGGTATGTAATGATTTGGAGATATAATCCTTCTGATAAGGCGGATCAAGAAAGATAATGTCAAATTTACTTTGTTGTAGGTCCAAATGATTCATTGCCTTAAGATAATCCTTTTGAAGGACGATAGAATCATCATGATGACGAATCTTGCTGAGATTTTCTTTTACCAGTTGAATCGCCTTGGGATGATGATCGACAAAAGTCACGCTTTTGGCACCCCTGCTGAGCGCTTCAATCCCGATAGCACCTGTTCCCGCAAAAAGGTCTAAAAATTCAGAATCAACTATTTTTGCAGCAAACATATCAAATAAGGATTCCCTGACCATACTTGGAGTGGGCCTGATATCCATACCTGAAAATTCTTTTAATTTAAAACCTTTATAGATACCTGATATAATTCTCATTTTTTTATTCCGTTTTAAGCATGATTCACTGGATGATAAAAAGATTTTTCTGAAAACCTGGATATTTACTTGATTATTAAGCCTCAATTATGATATGATATTTTTTGTAATTTTTCAAATTTATATCAGGAGAGCATGAAAATGGCGAAATGCGATATATGTGGTAAGGGACCACAATTCGGGAATCAAATCAGTCATTCGCATAAACTGAGCAATCGAAAATGGTCTGTTAATATTCAAAAAGTAAGAGTCAAGGTGAATAATACTGTACAGAGAATGAATGTCTGTACCAGATGTTTAAAATCAGGGAAAGTTCAAAAACTTGCCTGACGACTGATTCATAATAGCTATATTTAGAAAATTATATTCAGATTTTAACTGTATTATTGCGAGATATTGAGTACTTCACAATCAAAGATAATCAGGGATTCTTCCTTGATTATCTTTGATTTTTAGGCATTCTTTTGATCGCTTCAATCACTCTTTCAGTAATATAATCAGGTGTAGAAGCTCCACTGGTAACGCCAACTCTCTTCTTCCTTATGAACCATTTGTCTTGAAGTTGTGTTTCATTTTCTATATGATAGGTCTTTACCCCGGTTTGTTTGCTTATGCAGACTAACCTATTGGTATTGGCACTATTAAATCCGCCCACTACAATCATAACATCAACATTTTGAGCTAATTTTCGAGCAGATTCTTGCCTTAAAATGGTTGCTTTGCAGATGGTATTAAAAACTCTCAGCTCTTCTGCATCGTTAAATATTGCTGTTAGAATCTGCTTGTATTCATTTATATCTTTTGTTGTCTGAGATATTAATCCAATTTTACCTGAAGTAACCATACAATGATTTTTAAGTTCATCGGCAGATTGGATTACTGTAACATGATTCTTGGTATAACTTAATAAGCTTTTCATCTCCGGATGGTCTGGGTCCCCAAAGATTATAATCTGATAGCTTTCCTTCTCTAATAAGTCAGCAATTTTATGTAATTTCTTTACATAAGGACAAGTTGTATCAATTAATTGGATACCTTCCTGCTCGGCTAATTTCATTTCCGTCTGTATAATTCCATGTGCTCTGGTAATTAGATATGCATGAGATGGAACCCGGGAAATATCATGTACAATGTGAATGCCTTTCTCCTGGAAATCATTAATTACCTGTGGATTATGAATCATTTCACCTAACATGTAGATACGGTCATGCGGAACTTCCTCTAACAGCTCTTTTGCACGATTCATTGCCCTCTTTACACCAAAACAGAAGCCAATATGCTCTGCCTTCATCACTTTCATAGATGTTTTGTCCCCTTTCTACTTTGAATGATTCCTAAAACTAATTTGATTACTTCGTCAATCTCTTTATTTGATGTATCGATGGTAATGGAATTTTTTGGTCTGGTAAGTGGAGCAGTTTCTCTTCTGCTGTCTATATCATCACGCAATGCAATTTCTGCCTGGACTTCCTGAAAAGTAATAATATAACCTTTTTCCTTCAGTTCTTTGTATCTTCTCTTTATCCTGGTCTGTTCATCAGCAGTTAGAAAAATCTTTAAATCCGCATAAGGTAGAATGACAGAACCAATATCCCTGCCTTCTACGACTACTGAACCATCTTTTGTTAGCATGCGTTGTAATGATACTAAATTTCTTCGGACAGATGGATGTTGAGCAACAAAGGATACATTCTTATCTACTTCCGGACTATGTATCTTTTCTAAGATGATGTTTTGCTGATCAGAAAAAATATCCGCTTGATCTCCGGATTTTTTCCTCTCTATCCATTGATTTACTATTTTTAAGGATAAGGTGTCCATGTCACTAGAATTCCTAACATCAAGTTTTTTCTGTAGCGCACGAAAAGTAACATATCGGTATAGATCACCTGTGTTGATGTATCGGAATCCCAGTCTCAGGGCAAGCTTTTTTGCTACGGTACTTTTTCCTGCACCTGCAGGTCCATCAATGGTAATAATATAGCTCCTGTTCTGGTCTGGCAAAATATTTTTCTCCTTATTATTTTTCAAGGCAGTCTATCTTTAACCGCTCTGTTTCTTTTTTCCCAAGATAACGATACTGTCCGGATTTTAAATGACCCAACGAAAGAGATCCAATTTGAATTCTTTTTAATTGTAAAACCGGATATCCCAGAAAGGAAAACATTCTCCTGATTTGCCTCTTTTTTCCTTCATGGATTTCAATTTCTAAGGTGGAGTTATTCTTGTGCTCCTTTACCATTTTGACATGACAGGGACTGGTTGTAAAATTCGGGGACAGGGGTATTCCGCTTTTCAGCCGATCCAAATCTTCATGTTTCGGAATACCTTGAATCTTCACAAGATACTTTTTTTGAATCCCTTTTCCAGGATGGGTTAAGCGATAGATTAGATTTCCATCATTTGTTAATAATACCAAACCTTCCGAATCATAATCCAGACGTCCGGCATAATTGACTTTTGCCCTTATGTTTGAGAGTAAGTCGTAGATAGTAGGTCTGTTTAAAGGATCGCGGTAGGTACATAAATAACCGCAAGGTTTATTTAATAAGAGATAGATCTTCTCAACATTTGGTTCAATGGATCGATTGTTTACCTCTATTCTGTCTTTTTCAGGATTAATTTGGGTTCCCAACGCTGTGATGATATGATGATTCACTTTAACTTTGCCCTGAACAATTAATTCTTCACATTTTCTTCGGGAATCAATCCCCTTTTCTGCTAAAAACTTTTGTAATCTCATTTTCTTCATGATTAAAGCCTAGTTCACCAAGTGGTGGTAAGTCCGATATATTTTTTAATCCAAAGTGTAATAGAAATTTTCCAGTCACTCGGTATAGTAAAGGATTTCCGGGAATCTTCTTTCTACCACAGACTTTTATAAAATCATTCCTCAAAAGTTTAAACAAAACACTGCTGCAATCAACACCTCTTATTTTCTCAACCTCCATACGTGTGACCGGCTGATTATAGGCAATGATAGCCAGTGTTTCAATGGAAGCTTTAGACAGGATAATCTTTTTTTCATTATTGTGCATTTTTTTTATCCAGGGAGCATAATCCGGTTTTGTGGCAAAAGAGAACCCCTCGGCAACTTCCTGAATAAACAGAGGCCGATCCTGCTCTTCGTATTCAAGTCTTATCTTTTGTATCATTGTTTTTATTTCTCCACTTTTTTTCCCGGTAATATCTCTGATTTTATGGATGGATAGTGGTTTATGGGATACAAATAATAGAACTTCAATAATATTTTTCCATTTATTTGAAGATGATTCTATCGTTTCAATAATATTTTATCTCCTTTGCGATAGAATAAAATATCGCCGAAATTTTTTGACTGCATGTAGTCTATTTTCCCCTGGCATATTAATTCTAATAAGGCTAGAAAGATGACAATGATTTCAATCCTCTGACAATCCCTGGAAATCATCTGCTGAAAGGATAACCTTCCATCATTTTTATTGAAATAATCTTCGATTTCTTTCATTTTTTGCTCAATATTGTAATGACGCTTTTTCACTTCCATGGTAGGTTTGATGTGCTGCCTGGATAAGATTGATTCAATAGCCAGGACAAGTTCAGAGAAATGATTTTCTTGATATTGTTCTTCATTTTCTATATTGGGATGGAGGTAGGTTAGATATATCTTTTCCTGATTCATTTTTTTATCTTCAAATATACTGATCAAAGACTGATATTTTTTGTATTCTTTCCAGTATTCTTCCTGTAAAGTCATTTTGTCTTCTTCAAATTCATCATCAGTCTGTTCCTGATTGAAAGGTAAAAGTAAGTTAGATTTCCATAAAATCAGGTTGGATACCGAAACTAAAAAATTAGCTGCAATATCCAGATCTATCGTATCTTTATGAGACATAATGATGTAAGATAAGTATTTTTTTATAATCTCCAGCAGGGATATCTCGGTTAAAGACATTTCTCCGTTCTTCACTTTCAGGGATATTTGCTGAATAGAATCTGTAAATTCTTCAATTTCAATCATCTCTGAACTGCTCTCTATCATAGGTACTCAATCTTCATGGCTTTTCTGACTTCATTTAACGTATTATCTGCTGCCTTTCTTGCCTCTTTACTCCCTTCCATTAAGATATCCCAAACCAATTGGGGATTTTTTTCATAGAATTTCCTTTTTTCCCTGAAGCTGTGAAATGACTGTGTCAGTATATCGGCTAACTTTTTCTTACAGGTTACACAACCCAATTTTGCATTCCGACAATCACTTTCTATCATTTTTAATTCCTTTGGATTAAATATTTCATGATATTTAAATACAACACATACTTCAGGATGCCCGGGATCAGATAGCCTGACCTTTCTGGGATCGGTAATCATAGAAAGGACTTTTTTTCTAATATCTTCCGGTTTATCTGATAAAGTAATGTCATTTTTAAGACTTTTACTCATCTTTCTACCATCGGTACCGGGAATTCTTGGAGTATGAGATAATTTCAGTTCAGGTATAGAAAACACATTGCTGTAGAGATTATTGAAACGCCTTCCTATTTCTCGAGCTAATTCAATATGAGGAGCCTGATCCTCTCCTACGGGAACGGCATCTGATTTATAAATTAATATATCCGCAGCCATTAGAACAGGATAACCTAACAGTCCATAGTCCATATTATCTTTTAAATCCAGGTCTCGTACCTGTTCTTTCAGTACAGGATTTCTCTCTAACCATGCCAGTGGTGTAATCATCGATAGTAGTAAATGTAACTCAGCGTGTTCGGGTACATGGGACTGAATTAATAATGTGCTTCTCTTTGGATCGATTCCAGCACTTAACCAATCTATGACCATTTCTAATATATTCTCTTTCATCATGGATGTATCATTATATCCGGTTGTAAGCGCATGCCAATCTACTACTCCATAGTAACACTTGTAATTATTCTGCAGTTCAACCCAATTGGTTAATGCTCCAAAATAATTTCCGATGTGGAGTTTACCGGTTGGTCTCATGCCGCTGAAAATAATGCCTTTCATGTATGGTATTGCCTCCTCTTATTCATATGTATTTGAAATTTCATACGATTGTACGTTTACCTCATAAAATAATTTATGCAAACAACTGGTAAAAATGGGATACGATTGGAAATATGATCTTTCCAATAAAACCGGTCCAAATGAGCAGCAATAGAATAAAAATGCCGTAAGTATGATTTAATCGGGCATATTGATATGCCCATTGGGGTGGTAATAGTCCAGACAAGATATGATGACCATCCAATGGCGGTATCGGTATCAAGTTAAAGATTGCCAAAGCCAGATTAATAAAAATACCCGTATGTAGAAAGATCAACCATCCCTGGAAAAATTTCAAGCCAAGACGGGAACTGAAAAATATATTCTGGAACAAAAAATTATTCAATCTCAAGAAAAGAGCAAAGATGAAAGCCATTATAACATTAGATGCAGGCCCTGCTAAGGATACTCTGATCATATCCTTTTTTGGATTATTCAGATTTGAGTAGTTAACAGGAACCGGCTTTGCCCAACCGATGCGAAAAAGTAACAGCATCAGCGTTCCTATTGGATCAAGATGTGCAATAGGATTTAAGGTCAATCTACCTGCCAGTTTTGCGGTAGGATCCCCATAATAATTAGCGACAAAACCGTGTGCATATTCGTGGATTGTAATGGCTATTAAAACAGCCGGTAAACTCCACAAAATTTCAAATACATGATTAAAAATATTCAGCATAAATTTATAGAATACCCTTTTGCATCAATTTTTTAATAAAAGCTAATTCATCTTCTCTGTTTTTCAGTATACCATTTAATTGTAGATAAAATATCAACTTTAATATTTTAGCATAAATAGGATTTGGCTTCATTCCCATTTTTGTCAGATCATTCCCGGATATGTAAAGAGATGCTTTTTTGTAGTTATTTAAATAGTCTTCAATTCTCCTGGTAGTTTGTACATTTCGATTCTTATCTATTAGAATCGACAGCAATAACTCATTAGGTACTTCCTTTAAGAAGTAGTAAATATTGCTGGGTTCAACCTGGTATCTTTCCATAAGATTTATCGTCTTATCCTTCATACTTTTCATCAATTCAAGTTTTTGCTCTGCTCTCTCACTGAGTTCAATTCTTTTTTTGATTTGCCTGATTTCTAAATCCGAAAATTGTAATAAATAGTATAAGTACATCGTACTTTTATTAACATATTCGCAAGGAAATTTAGAATACCATAATTTCAAACTTCTTTCTATCTGGTCAAATCTGTCAATCAGCTGTTGATTCAGGATTAAATTTGGAATAATTCCGGACAGGATGCCCAATTCATCCATTCTTCTCAGTACTTTAATAGGTTCTTTCTCCTGTAAAATGATTATAAATTCCTCACCAAGTCTTTTTTTTCTGATACGAGACACTAATCCTTCCCTGACAGCTTTTTTAAGAAATTTTTCGGTTGATTTTTCAATCGTAAAATCGTATCTTTGCTCAAATCGAACAGCTCTAATAATACGTGCCGGGTCCTCTGTAAAGCTGAGACTGTAAAGGATTCTTATTTTTTTTAACTCCAGGTCTCTTTTTCCTCCATAAAAATCAAGCAGCTTCCCAAATCGATCCTGATTTAACTGGATTGCCATAGCATTGATCGTAAAATCTCTCCGGTATAAGTCTTTCTTTATAGAGGCGAATTCAACTTGAGGTAATGCTGCTGGAAATTCATAAAATTCTCTTCTGGCTGAGGCAAAATCAATTTTAATGCCGCTGGGTAGAATAACGACTGCCGTCTTGAATTTCTGATGGCATTTTATTTTTCCTTTTGTTTGTTTCTGAAAATAATGAGCAAATTGAATAGCATCTTCCTCTATAACAATATCAAGGTCTGAATTTGGAATACCCAAGAATAAGTCCCGGACAATCCCTCCTACCATAAATACTGAATTGCCCAGGTCATCCCCTGCTTTACCTATCTGAATTAACGCATCCAGAATATCACTGGGAAAATATTCCTGCATCAGGTTTTTGATTCTTCCTTTGTTAGCATCATTCTGTCCCATTCCTCTTTCAAAAAGCGAATATGATTCTTTGCTGATATCTTTTTCACCATATAGATTTCTAATGAGATCAGTTCTGGTAATAATTCCCTCTAATTTGCTGTTCTCACTTAAAACCAAGACCCTTCCGACATCATATTGAATCATCAATTCCTGTATTTCTAAGATTGGCGTATTTAAATGAACGCTGATAATATTTTCAGACATATAGACACTGACTGTTTCTTCTTCATAATGGTGATGTTTTGCCTTATAAATTTCCTGCCTGGTAATAATGCCGACTAATCTTCCTTCTTCCATTACAGGGAATCCATTATGGCCATAACGCAACATAATCTTCGATGCCTCTTCAATGGTTGTATTGATGTCAAGAGTTTTAACTGGAGTAGTCATAATATTTTTAGCCAGCGTTTCAGATTCAATATGGTCATTTAATATTTCTTTAATTCTATCTTCAGTTTCCATCAAGGACAATTTTCTGACAACGGCCGATGCAGCTTGAGAATGGCCGCCTCCCCCTATTTTCTTTAGGATTTCTCCCACATTGACTGAATTACGATTGCTTCTGCCAACGACATATACCCTGTTTTTCATCTTTACTAACACAAAGATAACATCACTATTCACAATTTCAATCAATTTATGAGTAACCAGGGCTAACCCTTCAATGTATTTTTCAACATGACCTGTGGCAAATACCACGCTTATGCCTTTAAAATAAAATTCCTGGGAAGATGAAATGAGTCTGTTTAAAATTTTTTTCTGTATTTGATTTAATCCGATATTGGTGAATTTGTTCACCGTTCTTAAATTGACCCCGATAGAAAAAAGATGACTTAAAACCTTAATATCTTCTTTTGTTGTCGTTGAAAAAGAAAGCGAACCTGTATCTTCATATATTCCCAGGGCAAACAGTGTTGATTCCAGAGGCGTGATAGGAAGGTTCTTTTTTATAATGCTTTCTAACAAAATAGTAGTAGTAGCGCCAACCTGCTTTACTATAGCCGAATCTGCTTTGATATCATTTTCAGTTGGCGGATGATGATCATAGATATATATTTTTAGATTAGGATTACCCAGCAAAGTGTCAAACGGTCCAATTCTCTCTCGTTGCCTGGTATCAACAATAATTAATTCTGATATTTTTTTCATGTCAATTTGCTTTATTGAGGAAATATTTAAAGCATTACCGTATAATAAAAGGAATTTTCGTACATTTTCTTCGATAGCACCAGGAAAGACTGCGAAAGCGTCAGGATATATTTTTTTCGCGGCAATCATGGAAGCGAGACAATCAAAATCTGCACTGGTATGGCCAATAATAGCTTTCATATCGCTTTACTCTAAATTACTGATAACACTCTGTATCGGGAATAAAAAATGAATGTAATCAAATCTTTCTAAAAAGAGTTTTCTATATAAATCAGCGTACTGATGATTAATTGTTAGAATTTCACAATTCCATCCCGGTTAATAACTGCTAATATTAAAGGAAATTTATCCGGTTCTTTCTCGGAAATGACGAAAGCATTCTGAATTAACTCTTTGGCTATCTTAAACTTTTCCTGGTCATTAAAATATACTGTCGCTACAGCTTCTCCGGCTTCTAACTGATGGCCAGATTTCTTTTTTAAAATCATTCCTACAGCTAAATCAATCAGGTCACCTTTCTTCTTCCTGCCCGCTCCCAGGAGCATAGAGGCTTCGCCTATTAAACGGGCATCGATCTTGCTGATATAACCCTTTTTATCTGATATGATATTTTCTTGATACCTTGCTTTGGGAAGCAAGTCAGGATTCTTTATTTGTCTTGTATCACCATTTTGAGCTTTGACCATATCCATCAGTTTATGTAGAGCAGAACCATCTTCTAAGACCTGTGTTAATTTTATCATTCCCTCCTGTGGCTGTTGAACGATTCCTCCGGCAATTAGCATATATGAACCAAGATAAAGACAAATTTCTTTTAAATCATCAGGTCCCTGGTTATTCAACAAGTGGATGGCTTCCCTAACCTCTAATGAGTTACCGATTGCATGTCCCAGTGGTTGATCCATTGAAGAAATAATGACATGCGTGTTTTTATGATTATTTTTTCCAATGTTTACCATGATCTCTCCTAAAGACACTGCATCGGAAAATCGTCTGATGAATGCTCCTTTGCCTACTGTAACATTCAGAACAAAAGCATCTGCACCTCCTGCAATTTTTTTGCTCATGATACTGCTGGCGATGAGGGGAATTGAATCAATTGTACCAGTTACATCCCGCAGGGCATATAATTTTTTATCTGCCGGTGCCAGATCTATGTTGGTGCTGATAATAGCTGTATTAGTCATTTTAACAATTTCAATAAATCGATGTACAGAAAGATTGGTTTTAAAATCGGTAATAGATTCTAACTTATCAATCGTTCCACCAGTATGACCTAACCCCCGTCCTGATATTTTCGGTACCGGAACACCCGCTGCAGCAACCATGGGAAGTAGAGCCAAAGTGGTTTTATCTCCTACACCCCCTGTACTATGTTTATCCACTTTGATTCCTGATATGGAGCTCAGATCTAAAATTGAACCGGATTCAGCCATTGCCATGGTCAGAACATTAATCTCACGCTCGGTCATGCCATTAAACCAGATAGCCATAAGCAATGCAGATATCTGATAGTCTGGAATATGATCAAGTAAATACTCATTAATAAAGAATTGAATCTCCGGGTCAGATAGCTCTTTCTTATGTTTTTTCTTCTCAATAATATCAATCATATTCATCATGGAATGGAGAAATTCAGAGAAATAAAATCCAGCGCCTGATTATTTTATTATTTGCCAGATCGCATAACAAAATAGTTAAAGATATCTTAGATGATTCATCTATTCTAAAAATAAGGGTATAAAAACCAGAGACACAATAGACATGACTTTTATTAAAATATTCATAGAAGGGCCTGCAGTATCTTTGAGAGGATCCCCTACTGTATCCCCAATGACACCAGCCTGATGTGCGGGAGAATTTTTTCCACCATAATTTCCCTTCTCAATATATTTTTTAGCATTGTCCCAGGCACCACCGGCATTAGCCATCATGATTGCCAGGAACACACCTACAACGACAGAACCCAATAATAAGCCTCCAAGCGCTTCGGGACCGAGCAATATTCCTACCAAAATAGGGACTATCACTGCCATTAATCCCGGGATAATCATCTCTTTCAGTGCCCCTTTTGTACTTATATCAACACATTTTTCTGGTTCAGGTCTGGCTTTGCCATCTTTTAAACCTGGAATTTCTCTAAATTGCCTCCTTACCTCATCTATCATTAACGAAGCGGTTTTTCCAACAGCTTCTATGGTCATGGAAGAAAATAAAAAAGGTAATATCCCTCCAATGAATATTCCGATTATCACCATTGGATCAGTGATGCTGATTATACTTAAGTTTACAGATTTGCTGTAAGCGGAAAACAGAGCAAGGGCAGTCAAAGCAGCTGAACCGATAGCAAATCCTTTGCCGATTGCTGCTGTGGTATTCCCGACTGCATCTAAAGAATCAGTAATTTTTCGCACCTCAGGACTTAAACCTGCCATTTCCGCAATACCACCTGCATTATCGGCTATTGGACCGTAGGAATCAACTGAAACTGTCATGGCTACAATCGAAAGCATTCCAACTGCTGCGACAGAAATACCATATAAACCTGCAAAATAGTGAGATATATAGATAGCAAAAGCAATAATAACAACAGGCAGAGCTGTACTTTTCATTCCTACAGCTAATCCTTGAATGATTGTAGTCGCGGCTCCTGTTAAGGAAGCTTCAGCTATTTTTTTAACCGGAGTATAATCATAAGAAGTAAAATATTCTGTAGTCAAACCGATAACTACGCCGGCAATCAATCCTGATGCGGTTGCTAAAAATACTGATATGTTTCCAAAGAGCGCGTAGGACAATATTATCGACGAGATTATCACTAATATGCCGCTGATATAGGTTCCCTGATTCAAGGCTTTGTGAATACTTTTATTGTCTTTTGGCGATATAAAAAAGGTGGCAATAATGGTTGAAATGATACCACATGAAGCAAGTATCAATGGATAGATAATATAATTTATTGAATCATACAATAAACTACCCAGGATCATACAGGATACAATGGATCCTACGTAGGATTCAAACAAATCAGCGCCCATACCGGCAACATCTCCAACATTATCACCTACATTATCTGCAATCACCGCAGGATTCCTGGGATCATCTTCCGGAATTCCTGCTTCAACTTTCCCGACCAAATCAGCTCCCACGTCTGCTGCTTTGGTATAGATACCTCCGCCTACTCTGGCAAATAAGGCAATTGAACTTGCCCCTAATGCAAATCCATTGATTAAATTTGGATCTTCATAAAGATAATATAAAAGGCCTAAACCTATTAAACCGAAACCGGCAACAGACATGCCCATTACCGCCCCTCCTGAAAAAGCTACTTTTAATGCCTTTGTTAAGCCTGATTCCTGAGCGGCAAAGGTGGTTCTGGTATTCGCTTTCGTGGCAATCTTCATACCTATAAATCCAGACAGTGCTGAAGATACAGCACCGAATACAAATGAAATGCCCGTAACATTACCTCGAACATAAATGATAATTAAGGTAATAATAGCTACAAAGAATACTAAAAAAGAGTATTCTCTTTTAAGAAAAGTCATTGCTCCTCTTTCAATGGAGTGGGAAAGCTGTTGCATTAATTCATTTCCTTCTTTTTCTGCCAGGACTCGTTTAGCAAGTATTATGGCATACAGTAAAGATATTACACCACTTAAGATAATCATCACCTTTATTACCAACATATTTACCATGCTCCTTTTGATTAAATGTTTTACAGGTCAAACTTATTTTATGCAGAATATCAAAATAGAAATAATAATCCATTTTATTCTATTCTATTACCCGTCAAATTACAAGGTGGTTTCCCAAATTTTGACCTTAAGAGGGAAACCACCTACTTTAGAAATAATAATCTTTGTATATGTATTATGTATAAGGTATATAGTGTATTCAGTTAATTAGTCTGTTCTTTTAATACTGCCTGGGCTGCTGCTAATCGAGCAATGGGTACCCTGAAGGGTGAACAGCTCACATAATTTAGTCCTGACTGGTGACAAAATTCAACAGACTGAGGTTCGCCGCCATGTTCACCGCAGATACCAATTTCCAGATTAGGATTTGTTTTACGACCCAATTCCACCCCGATTTGAACTAATTTACCCACCCCTTCTGTATCAAGCACTTCAAATGGATTATCTTTCAAAATACCTTCTTCCACATATTTTAATAAGAATTTACCTTCTGCATCATCCCGACTGATACCAAAAGTGGTTTGTGTTAGATCATTGGTGCCATAGGAGAAAAATTCGGCATATTCAGCTATTTTGTCGGCTGTCAGGGCTGCTCTGGGCAATTCAATCATCGTGCCAATTTTATATTCCAAAGCAACCTTCTCTCTTTTTATCATTTCTTCTGCCAGCTTTTTTGTACGGTCATAGATCGGTTTTAATTCATTTAAATGTCCAACCAGGGGAATCATAATTTCCGGTTTGATGTCTATTCCCTGTTTCGTCAATTCCACACTGGCTTCAATAATTGCTTTGGCTTGCATTTCATAGATTTCAGGATATAATAAGCCTAAACGGCATCCTCTTAGTCCTAACATAGGATTCATCTCCTGCAGCATCCTGATTCTATCTAAAATTTTCTCCTGTTTTTCCAATTCTGTTTCATCTTGAGGCTTCTGTAATCTCAAAGTGGTAACTGCCACTAATGTCTCCTCAAAACTTGGTAAGAATTCATGTAAGGGTGGATCGAGCAACCGGATAATAACAGGTAATCCCTGCATAGCCTTTAAAATTCCCAAGAAATCACTCTTTTGCATAGGCAGCAATTTTTCTAATTCTTTTTCCCTGGATTCTTTGGTATCAGCAATAATCATAGCCTGAACAATCGGCAAACGTTCAGGTGCCATGAACATGTGTTCTGTTCGACATAAACCGATTCCTTCTGCTCCTAATTCTCTGGCTTTCCTGGCATCTTCCGGTGTATCCGCATTGGCATATACCCCTAATTTCCTGATTTCGTCAGCCCAGGAAAGTAAAAGTTTGAATTCTTTGCTCATTTTAGGCTCTATCATGGGAACCTTGCCTTCAAACACCTGTCCGCTTCCCCCGTCTATCGTGATATAATCGCCTTTTTTTATTGTTTTATTATTTGCAATAAAAATTTCTTTTTTAGAATTAATGATAATCTCACTACAACCTGCTACACAGGGCATACCCATTCCTCTTGCCACAACCGCTGCATGACTGGTCATGCCTCCTCTACTTGTCAGGGTACCTTTTGCTTCAACCATTCCGTGGATGTCATCAGGAGTCGTTTCCGTTCTAACCAAAATCACATCTTCTCCCTTTTTACCCATTTCTTCTGCTTCATCAGCAGTAAAAACGACTTTTCCGGATGCAGCACCTGGAGAAGCAGGTAAGCCTTTGGCAATGGATTCTATTTCAGCACCTGGATCAATTCTGCGATGAAGTAGCTGATTGAGTTGATTTGGCTCAATTCTATTCACAGCGGTCTTCTTATTAATGATTCCTTCATCAACCATGTCAACCGCAATTTTTAATGCTGCTTGAGCTGTACGTTTACCTGATCGGGTCTGTAGGAGGTATAACTTCCCTTTTTCTATGGTAAATTCGTAGTCTTGCACATCCTTATAATTATTTTCCAGTGTTTTGACTATCCTGATTAACTCTTTATGTACGGAAGGCATATCCTTTATCAACTCATCCAGATGCTTTGGTGTTCTTATTCCGGATACAACATCCTCGCCCTGGGCGTTCAGGAGGTACTCACCATAGTTTTCTTTTTCACCGGTGGAAGGATTCCGGGTAAAACCTACTCCTGTGCCAGAATCGTATCCCATATTTCCAAAAACCATCTCCTGAACATTAACAGCAGTTCCCAAATCATCCGGAATTCTGTTGATGCGTCTATAGGTAACTGCACGTTTGTTATCCCATGAACTGAAGACCGCCTCAATAGCCATAAGGAGCTGTTTCTGCGGATCATCAGGAAATTTTTGTTCCATTTCTTTAAATACCAGGATTTTGTATTGTTTGACAACTTCTTTTAAACCTTCGACGTTGATTTCAGCATCAATCTCAATTTTCTGTTTTGCTTTCATTTTTTCCAGTATTTCTTCAAAATGTTCACCTTTGATACCCATAACTACATTGCCGAACATTTGAATGAATCTTCGATAACTGTCATAGGCAAATCGTTCATCCTGGGTTTTTAGGATCAATCCCTGGATGGTCTCTTCATTTAACCCTAAATTCAAAATAGTATCCATCATTCCAGGCATGGAAATTGCAGCACCTGAGCGGACAGAAACCAATAGAGGATTGTCAGGATCTCCCAGTTTTTTACCACTTTTTTCCTCTAATTTTTTCAAGTTTTCTTCAATTTGCTGTAGCAAACCCTCGGGGAATTTTTTGTTCCCATTTGTGTATTCAATACAGGCTTCTGCTGTAATGGTAAATCCCTGGGGCACTGGTAAGCTCATTTTTGTCATCTCTGCCAGATTAGCCCCTTTTCCTCCTAATAATCTTTTCATATCCTTATTACCTTCATCAAAGTAATAAATATACTTCTTCATTGTTATGACTTCTCCTTTCAATTAAAGTATTGATAAATTAAAAATGTTTTCTGAATATTTCTTTCTAAAAATAGAAAAGATATGATGATTTCAAGTAAATTTATTTGACGTTTCCTTTGGCAAGTGCAATCTTTGATAAATCTGCCGCTGAATAGTACAATCCGGTTATTTCCTGTAGTAAAGCTAATCGGTTATTGCGGATTTTTTCATTTTTATCCATGACTAAAACATGATCAAAATATTGATCGATTGGTGCACTTATCAGGGCCAGTTGCTCAAAAACCTCCTCATATTGTTTATGAATGATGGCTTTTTCAATCTTTTGTTTCGCTGCTAGATAACAGTCATAGAGCACATGCTCCTCTTTTTCTTGAAAAATGCTACTGTTTATTTTCATTTTACGGAAGTTTTTAGATAAATTAGATGTCCTGGTTGCAGCAGTAATAATTTTATTGAATTTCGGAAGGTGATAGATTCTTTGAATGACCATAATTCGAGATAATATATCCATCATACTCTCTGGATTCTTTGATAAGACAGCATCGACGATATCATACTCATAATTTTTTTCCAGGAGAAGATAACGAAAACGCTGCAGGATAAAATATTTGATCTTCTGATTGATAGTCTCTTCTGTTCCAGTTTTATGCTGGTTTTGATAATGATTATTTCCAGACATGAGCTTGATATTGAAATCTATCAATTGATCCAGAGAAAAATCCATTTTATTAAGAACTGTAATATTGAGAATTCCCAACGATTGTCTTCTTAAAGCGTAGGGATCCTGAGAACCATCGGGAATGATATCATTGCTAAAACAGGAAATAATATGATCCAGTTTATCAACTATACTCAGTATGCTGCCGCTTAATGTTTTAGGCAGGTTATCACCTGAAAATCTGGGCAGATATTGTTCATAAATCGTTTCAGCTACCTGATGATCTTCTCCCTGCAAGAGGGCATATTCTTTTCCCATGATTCCCTGTAACTCAGGGAATTCCTTTACCATCTCAGTAACCAGGTCAGATTTGCATAGCTGAGCAGAACGTCGCAGTATCTTTGATACGTGAGTGTCAATCTGGAGCATTTCACCCATTTTTTTAGTCAATGCAACGAGCCTTTCTACTTTATCATAAATGCTACCCAGGTTTTCCTGATAGGTAACCTGTTTTAACTTTTCCACGTTTTTATCCAGTGGCTTTACCTTTTTATCGCTAACCTTCTGGTCTTCCTGATAGAAAAACCGGGCATCTTCCAATCTGGCTTTCAATACCCTTTCATTCCCCTGAATAATTGTATCCTTATATCTTTCTTTGTTTCCGTTGATGACTACTAAAAAATGAGGCAATAACTGACCATCCTCAGAGTATATTGGAAAATATTTTTGATGTCTGATCATAACTGCCTTTAATACTTCGGAAGGTAATTTCAGATAATTTTTGTGAAAATGGCCTAATAGAACCTTAGGATATTCTACCAGATTTTTCACTTCCTCCAACAGTGATTCATCTATAAGTTCCTTGCCATGATATTGGCGAATCAGCTGAATCATTTGCTCAAAAATCATCTTCTTTCTTTCTACAGGATCGATAATCACAAAACAATTTCTTATGATTTTGAAATAATCACCCACAGAAATGACTGTTGCTGAATTGGGAGAGAGTAATCGATGGCCAAAAGTGGTGCAACCAGAATGAATGGTCGCTAATGTAAAGGGAATCATGTTATCATTATACAGGGCTAATAACCATCTTATCGGTCTGATAAAACGAAAAGAGGTCTTTCCCCATCTCATGGACTTGGGAAAGGTAATATTGGAAATGATTTTCAGACAGATTTCCGGTAACAATGATTCTGTTTTCTTGCCCTTGATTCTTTTCTGAACAAACAGGTATTCACCTTTGTCGGTATATTCAGTAACCAGGTCTTTCAGAGTTAACTGATTTGCCTGGGCGAATTTAATAGCAGATATTGAGGGATTTCCGTCTTTATCAAAGGCAATTGCTTTGGAAGGACCCTTTATCTTCTGAAGGGTATCCTTTTGTTCGACACTGATATCATCAATATATACAATTAATCGTCTGGGTGTACCGTATGCCTGAACCAGGTGGTATTCAATACGAAGCTGTTGTAACTCTTTCATCATATTGTCTTTTAAATCATTCAAGGTTTTGTCAATATAGATGGAAGGTATTTCTTCTGTTCCTATCTCTAAAATGAACCTATTCATTTATGGTACGTCCCTCTTTTAAAAGGGGATATCCCAGTATCTCCCTCTGTTCAATATAGTTTTGGGCACAGAGTTTAGCTAATTCCCTTACTCTCGTTATATAACCTGTCCTTTCGGTAACACTGATCGCTCCTCTGGCCTCCAGAAGATTAAAGGTGTGAGAGCATTTTAAGGTATAGTCATAAGCTGGAATCGGTAATTTTTTTGATAAGAGTGCTATGGCTTCTTGTTCATATATTCTAAACAGACCGAATAGCATCTCTATATTTGATTCTTCAAAATTGTACTTTGACTGCTCAACTTCTACCTGATGCTGTATTTCACCATAAGTAATATCTTTATTCCAGAGCAGGTCGTATATGTTTTCCTTGTGCTGCACTACCATTGCCAATCGTTCAATTCCGTAGGTTATTTCGATTGGTATGGGATTCAGGTCAATACCACCAGCCTGTTGGAAATAGGTAAATTGTGTGATTTCTAATCCATCTAATATTACTTCCCAACCTAAGCCCCAGGCACCCAGGGTTGGGGCTTCCCAATCACCTTCCATGAAACGTATATCATGTTCCGAACGGGAAATGCCAATCCTTTCAAGGCTTTCAAGATATTGATTTTGAATATCTTCCGGGGATGGTTTAATAATGACCTGAAACTGATAATGTTGTTGAACACGATTCGGATTTTCACCATATCGTCCATCTGCCGGTCTTCTGGAAGGTTCCACGTAGGCTGTCTTCCATGGTTCAGGGCCCAGAACCCGTAAAAATGTAGCCGGATTCATTGTACCGGCACCTACTTCAATATCGTAGGGGGTCAATATAATGCAACCTTTCTTACCCCAATAATTTTCCAAATTAAAGATGATTTCCTGAATATGCAAATGATACTCTCCTTACCTAATATAAATAAAATCCCTCTCTAGCCCTATATTGTTTTTATTCCTGTCAATTTTCTATTGAGAGGGACTCATTATTTTTATTAATATAGCAAAATCATTTTATGTTGTCAAAAAAGAATCATTATCATCTGGCGAAAGAATAAAATTTTAATCTCATTTTTTAGGTGAGATTTATTGTTCTTTTTCTGCCAATAATTTTATTTTGTTTAAAAACTGTTTACTTTGATTTTCAATATCAAAGTGATAGTTCATAAATTGATCAGTTATTCTAATCAATTCCACTAATCCCGATTGATGAATTGCCTTATTATGAATATCAGCTAAATCGACATCCATGATTCTTTTTAATAATCTTAAGCCATAATCGCTGATGGTAGTCTGAAAATGACTGTTGATCTCCTGATGGGCTGAGCAGATGAGACCTCCTTTTTCTATGTCAAAAATATAGGATGGTAATTTCGGAATCTGCCGCTTACATTGAATACATCTTATTAATTCCGGTTGATAGCCCAATATCATGAAGAGTTTCCATTTAAATGATTCAACCAGAAGTACGGGATTTTTATCATCTTGTAACAATATCAAGACAGTTTTCAACAATTCATAGATAGAATGATTAGGATCCTCTTCAGCTGACAGCTTATCAACTAATTCTGCACATTGAATTGCTAAACCAAAACGTTTTAAATCTTTACAATATTGGAAAAATGAGTGAATGATTTCTGCCTGGCTGACAATGCTTAGATTTTTTCCTTTAAAGACCAATAATTTCACCATGGTCAGGTTCTCCATGCTGCTGCCAAAATGACTCTTTGTTTTCCTGATTCCCTTTACGATGGCTCTGATTTTTCCGTAATTTTTGGAAAAGATCGTTACAATTTTGTCAGATTCATTCAATTTCATGCTTTTCAGTATGATTCCGTCTGTCTGAAAGAGTCGATTCATAAGAATATTATCAAGCTCCTGTCCTAAATTTTACTAATTTCATTCCCAATTGGGAATCATAATATGATCTTACCGGTCTAAATTAGAGGGGCATTCATATATCAAATCGATTTAGCATTTTCAGAGGTTTGCACGCTTTTCATTCTTTGACATCATGATCCGAAAATGCATCAGGAAGTAGTTCTTTTGCCTTCATTATTTTTAGATCATGATGAAGATTTACCATGATCACATCCATTTCCGGAGAGAATTCTGTCATTACCTGTCTGCATGCACCGCATGGGGAACAGGGTTTTTCGGTATCACAAACCACTGCTAAGGCTTTAAAGGTGGTATATCCTGCAGATACGGCCTTTTGTATGGCTACTCGTTCAGCGCAGATGCTTAGTCCCAGGGAAGCATTTTCGATATTACAACCGGTGAATATAGCACCTTTATCGGTCATGAGCGCAGCACCAACCGTAAAATTGGAATAGGGTGCATAGGCTTTTAATCTGGCATCCGTTGCTTTTTTTATTAAACTTAGAATAAGTTTTTTCAATGGTTAACCTTCTGACCTGTTATTTTGTCCAGATTTCTGATTCAGGAGACAGGAGGTGAATCCAGGTTGCTCCCAGCTGATATATCAGGGGAGAACCTTTCTGATCCAAAAATAATGTTGGCTCATCCTTGCTTTTTTTTATCCATTTTATTGGTTGGCTATCTCCTCCCTGAAATACCCTTCCGATCCCTTCTCCTACAAGTTCCATCTGTATCCTTCCCTCCTCATCCTCTTTAATCTCTTCAATGGGTAAAAGCTGAATAATAATATTGGAGACTGTAATCTGCTCCAGACTTACTTGATCGATAAATGGGTTTTGGTTATTGTACCGATAATATTGATGTTCACTTGGACAATATTCATAACTGACAATATAATCTGCATGATATTTTATGGTAATCTTATTTATTTGATTATCTTTTTTTCCGCAAGGTTCATCCCAATTTAACAAAGGATGCTCCATAACATTAATGACAGGATGATTATGTTTTTTAGCCTCTTGCCTTAATTGTTGTGTACTGGTAAATAAATTAATCCATCCCCCAATCTCTTTATCACGCCAATAAGGATTAGGGATATACAGCTCGTTCATATCCAGAATATTGGAATTTTTTAAAAACTGTCCTCCGCAGTGGGCAAAGATGGCATTCCATTCTGCGCAGATGCGGGAAAAATAGTAACGACTGCTTCTTACTGGCCCTATTTTTGTGTCAACATCGTTAAGAAAGATTGCCATAAATCTGGTAAAGGGGAATTCAACTTCAATTTCGTAGACAATATCAGCATAAAGTAAACCTTTTTGAATTTCCCTTTCCCTGGGAGAATTTCCAATCATCACTGCAATAGGACTATCTTCTTTTCCTGTATCCAGAGTATCAGCATAACTAATTTCGCAGGTGTTGAAAAAGAAGAAAAGAGTTTCCATAAAAAAAATTAAAATGAAACATGTTATGTAAATAGTATAATGTTTAATGTTTCAACCTTCAAAATTTCTTTGATAATTAAGAATTTTTACTAGCATAACTGACATTCATGAAGTCCAGATAACTCAAAAAAATTTTTGGAAATAAAGGAATCGCAGAGAAATATTATTTA
>CAYSSG010000005.1:0-82121 GCA_964433635.1 uncultured Atribacterota bacterium | reverse complement strand
ATATCTTTATACTATAATACTACAATACTACCCTGTATATTGCTTTCTTGATTTATTAAATCAATCCATCATGGTATCGTTTCTATTTATCAATTTACTGGTCTAAAAACTATAAACAAAAAACTAATAACCCTGCCTCTTACATCTAAATCTGTAAGCTAATGTAAAATCTTTTCTGCCTCCATCCTGACTTTGAAGGGACCGGTAGCCCAGGTATCATCCAGAGCAATGACCTTGATCAGCATACCGGTTTCACACTGTACAATATCCCTTACTGTTTCCAGAAGATTTACCGCTGAGATGGTTCCCACCAGACTTGTCCCGGACTCAGGTATGATGCCCTCCTGTACCGCCCTCAGGTTAACCTTACGCAGAATGGAAAAAACTCTGTCCTCCGCTTCTGCAGGATCATTAATGACGGGAATCTCCTCCACCAGAACAACCTCATTCTCCTCAAAAACCAGCTTGTTCTCCAGGGTAGAAAAATTAGCAATGACGACCTCCCCTTTTATCACATTCATGGTAGCCAGCAATCTGACAATTAACTCCTCCTGACTCTGGTGAATCTTTTGTATTAAATCATCAAATTCCTTCCTGGAAATAATCAACGCCTGACCGGTATTTTCATCCGGTTCAGCTCCCATTGCCAGTACTTTACTGGTTGCCTGATTGAGAAGGCGAACCAGTTTCTGTTCAACCTCCTCCTCGGGTATCCCTCCCCTGATGATCGTCAAGGCAATCTCTTCTCCCTGATCCAGAATAATATCACCGCTTCTTAACCAGCTGATTCCCGAATATAAAGATCTGACCATTCCCTGTAATTCACTTATTTCCTGTTGTAAAGTATCTCTTTCAATGGTTAATCTTTCTCTGATATCTAAAAGGGATTCTACCTGTGCAGTCTGCAGCTCGATCTGGGAACTGAGTTGTTGAAATTCTTCTTCTAATTTTCCTAACTCATCAGTTCTCTCTTCTAACTCTTTTCTGGTCTCATCCAGCATCTTATTTCTCACTTGAATTTCCCGGGTCAGTTCGATCTGCCTGTCCCGTAATTCGTCCAAGCCAAACAGGGCAGTACGGACATCATTGGAAAGAATGGACAAGATGGAAATAGTCAGGATGGAGATAATAATGCCGGACAGAATCGTAATAAAAACTGCGGTGCGATGGGGCCGCCAGCCAAAGATGCTGATTTTCTTTTTCCCGATGCGAAAACCAGTTAAATCCCCGATATAGGCAATCATACCACTGATAATGATCAAGGTAACAATTAAAATAATGCTGTACATAATATAGTCAGGAGAGACAACTCCTTTGAAACCTCTCTCTTAAAATAGTTTTTAGTTTTTGGTTTTTGGTTTTTAGTTAAATAAAACAGTGAGAATAAACAGGCGATAATCTAATTTATACCTTCATCTATGTACAATTTTAAAACAATATAGAATGTGTATATATTGTGTTAATATTATATATCACATTCTAAATACCGTAACTATCAAGAAAGAAGTAAAAATAAAGTAATTAAAACATTTCACGTGTCAACAGATTATTTAAAAATTAAAAACCTCTTGGTCCTATATTTATTGTAAATTATGATTAAACCTTTTACTTGTTCTTCCTAGCTAAAAACTAAAAACCAAAAACCAATAACGCTTTTATAGAGCAAATCGTTCTCCCAGATAATATTTCCGGGTTATTTCAGAATTTGCAACTTCCGAAGGATGACCGGAAGCCAGAATCTTTCCGTCATGCATGATATAGGTACGGTCCGTAATTTTCATGGTTTCTCTGACATTATGATCGGTAATCAGAATCCCCAGTCCCTTTTCTTTGAGGTATCCGATAATTTCCTGGATATCATAGACGGCAATGGGATCGATTCCGGTAAAAGGTTCATCGAGAAGAATAAAAGAGGGTGAGCTGGCCAGGGTACGGGCAATCTCAACCCTTCTCCTCTCACCGCCTGAAAGCATATACCCTTTATATTCTGCCAGATGATTGATTTCCAACTCCTGCAGCATATTCCGGCATCTCTTTTCCCGCTCTATACGGTCAACTCCCAAAGCTTCCAGGATTAACAGGATATTCTCATGTACAGTCAGCTTCCTGAAAATAGACGGCTCCTGAGCAAGGTACCCCAATCCCATTCTGGACCTCTGATACATGGGGGTGTGGGTGATCTCTTTCTCCTTGAAAAATACATGCCCTTTATCCGGACGTATCAGACCTACAATCATGTAGAAGGTCGTTGTCTTACCTGCACCATTGGATCCAAGCAATCCAACTACCTCTCCTCTATTGATTTCCAGGTTTACTTCATTGACAACTTTTCTTTTACGGTATATCTTTACAAGCTGATCAGTCCAGATTTTTTCCAAAGGCCTCTCCCGAATCAATTTACAGAAACAGA
Source organism: uncultured Atribacterota bacterium (assembly GCA_964433635.1). GTDB lineage: Bacteria > Atribacterota > Phoenicimicrobiia > Phoenicimicrobiales > Stramentimicrobiaceae > CAYSSG01. Next base: position 79,711 of record CAYSSG010000005.1, on the reverse strand, counting down.
TTTTAAACTATTTCAATTACTGGCAACAATTTTGCCTAATTCTGCAATCACATCCTGGGTTACATTCGTACCGCCATACAGAATGATAGGATATTCGTTGATATCATTACCGGCAATGACCGGCACTTCACTATTGATAATAACCTGGTAACTCCCTTTTTCGCCAACTGATTTAATCGCCTGTACAATATCTGAATTTCTTTCTGCCTGTAATGCCTGCATCTGGGTTAATAACTTTTGCTTAACAGGTTCCCACTCGGTATTAAACTTCTCTTCCAGTTTCAATAATGCTGTCTCTTCGAGACCTTTGCCCTCCTGATTCAGCTTCTCCTGCCTGGTCTGCAATTCAGTGCGTAATTGTTGATTCAGCTGATTAATCTTCTCGGTATTAGGGTGACTGGCTGTTACTTTGGCTAAGCTGATCAATCCGATATTCTGAGAAAAAGCACCCATCGTACACAAAGTAGCCAGTATCATGACAACAGCTACCATAACGAATAATTTACTCCACCCTTTTGTCCTGCCGTTCAAGTTAAAAATCATACAGTAATTCCTCCTTAATATTTATCTCTACAATTGAAACATATCCCATTTTCAAAAAAATATTTTCACATATGAGGATATCTTTTTGAAGTTATTTTCAGACAATCAGAATGTATGACCGATACTGAAATAAGTCCTGCCTACCTGATCCTCTCCAAAACCATAGTCAATACTGATCGGTCCGATAAAGGTATCAAACCGTATCCCGATTCCTTTGCCAAATTTTAAATCATCCATGTTGATTGATTCACCAAAATCCCAGACGCTACCCAGATCTGCAAAGACAACGCCCTGTAAATTATCAGACAGAGGGAAGCGGTATTCCACATTAAAGATCAGAGAGGTATCTCCTACAAATTCCTTGTATTCATACCCTCTAATCGTCCCCAAGCCTCCTGCTTCATATTTGGCAAATGAAGGCAGGCTTGTATTGCCATAACCGAACATCGCTCTCATGGCTAGGACACCGTCATTAATAGTACTGGTTAATTTTGTTTCATCCTTCTCATCCTCGTCAAAGACATCCGTCGATATATAGGTCCTCAGATCCAGGTCGTATTTCCGGTAGTTATAGTCCCCACCTAAAAAATCGCCCGCATTCTCAATAGACGCAATGCCATACCATCCTTCCGTCGGATTAAACACATCATCCCTGGTATCATAAATTAGAATCGGCCTGAAACTATTGGTCAATCCCTCCTGAATATCATCCGGTAACTGACCGGTGATTAATTCATAGGTTGCCTCTTCTGTTTTAAATTCCAGTCCAATTTTAAAACTGTCCTTGAATTCTCTGCCGAAGGATAATTTTCCTCCCAATCGTTCCACTTCGTATTCTGAATCAATACCGCCTATCTCTTCTTTGGTTGTTAAAAAGGTATCATAGACATCTAATCCCAGGAATGTTGGCGTATTCCCCAGCCATGGCTCATAAAAGGAGACCTTATAGGTTGTTCTGGTACCAACCTCCAGCTTTGCCTCAAGGCTCTGGCCTCTGCCGAAAAGGTTGGCCTCTTTTATACTGGCATAGCCAAACAGGCCTTCGCCTGAACTGTAACCTCCTCCTCCACCCAATATACCTGTGCTCTTTTCCGCCACTTCAATGACCAGCACAATTAATTCATCTGTACTTCCCGGCTCCAGCTTCATGGAAACATCCTCAAAAAAACCGAGATTATAGATATCCTGAAGGGCTTTTCTTACTTTCTCAAAATCAAACAATTCCCCTGTTTCAATCTTTATTTCCCTTCTGATGACCCGGTCTACGGTCTTTTCATTACCGGTAATCTTAATTTCTTCAACTCTTCCTTCAGTCAGGGTGATAGACAGGATACCGGTATTCTGATTAAAATCAATATCCTCCAGCTGTGCCAGAATCAATCCCCTTTCCTTATATAATTGAGAAATCCTGTCCAGGTCATTTTGCAGGATTGCCTGGGAAAATATCTGTCCGCTATTCAATACCATGACATCCTTTATCTCCTGCTCTTCCAATACGGTACTCCCCTCAATCACGATATCTTTGATCATGGCATTTTCTTTGACCTCATAAACAACGCGATATCCATCCCGAAATGGTTCTAACTTGACCTGTACATCCTGAAAATACCCTAATTCAAAAATCGCCTTCATATCAGCCTGAACCTTATCCTTGGAGAACAGGTCTCCTATATTGGAGGTGATTTGAGATACAATCAAATCTGTATTGATATTTTCATTTTCCCGAACCACAATAGCAGTAATTCTACCGCCATTCTGGGCAAAGCTCGGGTTTGCACATAAAACAAGCGATAATAAAAGCATGATTAAAAATAAGAGAAGAGGTCTAATCATTTTGTTATTTTTCAACTTACTTTTCCTCCCGGATATTGATTCTGATTTATTTTCATAAAAGCATTTTAAAATGAAAATTTACAAATTTACATTCTATTATATACTATTATTTAATACTATTCTATGCAAGCGCAATTATTATTTTAGTGGCAACTTAGTAAAATTATACCATTTAAAACTGAATATGTAATTTTTTGGCCAGATCATCCAGAAAAGTATAAAAAATCGGAACAATAATCAAGGTCAGCAGGGTCGATGAGGTTAATCCCCCGATAATCGTTACAGCCATGGGAGCCCGCATTTCGGCTCCTTCTCCTGCTCCAACAGCCATGGGAATCATTGCCAGGACTGTGGTAAGGGTCGTCATTAGGATAGGCCTCAAGCGAGTACTTCCTCCCTGGATAATTGCCTCGTTTCGTTCCATACCCCTTTTTCGTAACTGATTAATGTAATCTATTAAAACAATTGCATTGTTGACAACAATGCCAGCCAGCATGATCAAACCGATAAAAGCCAGAACATTGAAGCTTGTCCCGGCAAGTAATAGGGCAATAATCACACCGATCATCGCAAAGGGAATGGATAAAATCACTGCGAATGGGAATAACAATGACTCAAACTGGGCAGCAATAATCATATAGACTAAAAAAATTGAGAGGATCAGGGCGAAGAAAAGACTGCCGAAGGACTCCATCATTTCCTGATTCTCACCGGCAAAAATATAATGATACCCATCAGGTAATACCAATGAACTCATCTTTTCCTGCGCATCCCGGATGACATTTCCCAAAAAACGTCCACTGACATTTCCATTTACCGTCACCTGTCTCTGCTGGTTTTCACGATTGATTCCCTGAGGACCGGTACCGATATCAATCGAAGCAATCTCCTTCAAAGGAATCTGCAAACCATAACCGGAACTGATATGAAGATTTTCCAGTTTTTGCAGATTATTCCGATCTTCTTTATCCAGACTGACCCGAATATCAAACTGGTCTCCGCCTTCCTGATAATAACTGGCAACCTTTCCCAGGAGTGCATCCTGCATGCTGGAGGCAACCTGACTGGTACTTAATCCATATAAATTGGCTTTTTCACGATCAATTTTAATATGTAATTCAGGACGAACATCTTCTATGCTGCTTTGTAAATCGACAATCCCGTTCACTTCACTTAACAGGTCAATGATGACCCGGGAGATAGATTCAAGTTCTTCCATAGAACTACCGGTTATTTTGATAGAAAGGGGTGAACCTGTGGAAAATGACATGCCCTGTTCGCCGATATTGATTCTGGTATCCGGGTATTCACCGATTTTACCCCTCAAATCGGCAATAATCTCTTTGCTTCCCCTTTCCCTGTCCGCCTGTTCAATCAATGATACCATCATTGTACCGGCATTACTTCCGCTCCCTCCCATTCCCATGCTTCCCATACCGCCGCTGCCAATGGTTGTAAAAATGTCTCTGATTTCAGGCGTTTCTCTTGCGATAGACTCAATATCCTCAATGACTTCCTTTGTTACCTCTAAATTCGTACCGACCGGCAGGGAAACGTTAATATTAAAGGTTCCCTGATCAACGGACGGGAAAAACTCGGTTCCCACTATCTGGAACAGGAAGAATGATATCACCAGAATAAGGATAGCCATCAGGATAACAATGCCCCGGTGATGTAAAGCCCATTGTATCATAGAGCAGTATTCCTGATTGATCACCATCATAAAACCTCTTCTTCCGGGTGCAGCGTCAGACGTGCATTCTTTGTGATGGTTCATTATTTCTGTATCTCCCGCAGGAGAGGCTAACCTTCTCTTACGCATTAATTTGGAAGAGAGCATAGGAATCAGGGTAAGCGCTACAAACAAGGACATAAGCAAAGAGAATGTGATGGTCAAACCCATGGTTTTAAATAATTCCCCGGCAATTCCGGAAACATACGCCACCGGCAGAAAAACAGCAATAGTGGTCAGTGTGGAAGCTGTGACGGCCTCTCTTACCTCATTGGCTCCCTGATTCGCTGCCAGGGATATCTCTTCCCCCAATTCCCGATGCCGAAAAATATTCTCAGAGACCACAATTCCATTATCCACCAGCATGCCTATTCCTAATGCCAGCCCGCCTAAGGTCATCATATTTAAGGTCAAATCAGCAAAATAGAGCAGCGTGAAGGCAGAGATAACAGAGATGGGAATCGCTAAACCAATAATGAATGTGCTGCTGAAGCTGCGCAGAAAGATGTATAATACGAGGATTGCCAGCAACGCTCCGATGAGCAAGGTACTGGTAACCTCGGAGATTGTTTTTTTGATAAAATCAGATGAATCATAGATAGTAATTAATTTAATATCCCCGGGAAGGATGCTCTCTATGGTTTCAAGCTCTCTGTTTATCCGGTTGGCAACAATCACCGTATTGGTTCCTGATTCCTTCTGAAGACTGAAGGCTATACTGGGTGAACCATTCATATGGGCAATGGCGTTCTGTTCCTTGAATGTATCCGAAACCTGGGCAATTTCTCTGAGATAAAACTGATGACCCTGCATATTGGCGATGACCACGTTGCGAATATCTTCCATATCTTCAAAACGACCCAGTGTCCTGATAAGAAAATCTACATTTCCTTCCCTTACAGTACCGGCCGGTAAGTTGATATTCTCACTGCCCAGGGACATGACGACCTGATTAAAAGTCAGCATGTTCGCCCGCAGCTTTTCACTATTTACGGAAACCAGGATTTCTCTCTCCAGTCCACCGCTGACGGCAGCTTGGGCAATCCCTTCCAGTCTTTCCAGCCTGGGTTTTGCTACATCCTGGGCAAATTTTTCTAATTCCTGGAGTTCATATTGTTCAGAACTCATACCCAATACCATCATCGGCATCATGGACGGATCAGCTTTAAAAATGATGGGATCGCTTGCTCCGTCAGGGAGTATGCTTTTGATCTGATCTATCTTTTCTCTTATTTCCAGAGAGGCAATATCCATATCCGTTCCCCATTGAAAGGATAAAAGCACCACAGAACTGCCCTCCCTGGAATAGGAGGTAATCGTATCGATGCGACTGATGGTGCTTACAGCCTCCTCCAGGGGAATCGTAATGAGTGTTTCAATCTCCTCCGGGGCAACGCCCGGATAAGAGACGATGACAGCAGAAATTGGGAAAGAAAGATCAGGCAGTAAATCAAGACCTAATCCCTGATAAGAAATGATTCCAATCACTATCAGGGCAATAAAAAGCATCAGTATGGTAACAGGTCTATCCACTGAGAACTTCGGCAGGTTCACTCAATCTCCTCCCGATTGGTTACCCTTACCCGATCCCCTTCTTCCAGGGTAATATTTCCCGATACGACGATGATTTCATCCAAATGTAATCCCTCTACCACTTCTACCTGGTTACCCTGTGAGATCCCGGTGATGACAGCTCTCCGCTCTGCTATATCCTGATTGAGCACATAAACAAACAGCCCATCAGATCTCCTGGTCAGGGCAGCAGAAGGAATCACCAATGCTTCGGGATTTTTTTGTATTAAAATATTTGCTCGGGCAAAAACGCCGGGAGGTATATAGATATGCGGTTCGATAATCTTGATTTTAATCTCCATCGTTTTACTGGTCGGATTAACGATAGCACCCATAGTGAACACTTCACCGGAAAATTTTTCCTGAGGAAATGCGTCAATAAAAACCTCTGATTGCTGCCCAATCTTAACTGAAGCGATATCCTTTTCTGAAATTCCTGATATAACAAATAACTCACTGACATCCAATATGGTCAACAGGGGGACTGCAGAAGAAACGATCTCTCCGGTTTTCACCGAAACAGCAGTTACTTTTCCGCTGACGGGTGCCCTGACAATCGTATTTCTTAATTGAGATTCAGCTATTTCCAGTGCAGACTGTGCCTGCCTGACCTGCGCTTCAACTGTTCTGATATCTTCCTGTGAAGCACCTTCCTTAACCAGATCATATCTCTCTTCAGCTGCCCGGTACTGAGACACGGCAATTTCATATTGCCCCTTAGCCTGATCGTACTGCTGCTGTGAAACTGCTCCTTCAGACAATAATTTTTCCATCCGCAGATAATTTTCTTCTATGCTGTCCAGATTGATTTTTGACTGCTGCATAGCTGCTTCAGCCTGGCTAACCTCCTGTGGACGGGCACCTGCCTTTACTTTTTCCAGGGATGCCTGAGCTGAATCCCGGGTTGCCTTTGCCTGGTCAATCTGCAGGCGAATCTGCTCATCATCCAGGCGTATTAACAGGTCATCTTTTTCAACATCTTCCCCTTCAGAAACCAGAACCTCTTTCACCTGCCCTATTATTTTGGCATTTACCCTCACGGTCTCCCTGGGCTCTACCAGACCTGTCACTGTCAGAAATGTCTTCATCTCACCGTGCTGCACGCTTGCTGCCTGAACAGGAATTATTTTTTCAGGTAACTCCTGGTTGATTTGTGGCTCATTTTTTTTATTCAGGTTAAGCTGACTGACTACCCGAAATGCTACCAAACCTGCAAGTAATAGTAGAATAACAAAAAAGAGAAAGCGTCCTCTTATCTTCATCCGGCATCTATTCCTCTCTACATCATGATTTTTCCAGGATTAACAATTTCATGAGGAAACTCTCTTTGAAAAACTGTCAATGATTCTCATGAAAATTGACCTTATTGAATATGGATGTCATTTTCAACCCTGCATTTTTGGGCAAATCAATAATCAAAACCAGGTCGTGTTTTGATCAATTGAAAATGACATCATCAGAAAATATACTTAAAAAACGCCATCAGCAATCGCGTCAAAAAATAAAGCATTTGATTCTTCTGATCTTCTTACTTACTGACCGATGATACCCATGGCTTTTATTAAAGCTGCCCTGTTGGTATTATAATCATACAGTGCATTCAGGTGATTGGTCTCTGCTTCGATCAGGGCACTTTGAGCATCAATGACTTCGGTGTTGGTGGCAATTCCTTCATTATATTTTACCTGGGCAATACGAAAACTTTCCTTCGAATTTTCAATGCCCTGTTCGGTTACACTGATTAATTTTTCTGCTTCTTTCATATTCAGGTAAGCCGAACGGACCTCAAATTCAATGAACTGCTCCACCTGCTTCCGGTTCTGATCCATCTGAGACAGACTGATCTCTGCCTGTTTAATTTTCGCTTTATTCACACCACCATCAAAGATAGGAACCTCACCGATGAAAGCAACCTGCCAGCCGGTTATTCCGGATTCCAGATTCATATAGATTTGCGGCTTCTTATTGCTTCTCGCTATATCCAGCATTCCCTCCATGATCAACCCCTGCTGCGCTACATTCTTTATTTCCGGCCGATATTCAATCGCCTTTTCCATTGCCTCTTCCAGGGTAATGGCACAGGGTTCATAGGAAAGGTTGTTCTGTAACCGGACATTCGTTTCCAGGCCAATCCCCATGACAGAATTCAGATTGTAAACAGCTAAATCATAACCGTTTTCAGCGCGAATCAGGTTGTGTTCCAGGTTTGATAATTGGGATTTAATCCGGTTTAAATCAATCGGGGCGATCATGCCCTCTGCTAACAAAGCCTGAGAGGTTTCCATGTGCGCTTTTATCTGAGTCAATGCCTGTTCACTGACCTTTCTCAGCCCTTCAGTCTGTAATACACCATAATATGCCCGGGTTACCTGAAAGATCACTTCCTGTGCCTTATTTTCCAGGTCATTTAAAGCAATAGACCGGTCAGCTTCTGCCTGCTCTATGAGCGACTCAAATTTCCCGCCACTGTACAGGATTTTGGAAATACTTACATTAATATAGGGTGCGCCCTTTCCGGTAGAAGTAAGATAGCTGAAATCACCCTCCATGATACTCTCAATATCAGGTGCTTCATTCATTCTGATATAACCGCCCTGTAATTTTACATTGATTTTTTTGGCTCCTTCTGCTTCTTCAATCTGGGCTTCTTTTACCTCAACGGTACTTTGTGAAACCAGGTAACCCAGATTCTTTTCCAGGGCAAGCTCAATACATTGATTCAGGTTCAGGGCAAGCGTTTCAGAAGCAAAGGCGGTTGGGGAAACAAGCCAAAACAGGATAACTGCCAGACTGATGGCTGAAGCCAACAGAATCCATCTTTTCCTTGCAAAGACTTTTACTGTTCCCATCACCAGATACCTCCCTTTCATATCATATTTTTATCATCCTTCAGATTAAAATATTTTTTAATCGTGATGTGCCTGATTCTTCTTTTCCTCTTTCTTCATCCGTTTCCAGACCAGTAAAGCTTCTTCCGGGGTCTTCACCGTAACATCACCAAAAACATGCGGATGTCTGCGAACAAACTTTTCCCGGGCACCGTTTAATACCTGCTGATAATCAAATAAGCCAGCCTCGTATGCTATCTGTATCTCCATTAATATATCCATCAGCAGGTCTCCCAATTCTTCACAGAGGTTTTGATAATCATCAGCCTGCACAGCCTCCTTAATCTCCTGGGCTTCCTCTAGAATATTAGGCACCATGGAAGAGAGTGTCTGTTTCCTGTCCCAGAGGCATCCCCGGGGACCTCTCAGATGAGCAATAATAGAGATTAATTCAGAGAACAATTCCTTTTCTTTCCTGTACATGAATAAAACAATTCTTCCTTCCGGGGCTATTATTACTAAGATAAAATATCTACATCAGTTTATAAATGCTATTATACTATTTGAATATAAAAAATGCTTAAATAAAGTCTAAAATTTTTATAAAAAGCAGCTTATTTTTATAATTATTCCCCGGAATTCTGAGCTTATAACCCGCTTTTTCCGGGAATCGATGGTCCATTCTTCTTTCGGTCTTTCGGAAACTGCAAAAGACCACCTTATTTTACATTCCTCTCATTCTCAAAATGATTGTACCATCTATGTCAATGAACCTGCATCTGCAAGAATTTCATCCAAAATGGAAAGACTCCTGCTCAGAATGTCATCGGAGCTTTCAGATTGATGATTCTTTTCCGGCAATAACTCAATTTCTTCAAAAGCTCCTCTCTGGTGAAACCGGATAGATGGATGATGATCGGCAAATTTCTTTAATTTCCCTGCAATCGGGGAATCAGGTTCATATCTGAGGGAAAGCTTACGCGATGTAATCCTGATGCAGGTAATACCCTGCTGTTTCAATTTAATCTTTAAATGAATAACCGTAAGTAAATTTTCTACTTCGCGGGGGCAGGGGCCATAAATATCCCGTAATTCGTCTCTGATAAGGTGTAATTCACCTTCTGATGTAACCTGACTCAATTTCTGATAATAACCGATTCTGATATCTGTATCCGGAATATAATAGCCGGGTATAAAGCTATCCAGCCGAATGTCTATTTCGGGATCTCTTCTGTATTCAACGGTAATCCCTGACTCGGCTTGTTTTAATTCTTTGATGCTGTCTTCCAATAATTGACAGTAATAATTAAAACCAACCTCGCTGACAAATCCATGCTGCTCCTTTCCCAGCAGATTGCCGGCTCCTCGTATTTCCAGATCACGCATGGCTAAACGAAAACCGGATCCTAGATCGCTGAATTCCCTGATTGCCTGAAGCCTTTTTCGGGCATTGTCGGTCAGCATTCTCTTTGATGGATAGAGCAGATAGGCGTAAGCCCTCCGGTCTGCGCGCCCTACGCGTCCCCGCAGCTGATAGAGCTGCGCCAGGCCAAATTGATGCGCTTCATCCACTATAATCGTATTCACATTGGGAATATCCAAACCAATTTCAATAATCGTTGTACAGACCAGGATATCGTATTTTCGATGAAGAAAATCTATCATAATTCTTTCCAGCTGATCTTCGGGCATCTGACCATGGGCAGTTACAATCCTGGCATCCGGCACAATCCTACTTAATTTTTCAGCAATATGATCAATATTTTGAACCCGATTATAAACATAGTAAACCTGACCGCCTCTTTCCAGTTCTCTCCGAATAGCCTCTTCGATCGTTCTCTCATTTTTTTCCCTTAAATAGGTCAGAATCGGCAAACGAAGTTCAGGCGGCGTATTCATCAGGCTCATCTCTCTTACCCCGATGAGCGAAAAGTGAAGCGTTCTGGGTATTGGCGTTGCCGTCAGCGTAAGGGAATCTACCTGTTCTTTGATCTTCTTGATTTTCTCTTTCTGCAGGACTCCGAAACGTTGTTCTTCATCGACTACCAGTAAACCCAGGTCATGAAATCTGATATCCGGCTGAACAAGTCGATGTGTTCCGATGATGATATCGATTTTTCCTGATTGCAAATCTGTTATAATCTCCTGCTGTTCTCTTTTGGATTTGAATCTGGAAAGCATCTCAACCCTTACCGGAAAGGGTCTTATTCTTTCAGAAAAGTTTTCCCAGTGCTGCTGGGCAAGAATGGTGGTGGGGGCTAATACAGCAACCTGCTTGCTGTCCATTACCGCCTTAAAGGCAGCCCTGATGGCAACTTCAGTCTTCCCGTAGCCCACATCTCCGCATATCAAACGTTCCATAGGCTGGACAGATTCCATATCCCTTTTGACATCCATCAATGCCTTACCCTGATCCGGAGTTTCCTCGAATGGGAAAGCCATTTCCAGCTCCTGCTGCCAGATTGAATCAGCAGAAAAGGAAAACCCGGTAATGCTTTTCCTCTTTTTGTACAATGCGAATAATTCCTGTGCCATCCTCTGAATAGACACTTTAACCCTTCTGGTGACACCCTTCCAGGAGCTCCCTCCCAGACGATACAGCTTGGGAGGCTTTCCAGCCACACCGATGTATTTATGCACCAGATTCAATTGGTCTATCGGTACATAGAGCTCATCATCTGCAGCATATTTCAGGAGGAGGTACTCTTTTCTTACACCTTCATTGTTGCGTGATTGAATTCCTGCATACAGACCGATTCCATGCTGAACATGAACGACATAGTCTCCGACTTTCAATTCATCAACCTGATAGAAGGGTTTTCCCTGGTACTTTTTAGTACGAACAGTCTTATCCCTTTCTCTGCCAAATATTTCCTGATCGGTTACTAAAATCAATTCCAGAGAGGGAATGGAGAATCCATAATTAACCTTTCCGTAAGCAAGGCATACAACACCAGGTTGAATATCTGAGTCACTAAGAGAATTCACCTGAAAATTCTGAATGCCACGGTCAGTAAAAATCTCAGCCAGGCGCAATGCCCTTCCCTTGTTACCGGTCAGCACCAGGATGTTCTTTTTTTCCTTCTGCCACTTTCTCAAATCCGAAAAAAATAAATCTAATTGGCCGAAGTAATTTCCAGCCAGGCCTGTCTCGATGTTATACTGCGAAATCCTGCTCTCTGGAATACGCTCTTTCCTTTCCCATTGCTCCAGGGTGATCAAGCGATTTTTCTGATGGACCAAACCTTCCACCTCATCCCAGTCTAAAAAGTAATGTCGGGGTGGCAGAACTTTCTGGCTGTTATCTTTCTGTTTCTGCTGAAAAATATTCTGACTCTCGGTTTCGAAATCCCTGACTGTTTTTTCCAAGTCTGAATATTGCTGAATAAAGATATCTGTTTCTTCAGGCAGATAATCAAAAAAAGAACTGGCCTCCACTTTTTCTCCACTGGCGGATTCAATCAGTTCTTTCTGCGGAAGAAGCAGGATTTTTTCAATTTTTTTAATGGAACGCTGGGATTCCATATCGAAGAAACGGATGGATTCAACGTGTTCGCCATTTAATTCTATTCGGACAGGATTTTCTTCAGTAAAAGGGAATAAATCAATGATGCCTCCCCGTTGGCTGAATTGACCCTGATATTCAATGATGTGAGACGATTGATAACCCTGCTGAATCAGATAAGGTAAAAATTCTTCCAGAAGGAGCTGCTCCTGCTGCTTTAATTCCCGGGAGTGTTGATGAAAAAGACGGAAGGACATGATTCTGGGCAGGATTGCCCTATAGCTGCTCAGGATAACCATGGGGGAAGATGTTGGCTGGTAATCTTTCTTCTCTAAAGGATATCTCTGCCGGTAAGCCAGGCTGGAAAGAACATTGATCCGCTGCTCCATAATATGCGTATCCCGGGTAACATCCTCATATGGAAGCACTTCAAAAGGGGGAAAGATATAAAGTCGCTTATTCTCCTGTAATCCCGAAAAACTTGTCATATCCTGGAAAAAATGCAGGGAGGTCTCGTAATCAGGAGCCAGAAACAGCAGAAGGGAAATGCCTATTTTCTCTTTCAACAGAGAAGAAACAAAGAATGGGACAGCGCTGCCCTGTAATCCTCTGACATTGAATTCCCTGATCCTTTTCTCTTTGAAATCCTGTATGAACTGTTCATACGCAGAATGTTTAGACCATAACTGATTCAATTTCATTGTCAGATTCCAGGAATTGAAAAGGTTTTGCTGCGCCAATCAAACCTGAAGTGGTTTGAATAATTCTTAACGGGCAAGGATAGCTGCCAACTCATACATGGATTTGCGAAGCTTTTTCTTTTGAGCTAATACTTCTGCCAGGGGAATGGTTCGGGTTTTATTTCCCGAAAGACCAACCATATGATGGTCCCGTTTCTGTAATAATTTTTCCACAGCTTCGGCACCTAACCGGCTACCCAGGATGCGGTCATATGCGGTTGGAGAACCCCCGCGCTGCAAGTGACCTAATATCGTAATCCGCATCTTAAAACCGATTTTATCCTCCATAAATTGTCCGATTTCATAGACATCACCCGCCCCTTCGGCAACCAGAATAATACAGTGGGATTTCCCACGCTGATAACCTTCCTTTAATTGAACACTGATCTTTTCCAGATCGGCAGGGAATTCAGGAATAATCACGGCTTCTACTCCGCCGGCAATCCCACTCATCAAGGCAAGATAACCGGATTCTCTGCCCATTACCTCTATGACAAAAGCACGACGATGGGATGATGCTGTATCCTTTATTTTATCAATGGCTGAAATCACCGTATTCAAGGCAGTATCCACACCAATGCACATATCCGTACCATAAAGATCATTGTCAATGGTTGCCGGCAGTCCGATAACCGGGAAACCTTCCAGGTTATGGAGATCCAGAGCACCAGCCATTGAACCGTCTCCACCGATGACTGCCAGTGCATCAATTTTACTCCTTCTTAAAATTTCAGCAGCCTTATGGACTCCTGCTTCCGTTTTGAATTCTTCACTTCGGGAAGTCATGAGAAGGGTTCCCCCATGCTGCATAAATCCACCTACACTCTTCAAATTGAGAGGTATCAGCTTGCGAGCCAATAGTCCCTGATAACCGCATTGAACGCCAATCACTTCCAGCTCATGATGAATACCGGTACGAACAACTGCCCGGATAGCTGCATTCATACCCGGAGAATCTCCTCCACTGGTCAGTACCGCAATTTTTTTTATCATCTTTACCTCTTCAGTCATCTTTACATACCACGTAATCTGATATTCAGATTATCTATTCCAGCTACGATACGTTTTTTAGTGCTCAGGAATTTTATATGCAGATGCAACTCTGTCAGGAAGTTTGATTATCTGTCCGATTGTATTGTCTCATGGCATAATCATAGCCATAAATCAGGATATCCTCTAATGCCTTCGATGCCCGGGTGATTATATTTTCAAGCATCCTCTCTTCTTCAGCCAAAAAGCAGGATAACACAAAGGAAGCGTAATCCTGGTGTTCTAACAGTTCATCATTTCTGATGCCAATACGCAGACGGGGGAAATCTTCACTATTCAGAAGCTGTATAACAGATTCCACCCCGTTATGTCCACCGGCACTGCCTTTCTTTCGTATCCGAATTCTGCCTAAGGGGAGATGAATATCATCATAGATTACAATCAACTGGTGTCTCTTCATCCCATAGTAATCTGTTATTTCTTTGACCGCCCGACCACTGAGATTCATATAAGTCTGTGGTTTAAGAAGAAAGATATCTTCCTCTTTCATACGATACCGGAAAAATCGCGAAGAAAATCCACTTCTCCACTTCGTTTCCCCACCTGCATTTCGGGCAGCAAATCTTTCCAGAACCCGAAAACCAATATTATGTCTGGTAAACTGGTATTGAACTCCCGGATTTCCCAATCCCACAATTAATTTCACGTTAATACGACCTTGGCATTTCGCATTATCACTGCTTCGTATAGATAAGGAGCATTATTGTTACGCTTCTTTTTTCTCTTCCTTCTCCTCTTTGGGCGCTTCCTTCGCCTTTGTCTTTATCTCTGCCTCAGCTTCGGTAATCTCTTCCTCTTCTTCTGCAACCTCTTCCACCATCTTTGTTGGGGCAACCACAGAAGCTATGGTACGGTCCGGTTCAGTTAATAATTTGACATCTTTAGGTAACTCAATATCCTGCAGGGACAAGACATCATTGAAACCTAACTGACTGATATCGATCGTGATGGCTTCCGGAGCATCTGCAGGAAGACACTCCACTTCCACTTCTCGCAAGGAGATATCCAGTATTCCTCCTTCTTTGATACCCTTAGGTTCTCCTTCAAGGATAAGGGGGACTTGTAAAGTAATCTTCTCCTTCATTGTAACGCCATAGAAGTCAAAATGACTGATTCTTTTCTGCAAAGAATCATACTGAAAATCCTTAACGACTGCTAAACGTGTCACATCTTTGTCATTATCCTTTTTTATCTTGAGATCAATAATTCCGTGGGCATGCTTTTTATCGGATAGAAAATGATGCAATTCCTTTTCCGGCACTTTTAACAATATATTTTCCTTATCGTGAGGAGAATAGAGTATTCCCGGAACATATCCGGAATTCCTGAGCCTTTTGCTCTCTTCTTTTCCTTTTGTTTCCCTGGTTTCCACCTGTAATTGAATTCGCTTCATATTCGGTTTTCCTCCGCTTCTTTCTATGATCTATCTATAATCTCTCTAAAAATGATTCATGCCTGATTCGACTGAAAATTCCTCGTTTTTATGTCTGTCTGAATAAAGCGCTGATTGACATATTAAAATGAATGCGCTTAATTGATTCGGCAAATAAATTAGCAACAGATAAAATTTTAATACATTCCAATTTCTTTTCCTCAGGAATAGGAATGGTATTGGTGACAACCACTTCATTAAATAAATTTTCTTTCCAGTATTTTTCCATTCTCTCCCTGGCAGGACCGGCAAAGACCGGATGGGTGGCACATATATATATCTCCTTAGCTCCTGCATCTAATACAGCCTGGCTACTCTTAATAATGGAACCTGCTGTATCTATCATATCATCCACAATGATGACATTTTTATCCTTCACGTTTCCGACGATATGCAGTATTTCCACATTCGTATCAGAGGCACGGTATTTATCGATAATGGCAATTGGCTTATTCAGATGTCCGGCAAAATTTCTAGCCCGGGCAGTTCCTCCTACGTCGGGAGAAACAATGACAGTATTGGATATGTCTTTTCCTTTAAAATAATCTGCCAATATCGGGGCAGCCTCCAGATGGTCAACGGGAATATCAAAAAATCCCTGAATCTGTCCGGCATGTAAATCCATCGTCAGGACACGATCTGCTCCTGCCTGTACCAGTAAATTAGCTATCAGTTTGGCAGTGATAGGCTCGCGGGGACGGGTCTTCCGATCCTGCCTGGCATAGCTGTAATAAGGTATCACGGCGGTTATTCGCTCTGCTGAAGCCCTGTGAAGTGCATCAATCATCACCAGTAATTCCATCAGATGCTCATGCACAGGATGGCAGGTAGGTTGTATTACAAATACATCATGACCCCGGACGTTATCATCAATCTGTACATGTAATTCACCGTCAGGAAACCTGGATACTTCCGCTTTACCTAACTCCACTCCTAAATGGGAAACAATCTCTTTAGCCAACACCGGATTGGCATTTCCTGAAAATACCTGTAATTCTCTTTGAGAAAATGCAATCAACTCTTCTCTTTACCTCCTTGGATATTATAACATAATTTTATGGTTTTTCACTGCTGCATCTCTTTTCTGCCCAACCTGGTATATTCTTCTGCCGGGACCTGGCTATAGCTAAACTGTTCTCAGGAACATCCGTAGTAATCGTTGATCCGGCAGCAGTATAAGAATCACGACCAATGGTTACCGGTGCAACCAGCGAATTATTGCTTCCGATGAATACCCCATCCTGGATAGTGGTGGGATTCTTCCTTTTACCATCATAATTACAGGTAATGGTCCCTGCTCCAATATTTACTTTTTTGCCTAGCGTAGCATCCCCCAGATAGGTGAGATGACCGACTTTGCTCCCCTGGTCTATGAATGATTTCTTTACTTCAACATAATTGCCTACTCTGACTTCATTTCCAATCATACTTTCCGGTCTGATGTGAGCATATGGTCCGATCGTAGTACGATTTCCGATTTTACTCATTTCCACAACCGAGGAATAGATCCTGGTATCATTTCCCACAATCGTCTTCACAATATGAGAATAGGGACCAATTTGACAGAACTTTCCGATGTCGCTTCCCGAGGTAATGATGGTGAAAGGGTAAATAATGGTATCCTGACCAATTTTAACAGAATCTTCAATAAAGGTATTTTCCGGATTTATAATCGTAACGCCCTTTGACATATGTTCAAATGCATTTCTTTGATAGAGTATATTTGAAACAAGCGACAGATCTGCACGGGTATTTACGCCGATGATCTCTTCATTGTCCCTGACGAGAACACTTCCGACTGAATATCCCTTATTCACCAGTATTCTGATTACATCGGTCAGGTAGTATTCCTTCTGATCATTATTTTGATTGACAAGCTGTAAAGCCATGCACAGTTCCGGGGCACTAAAGCAGTAGATACCGGCATTAATCTCTCTGATTTGCTCCTGTTCCTTTTTTAAGTCTCTCTGTTCAATGATTCCGGTAATCTCTCCCCTTTGATTTCTGATAATACGACCATAGCCTTCCGGCTGTACCGTATTTGCAGTCAGTAATGTGCAGAAGACTTTGTGATTGATATGATAAGTAAGCATTTCCTGAATTGTGACAGCTCTTAAAAGAGGCACATCAGCCGATAAAATCAAGATAATTCCCGGGAAATCAGTCAAATGCTGTTTTGCCTGCTGTACGGCATGGGCAGTACCCAGTTGCTTTTCCTGATAAATAAAAGTCAATTCATTATCAGAATCGCCTATTGCATTCTTTATCTCTTCTGCCTGATGACCAATCACCACCAGTTTCTTTTTCATTTCCAGTGACTTTGTCAGGGCAATAGAATAAGAAATCATGGGTTTCCCCGCTAATTGATGCAGAACCTTGGGAAAGGAAGATTTCATTCTTTTGCCCTGTCCGGCCGCTAATATAACAGATATGATAGATTTCATAGCGCTATCCTGCCTGATCATTTTTTTAAAAAATCCGAGAAGATCATATTTGCCTGAGGAATGGTATATTGCCGTCAAAAAAAGTGATTTTAGAAAATATATTGTTACAATCCTTGATTTTCAGGAATCATATAAAAATAAAAACAGATTGGCTGGGGTGGGAGGATTCGAACCTCCGAATGAGGGATCCAAATTCCCTTGCCTTGCCGCTTGGCTACACCCCATCCATAGAATCGTTACACTTTTTTCTGCTTAATCTCCAGTGTTAGGGAATTACAAAAATGATTTCCGGTAATATAAAAAAGACATTCAGGGGAGTTAACTCCCCTGAAACTTCCGTCTCTATCGTTTTTCTATGGACTGTCAGGTTTTAATATGATAAACAAACTAATTTACATTTTAAGCAAGGCATTCTTTTATTCTTTTTCTTCCTCTGATTCTTCCTCTGAATCCAGATCAATTGACATATCTTCGCTGCCCTCTTCTACTTCCTGAGTTGAAGATTCAACACTTGACTGGGCTTCCCCTTCAGTTGCTTCATACTCTTTCAATACCGCACTCTGAATCATTTCCCTGACTTCGGTATTGATAGGATGTGCGATATCTTTATGATTTCCATTAGGTAACAATTTACTGGGCATGGCTACAAACATACCTTTTCTTCCATCAATAATCCTTAGATCATGAACAACAAAGGAATCATCAAAAGTAATGGAAACATAAGCTCTTAATTTTCCATCAGTTTGAATTCTTCTAATTCTCACATCTGTAACTTGCACTTTGTGTACACCGCCTTATTTGTTTTTTAGTTTTCTTGTAAACACAGTATCCAGACATTTAACAACATCTTCTTTTGTTCTTTTTCACAAAACCTCTATCATTTTGATTCCCATAAAATACTTTTCCTTTTTTCCGTTGTTACATATCGTCATGTACCTCCTGTTATAACACAGATTAGTATTAAAGATAAAGAAACACAGCAGAGAATACCTGCTGTGTTGAGGAGTACCTCCATCATTCAGTTTAAAGCTTTTTCTTAGCATTCAAATTTTTCTGTGCCTTCATAAGACTGTCTGTGATATTGATTACCTTGGTTATTTTGGAATTTGTCAAATTTTATCATGTATAATGCTTGTTTGTCAAAAGATTTAAAATAGTATACCGTATTGTATTGCGTATAACGTTTCTAAGTATTATTGAAAGCTAAATCTTATAATCATAAGCCATCAAACTTTATATTGTCGCATGGAATTGGTTTTATCCGATAAAACAATTTCTTAAGTGTCTAATTGAATCCTGGATTATTGACTTTACTTTATATTCACTGTGTTAAGTGTTATATTGAATATTAATTTTCTCTATAATCGTAAGTCGAGGCTTAAGTTCTACTATTTTCAATTATTCTTCAGTCTCTACGTTATACGGTATACGTAATACTATTAACTGCATTTTATGATTTTCTTGATTTCGCTGGTTAACCTTGAAAATTCTTCCAAACTAAAGCTTTCTCCTCGCCGGCTCAATGGTAATCCGATTCTGAGAAGTGAATTGTCCAGTTTACTCTGATCAAGCCTATCACCAAAATACAATTGCAAAGCATTCTTTACACTTTTTCTCCGGTGTTGAAAAATGGCGTGAATCAGGTCAAAAAAGAGGTCTTCGTCTTCAATAATGACCCTTGGTCTGGTTAAAAATTCAATTCTAACAATCATTGAGTCTACGGCAGGTCTTGGAAAGAATGCTTCCGGTTTTACCAGGTGAATCTTTTTGATATCTGCATAATAGCTGGACACAAGAGAAAGGACACCATAATTCTTATCACCGGATACAGCCATCATGCGTTCGGCAACCTCCCTTTGAACCATGATCACTGCTGTATCCAAATAATCGTGCATTTCCATCAGTTTTTTCAGTAAAGGTAGTGAAATGGAGTAAGGTAAGTTCCCGGCTAATTTTCTTACTTGATAACCTTCCTGTTTTTTCCTGTTCAGAAAGTCGACTAAATCGAAATCCAGAATATCCTGATACATAATTGTAATCTCATTCTGATAATCAGACACAATATGATCCAAAATTGGTTTCAGACGAGTGTCCTTTTCAACAGAAAAAATATGCTTTACACCAGGCGTTAATGATAAAGTCAGGGATCCCATACCGGTACCAATTTCAAATATGGAATCCTCTTTATTCAAGCGCAGGGCTTTTACAATGATTGAGGCAATATTTTTGTCGATGAGAAAGTTTTGTCCTAATCTCTTTTTAGGCCGGAATTGATATCTGTTCATCATATCAATGATTGCTTTGGGGGAAAATAGATTTGAATGAATATGGAAATCCATAAGTGCTTTCCTCAGTAACAGGCAGGGTGCATTCACCTAATTGTATCGAAATCAATTATTTCATTTAAATGAACATTGCAAGATCATTGGAATCTTCAAAATGGTGTTGGCATCATTCATGGAGCCGGTGATCTGAGTTGAACAGACAACCTACGGATTACGATTCCGTTGCTCTGCCAATTGAGCTACACCGGCACCAATAAATCATGTATCTCCCGGATTAACAAGTGAAGGTGTATTTCAAATTCCTTGAGATTAAAATGATAAACAGAATAATAAATATTGATTGTTCCATCGGAATTTATGAGAAATTCCGATGGAGTGAAAAAATGGTAGGCGGAACAGGACTTGAACCTGTGACCCCCTACATGTGAAGCAGGTGCTCTGCCAACTGAGCTATCCGCCCATTTATCCATATAAAACGTGGTGCCTCCAAGGGGATTTGAACCCCTGTCGCCGCCGTGAAAGGGCGGTGTCCTGAACCCCTAGACGATGGAGGCGTATATCTGGTAGGCCGTGCAGGCCTCGAACCTGCGACCCTCTGATTAAGAGTCAGATGCTCTGCCAACTGAGCTAACGGCCCGCAACAATTGTTTTTTATTCTTTTCAATTGCCTTACAATGTTACACTATTTTGAAAAATGTGTCAATTAAAATTCAGTCAAATGTATGAGCCATGCTACATCTTGCACTTTGAATAACTGGTTGTCTCGACTATTTTTACCTCAATGCGCAATCATCATTTTAATCCATTTCTTCCCTGACTCGGGCCAGATTTTCAAAACGGGTAAACTCTTTCAGGAAAGCCAGTTCCAATGTTCCGGTGGGCCCATTCCTCTGTTTGCTGATAATGACTTCCGCAATGCCCTTCTTACTGCTTTTGGGTTTATAGTAATCTTCACGATAAAGAAAAACCACGACATCTGCATCCTGCTCGATTGCCCCGCTCTCTCGTAAGTCAGAAAGCCGGGGGCGTTGAACAGAACGCTGTTCGACTGCCCTTGATAACTGGGAAACCGCAATAATGGGGATGTTCAGTTCTCGAGCTAATCCTTTCAGAGAACGCGAGATGTGAGATATTTCCTGTTGCCGGTTTTCAATCTTTAATCCAGTCTGAATTAACTGCAGATAATCAATCAGGATGAGTCCCAGATCATTTTTGGCTTTTAATCGTCTGGCCTTTGCCTTAATTTCCAACGGGGATATTCCAGCAGAATCATCAACAAAGATCGGTGCAGCAGATAATCTGCCGGCAGCCATCGACAATTTAGGCCAGTCTTCTTCAGGCATAATACCTCTCCGTAGGGCATGCGTATCAATTCTTGCCTCAGAACACAACATCCTCTGGACAATCTGGGCTTTGGACATCTCAAGACTGAATATCGCAATGGGAATTTTATGCTGCATTGCTGCATATTGAGCAATATTCATACAAAATGCTGTCTTACCCATCGATGGCCTTCCGGCCACGATGACTAATTCTGAGGGCTGAAAACCGGTTGTAAGTTCATCAAACTCTATGAACCCACTGGGTACACCGGTGATAAAATTATCACGATGATACAGATCTTCAATTTTTTCAAAACTTTCTGTCAACAGATCTTTTATGGGGCTGAAATAATGCTCAGTTTTCTGTTTCGAAATATCAAAAATAAGATTCTCAGCCTTATCGAGCAATACCCGGGCATCTTCCTGCTCTTCATATCCCATCGTCACAATCTGAGTGGCATGATTAATTAATCTTCTCAGAATGGCCTTTTCTTCTACAATTTTTGCATAATAAACAACATTGGCAGCTGTAGGAACGCTGCTCATCAGTGTGGTCAGGTAAGAAGCTCCACCCGCTTCATCAAGCTGTTTTCTTTTTTTCAGTTCTTCTGTCAGTGTAATCAAATCTACTGCCTGATTTTTTTCAAACAAATCCAGTGCACACTGGTAAATAAACTGATGCGCGTTCCTATAGAAGTCTTCAGATTGCAGGATTTCAATGCAATTCAATATCGATTCTTTTTCCAGAATAATTGAACCAAGCACAGCCTGTTCTGCACTAATATTCTGAGGTGCATTTCTGGTTAATTCCATCATGTTTCTCCTAATTGCCAAAAAAATGAAAATCAATCAGGAATAAAAAACAAGATTGCATTATGATCTTTCTTTTTCCTGCTCGGTTATCTCTGTTTTTTTCTCAGCAGATTGTTTTTCCTGTTCTTCCTTTTTAACTTCCTCTTCTTCCGGAATAATCTTAATTTTTAATCTGGCATCAACCTCTTTATACAAATGAATGCCTACCTGATAATCCCCTGTCTTTTTCAGGGGTTCAGTATGTTCAATCTTTTTGCGATCAATCTCAATCTGATAGTTTTCTGTCAAAGAATCTGCAATATCCTTGTGGGTTACAGAACCAAACAGCTTTCCGTCTTTTCCAGCTTTAGCCTGAAAGACGAGGGTAATCTCATTGATTTTTTCTGCTAATTGCCGGGCTTCCTTTACTTCCCGGTTTCTTTTTTCCCACTCTTTTTTCTTCAGATGTTCAATTGATTTTAAGTTCCCACCGGTAAATTCAATTGCCAGCCCCATCGGGAATAAGTAATTGCGAGCATATCCGCGGTTTACTTCTACCACATCCCCAACATATCCTATTTTATCAACATTTTCCTTTAATATAACCTTCATGGTTTGTACCTCCGTTTTATAATCAATTTTTTCCTGAAATACCTGATTGTGATTCTGAATAAATGATTTAGCATTTCCAAAGAATCAAGTATCATGCTGTGAAATGAATCTTCTAAAATCAATCCAAACATCAAAAATTCCTATCCAGGTAACAATGAAAGACAATCCGGGCTGAATCAATAGAATGATATAAATAAACCAGCAGAAAAATGGTTTGATTTGATAGTGATACAGAATATAAGATACAACCGCTAATCCGGAAATAAAAAATATAATGGAGAACAATAACTGAATATTTATACCGATCCTTTCCAATACCGCCATCTTCAACCTGCTATTTATAATCAGGATAAATAGTCCAACCAGGTAACTCCAGAAAAATGACCGGCTTGCCCGCCATTGACGAAAAGGCACGAAGGGTTCCAGGTCATACCCAAACCGCTTTAAAACCTTTCCGGTAACCCAATAGTTAATCAGCGTATCAAACACTGAGGCAATCAACAGCATCGCAGGAAAGGCTATTCTCATTAATTCCAAAGACCTTAAGAGCGACGCTTTAAAAGCATCAATCTGTTCAGGCTTTAAACCCATATTCCCATAAAAGGACAAGCTCTGATTAATACTCTGATCAATGTCATCCAATCCCAATAATAATGGGTTCACATCCATGATCAACAGACTGACTAACATTAAAAATATCTTGGAAATAAACGAAGCAATGCTTCCGACCAGGATAATTTCCATCAAAGAATATTTTCGTTTGATGGTAACACCCAGAGCTATCCCCAGGGTACCAAAACCCAATACCGCAACGAATCCCTGAAATGGACCTGCTATCAGGCTCACCAGGAAAAAAGCAATCAACAACGAAAGAAAGGCTATTTTAAGATTGTGCCGTAAGCACAAAATAATAATCGGTAAAGGGCATAAAAAACTGATGAAGGTCCCCAGCAAGGGAATATACAGACTAAATAAAAATAATATTGCTGTTATTGCTGAAAGAAAGGCACCTTCAACAATCGACCTGGTCGGTATGCGTTCTTTCAATCGTCAAACCCCTTTGCCTGACCTGTTTACACTGGTCTATTCAGATGATATTACTCTCTCTATAGATGCCTTCCTTATATCACCTTTCAATCCTGCATTCATACTTAATTGATGACCTGAAAGAAGATGTCCGGTATTTTATTGTCCTTCATCAACGATTAACATAAGGAAGTAATGCGACTTCTCGCGCACGCTTAATCGCAATAGCCAGGGATCTCTGATGTTTTGCACAGTTACCGGTTACCCGACGGGGTAATATTTTTCCCTGGTCACTGATAAATCGGTTCAACAGTTCAATATCCTTATAATCTGCTACCTTCTTTTCAGCACAAAAATAGCAGATTTTTCTCCTTCCTCGTAATCCTCGGTAGGCACTTTTTCTGAACATTCGTTAATTCCTTCCTGTTTCAATCAATAATAAAACTTTTTTTCTACTTATCCTCTTCTTTTCTGGAATGTATCTTTTCCTGCCCCAGAACAATCAAATATCTCAGTATTTTTTCATTAAACTTGATACTTTTCTCTAAATCGGCAAGATGTGCCGGTTCCAGTTCAAAATCAATGAGGGTATAGATCGCTTCCTGAAATTTTTTTATATCATAGGCTAATTTTCTTTTTCCCCATTGATTCAGCTTAATGATATTTCCTTGATTGGTCTTGATGGTTTGCTGGATTTTATCAAGCAGGGCTGTGCTGTCTTCTTCTTGAAGATTGGGTTCCAATAATATCATCAGTTCGTAATTACGCATTTGTTCACCTCCTTCTGGTCTTGATAGCCCCTGCCTTTTGGCAGGAGCAAGGAAAAATGCTTCATTATTATAACACCGGCTTCTTCTTATAGCAAGATAGGCAGGAAATTTTTCATTGGGTAAATCATATTAATCCCTCTTGATGACCTGTCTGATTCTTCTTTCAATTTTCACTCTGGGAACCAGTACCTTGTGTCCGCAACAGAGACATTTTAAACCGATATCTATTCCCGTTCTGGTAATTTCCCAATGATATCCGCCACAGGGATGTTTCTTTTTTAATTTTACGATGTCACCATTTCTCAAATCCAGCGGCATTTACTCAGGCTCCCGATCGTCCTAAATTTCCATTAAACGCTTCAGTCTGTCTTTTTTCATCTTTCTATCATCCGGAAAAAATATAACAGCATTTATTTTGTTGCTCAGAAAAATATTTTGTGCCAGTTTCCTGATGTCTTCAAACTGAACACATTCTATCCTGTCTACCATCTCCTTGTACTGATATACCTTCTGATATAACAATAGATAGGTTCCAAGACGAAAAGCATAGCTCAATGTATTCTCGAGACCTAATAAAATGCTCCCCTTATACATTTCCTTCGCTTTTTTTAATTCATGAATACCTATTTTATCTTCCCTAATTTTTCTCAGCTCCTGCAGTATTGTTTCGATACTGCGAGTCAACTTATCAGGATCTACACCTGCGTAGATATTAAAAGAACCTGTTTCGTAGAAATACTGGGTATAGGAATGAATATCATAAGCAAGCCCTTCTTTGACGCGTATCTCCTGAAATAATCGTGAACTGAGTCCTGCCCCCAGAATAATATTCAGTAAATCCATGCTGACTTTATCAGGATGAAACCTGGAAATGCCTTCAAAAGCAAAGCACAGATGCGCTTGATTCACTTTTTTGGGTATGAATCTCAACCTGGGTTCTGTCTGTTCTGACAGTTGAATGCCGGGCTTAGCTTTAATGCTGGTGTCCTTCATCATAAATGATGAATTTTCAACCACCTTCCTGATTAATTCCGGGGAGATATTACCGGCAATACTGATAACCATATTGCTCGGCTGGTACATGTCATGAAAATAATCTAAAATTGCTTTCCGGTTAAATCTTTTTACAGTTTCTTTCTTTCCTAAGACATTCTTCTCTAATACGGTGTTCTTCCACAGTAACTGATTCATTAAAAAATCTATCCAGTCTTCGGGAACATCCTTATATTTATTAATTTCTTCCATAATGATGGCTTTTTCCCGGATAATGTCACTTTCTCTAAAAAGCGAATGATTCAATATATCAGACATGACTTCAAAGGCACTGGTAAAATTCTTATAAAGAACTTTACTGTATAGAAAGGTACATTCCTCTGAAGTAGAGGCGTTGATTTCTCCTCCTAATTCTTCAATACACTGGGATATCTCCAGGGTATTTGATCTCTGTTCGGTGCCCTTAAAGAGCATATGCTCTATAAAATGTGATATTCCCTGCTGTTTATCATTTTCATAGACTGAACCGGCAGCAATTCCAATGACGGTTGAAATAGACCGCATTTGGGGCATCGAACAATATATCACATTCAATCCGTTTTTCATTTTATATAATTCAACTTTAGTCATACAGATCAATAAAATCCTTTTTTATTCCTGAGGTTGTTTAACCACAAATACCTCTTCCAGTTTATTAAAATCAACTTCCGGCTTGACCAGTATCCTCTGAAAGAGATCGTGTTTCTCCTTCTTGATGGCTACGATACGTCCTATCTGAATACCTTTCGGAACAGAACTCCCGATACCGGAAGTAATGACGATGTCATTTATTTCAATATCCGCATCATGAGCAATATAATCAAAATAACAATAGTTGTCCTCCATCCCCCCTCTGATAACACCGATTTCCCGGGAACGTTGATCCATCGCACCCACTGAACAGCCCTGATCCAATAATAATACCACCTGTGATGAACTCGGGTGCACCTGTATAATCTTCCCTACCAGACCATTATAAGTTGCAACACCCATATCAATCTCTATCTGGTCTACACTTCCTCTGTCAATCATGATACTGTGAAACCAATTGCTCGGATCCCTCCCTATGACCTGAGCACCGATCATATCATAAGAATAGTATTCCTTAAACTGCAGCATTTTTTCCATTCGTTCATAAGCTGCTAATTGCTCTCTCAGAACGGCATTTTCCTGAGCTATTGTCTGGCTTTCAATCCGTAATTGATTACTTTGCTGACGAATTTTTTCTATTTCACCAAACATATTGAAAAATCGGGTGATACGACGGATGACATTCTGGGAGGTCTGGTTTATGGGCTTGATGATGATCATCCCTGCATCTTCCAAAAAGCCGAAAAATCCTTTGCCATGATAATCCACTGTAATAATGAAGGCGGATAACAGGAAGAAGGTTAAAAATAAGATAAACGCCCTTTTTTCTCTGGAAAATCTGATCAATTTCCAAGCTCCTTATCTCTTATCTCTTGCCTGATCAATCATCATGATCAACTGTCATGAATCAATTCTGCTTCTCCAGGTTGAAATCTCATTCCTGGTCATATTCGTATCTGCATTCTTAAATCAGAGAAATGTATTTATACTGAGACTATTACCTTATGACCAAAAAGCAGGGGAATGAGAGACCGGTTGAACATTATTTTCTATTATCTGCTCTTTGAGGTTCTAATTAAAACTCGCTGATACTTTTCAAAATTCTCTAACGCCTCACCGGTTCCTTTAACGACACAGTAAAGCGGTTCCCTGGATATAAAAACAGGTATCCTGATCTGTTCCTGAAGTATCCTATCCAAACCAGCCAGCAATGCACCTCCACCGGTCATAATCAATCCTTTATTGATGATATCTGAAATAAGTTCAGGCGGTGTTTTTTCCAGAGCCATTTTTACCGTATTAGCAATCACCTTCACTGCATCAGAAAGGGCATCTCTTAATTCATTTTGAGATAAATCAATCCTGATGGGCAATCCACTGAGACGATCTCTTCCTTTAACTTCAAAATAACCATCTTCCTGCTCTGGATTCTTTTCGGATAAGGCTATCTTCAGTGATTCTGCAGTTAGGTCTCCAATAAATAATCCATGTTGCTCCTTGATATATTTACTGATCTGCTGATTCAGGTAATCACCGGCTACCTTTGTTATCTCATTAACCACAATGCCGCCGAGAGAAATAACAGCAACCTCTGTCGTCCCTCCTCCAATATCTATGACTAAATTCCCCATTGGTTCAAAAATAGGCAATCCCGCTCCAATCGCTGCAGCAATAGGCTCTTCAATGAGAAAGACACGATTAGAACCACACTCGTAGGCAACTTCCGAAGCTGCTCTTTTTTCAACTTCTGTTACTCCCGAAGGCACGCAGATCGTAATAGAAGGCTTAATAAATTGATACCGCTTGAAAATCTTTTTAATAAAATAGCGAAGCATTTCTGCTGTAACTTCAAAATCGGCAATGACACCATACTGTAACGGACGGACGGTGTATACACCTTGAGGGGTTCTACCTATCAT
This sequence comes from uncultured Atribacterota bacterium, assembly GCA_964433635.1. Lineage (GTDB taxonomy): Bacteria > Atribacterota > Phoenicimicrobiia > Phoenicimicrobiales > Stramentimicrobiaceae > CAYSSG01. The sequence continues at coordinate 51,683 of CAYSSG010000005.1, read as the reverse complement.
GGCTCTGGCTTCTTTCCCTACCTTAAGAATGCGATGATCCTTTTTTTGATAAGCCACCACAGAGGGCTCTTCCAGGATGATCCCTTTTCCTCTTACATAAACCAGTGTTGTGGCAGTACCCAGATCAATACCAATATTTCGGGAAAGAGAAGGAAATAAAGAAAGATTAGCCATCCATTGAACTCCTTTTAAAATCTACTTTGAATAATTGAGTGCTTTTCCTAAAAAAACGGTGAATTACCGCTGCACATGATTCGATTTTATGTTATGCTAAATAAGCATGCTTAATACAGTTCTCCCGTCATTATATAATAAAATCAGTTTTATTAGCAATTGAACTTTAGAATTTTTATGATTTTCTGTTCAGTTTCAGAGCTGATCGTATTTATTGGATCACTTATTGACAGAACTTATTCAATATGGATCTGCAGAATCAGACAGAAAAATAACAATTTTTAGAGAAGAAGCTGTTTAAATAGACTTCAATGATATATCGGAGAACGATATCATGAACCAGTTAATTTTAACAATCATCATTATCAGCATCGTATATTATTTTATTTTTACCAATCGTCGCATCCGAACCTCTTCGGCTTTTATTGGCGGCATTCTGGCAATTTTTCTTGGCCTCATCTCTTTCGATACTGCTCTTGGCTATATTGATTTCACAAAAATAGGCATTATTATTGGAATGATGATTATAACCGTCATAGCAAAAGACAGCGGTTTATTTCAATTTCTAGCTATCAAGGTCATGCGATACAGTTTCACTAATACCTGGACTCTATTCGTTCAGCTATCTCTCCTTACGGGTATTCTATCATCCCTTCTGGATGAAATTACCACCCTGCTGTTTATGGCCAATATTACCTTAGCTATTACATCAATATTAGAAATATCACCCCTCCCCTTCCTGATAGCTCAAATTATTTTTGCCAACATCGGCGGCATGGCAACCTATTTGGGCACTCCTACCAATATTATGATTGGTTCATCCGCTCATTTCAGCTTTTTTGATTTTATTTATCATACTGCGCCGATTGCTATTATCTTAATCTTTATTTCAATCTATTATTTCAAAAGAGTTTTCGGAAAAATGGTGCTGAAAAACAAAATTCCCAGGGAACTTATTGCTAATTTTCATAGAATTGATGAAAAGGTATGCATTATTAATCGAAAACTATTTCATCAAACAATGATTGTTCTGGCTATCGGAATTACGCTCGCATTATTTTCCCATCTCCTGCAATTAGACCTGACCATCATTGTTCTGATGGCGGCTCTTACCCTCATGGTATTACATTCGGAAAAAAGCGTACATTCAATCTACGCACAGGTTGACTGGGAAATTGTATTTTTTATCATGGGTCTTAATATCCTGGCCGGGTCTTTGGAAGAACACGGGATTATCAATCTATTTTCTAAACAATTGTTACAGATAACCAGGGAAAATCCCAAATCCATTAATTTTTTGTTTTTTGCATCAAATACCTTCTTATCCTCGTTCCTGGATAATATTCCTATCGTCAATCTGGCGATTCCTGTTGCCAAGCATATTATCAGAGAGATCCCGGCAATAGATCCCACGATCTGGATTACAATGGCTATCGCATCAAACATAGGTGCAAACGGAACACTAATCGGAACAGCTTCTAATTTAATTGTGGCAGATATAGCAGCAAAAAATAATCAACCTATTCGGTTCTGGTACTTCTTCAAAATTGGTTTTCCCCTGGTGGTCATTCATTTTTTAATCTCTTTCCTATACATCTACCTGCGCTATTTGATTTAAAAAATTGAACATTCTGATGCCTCTTCAAAACCGGATTCTCTGGACTGTCACAATAGCAGAAAAACACCTTATGAAATTTTCTGTCAGTAAAATCTCTTTACTTCAAATCTCTCGATATGATAGTCCTCCTGAGGGGTGATACCGGCTTTTTGTCTGGCGATATCAATCTGATATTCCACGGTATCTACGCCCTCCAGTTTCGGCAATAAAAGGCCTTTTTTAAAGCCACTGCTGACAATAACGCCGTATCTTTCAGGGTCAAGCTGTGAAATATCCTTAATTTTTTCCGGGGGAGAAAGAATATCAACCGAGATAACCAGCTGATCGACCTCGTTTATATTAACCGCAGGAAATCGGGGATCCCGGGTAGCCGCACTTACGGCATTATCAATAATTTCTAAGGCAATATTATCCTGTGCAGGCATAAAAGTTCCGATACATCCTCTCAATTGTCCTCTTTTTTTTAAAGAAACAAAGACACCGGCACGATGATCCGTTAATTCCCGGGACAGCTCCTTTGGTTGTGGCATCTTTTTACCGGTCTTCAAATAATGAATCATACTCTTTCTAGCTATCTGTACCGGGATACTTTCATCTTTTGTGATATTCATCAGGATACCTCCTTCATAATCAACTGATACACACAGTCATAAAATCTAAAATTGTTATTCAGCTGAAATCTTAACATATTCTGGGTAATTGCTGACCGCTGAGCATACCTACCACTCTTTTACCACCAACAGCAGTTTTAAGAATGACTTCAGCCCGATCTCTGGAAACAACCTTTCCGATGATGTCAGCGTGTTCACCAAAGGGACATGTTTTCATTTTTTTAAGCATTTCACCGGCATAACCTGGGGGTACAAAAGCAACAAGTTTACCTTCATTAGCCAGATAAAGGGGGTCATAGCCTAATATATCACAGGCATCCTGAACTTGGCTGTCAAGGGGAATTTTTTCCTCTTCAAGTTCAATTTCCACCTGAGAAGACTGGGCAATTTCATTTAAAGCCGTTGCCAATCCCCCACGGGTAGGGTCTCTCAAAACATGAATCTCTCTGGTGATACTGAGCATCTGTTGAACCAGGTCAGCTAATGGTGCTGTGTCACTGGGAATGACCTGTTCAAACAGAAGGTTTTCCCGGGAGGCTAAAATACTGATGCCATGATTCCCAATAGGGCCGTTTATGATAACAGCATCCCCCTCCTGAGCCTGGTCTGCATCAATATGAACGTTTTCAGCAATATAACCAATGCCGGTAGTATTGATAAAGATCCCATCAGCATCACCGCGGTTTACAACCTTGGTATCCCCCGTGACCACTAAAATACCAGCTTTCTGTGCGGACTTGGCCATACTGGAAACAATCTTTTCCAGATTTTCGATGGAAAACCCCTCTTCTATGATCAATGAAACACTCAGATATTTTGGTCGAGCTCCACACATCGCTAAATCGTTGACTGTTCCGTGCACTGCCAGATTTCCGATATTCCCTCCTGCAAAAAACAGGGGACTAACGGTAAAAGAATCTGTAGAAAAGGCCATACGCTTATTTGCAGGTGGTAAGATAGCGCCGTCATGCAGCTGGTTTAAAATTGGATTACCAAAATATTTTAAAAACAGGGAACGAACTAACTGATTGGCTAATTTCCCACCACTGCCATGATCTAAAGTTATTATATTGTTTTTCATATGTTTATCTCATTTTGTATACTGTATTACGTATATCGTTTGAAAATATAGCTCTAGCTGAAGTTGATAAAAAATATTACAGAATAAAAACTACATGCATGTGTATACACTTTTCCCACCCAATACTCCCTAAGTATTGGAACATAATACATTATACAGTATACGCTATACTAAATTATATTTATAATATGCTGCGCAGGCTCCTTCACTGGAAACCATACATGCTCCAATCGGATTCTCCGGTAAACATACTTTTCTAAAGAGAGGACACTCTAAGGGAGTTATGATTCCTCTTATGACCTCTCCACAGCGGCATTCAGAATTTATCCTGGTTTTCTCTACTTTCACCTTAAAATGACATGCATTCATGGCAGAAAAGGCAGGCTTTAGGTCCAGACCGCTATTGGTCACTTGACCTATTCCACGCCACAGCGCATCAACGGGAATAAAAACTTCTCTTATCTTCCTGATTGCTAACGGATTCCCATCTTCCCTCACTGCCCTCTTATATTGATTTTCTACAAAAGGTTTCTGCCGTAATTTCTGCTGAATCAGGTGATAGACAGCAAGCAGAATATCCACCGGCTCAAAACCGGCAATGACACATGGGATATGAAATTTCCGGGAGATAAATTGATAGGGTTGTGTTCCGATAATGGCACTTACATGACCGGGACATAAAAATCCGTCAATCTTTATCTCCCCGGCCTGCAGCAACTCTTTCATAATCGGCGGCATCACCTTGACCAGACTCAAAAGAAAAAAATTGGACAACGATTGCTTCTTTGCTTCCAGAACGACGCTTGCTAATAGCGGTATTGTAGTTTCAAAACCAATTCCAATCAAAACAATCTTTTTTTGCGGAAAATCCCGTGCAATTTCCAATGCCTGCAAGGGCGAGTAAATAATCTTTATATCGGCACCCCGTGCTTTTTCCTGACTCAAGGTGGAAGAACTGCCCGGTACGTTTATCATGTCACCGAATGTAACAATCATCATGTTTTTCTCTCTGGACAGGGCAATCATATAATCAATTGATGAAATAGGGGTTACGCAGACCGGACAACCTGGACCGGAAATCAGGTGAATATTTTTTGGAAGCATCTCTTTCAGCCCGAAACGAAAAATAGATACAGTGTGGGTACCGCAGATCTCCATGATATTGAGATCTGCCTTCGTCTGTCCTTTTATCTTTTGCACAAGAGACTGACAGAGCTCCTTATCCCGGTATTCATCCCGATATTTCAAGACTGAACCTCCTTCCAGGCGCGATTAATCTCATCCGCCTCCCGGGCATTGATTCTGGTAATGGCATAACCGGCATGAATAAGGACATAATCACCCTCATTCACTTCGGACAAGAGTTCTAATCTTACTATCTTCTTAATTCCTCCCAGGAGTACTTCCCCTTGTTCGGAATCAATGATTCTGATCACTTTACCGGGAATAGCCAGACACATGGAAATATACCTCTACTTTCATCCTATTGTTGAACTGACATAATCAATATGATTCTTTCGTCTTCCCACAGAAGGACTGGACTGAGTCCTTGCATTGGCAATCACTGCCTGACCAAGAGAAATACAGGCATCATTGGGTGGCATTTTCTGATGGATAAAGACTTCAAAATTCTTCTCTTTCAGTTTCCTGATAGTCCGTTCCAATAAAAAAACATTTTGAAATACACCACCACTTAGAACGGCGGTATGCAGATGAAAGTGCTTCCTTATTTTAAGACACATCGAAAGGGTAAATTCTGTAATGGTATTATGAAACTGGGTAACAATCTTATTGATAGGTTCACCTGCTGCCATATCATGGATCAACCCGTGAAACATCTGTTCTAAATTTACATTTAAACCAGCAGGTGTTTCTTCAATCTGGTAGGGATAATGCTGTGTATATTTCGGTTGACACATCGATTCCAATTCCATCGCAGCCTGTCCTTCAAAATGAACCTCATCTCTGAGACCGATAAGAGAAGAAACGGCATCAAATAATCGCCCGCAACTGGAAGTATGAGGTGTATTGATCTTCTGATTCATCATCTGAACAATGATTCTTATTTCCCGGGAATCTCTCCTCTTAATCAGGGGAATATCAGAATCAAATATATTCTGTCCAAAGATAGAGTAAAGGTAGCTGAACGCCATTCTCCAGGGCTGATGTATAACCTGTTCTCCTCCCGGCATCGCCTGGTACTTTAAATGACCTGCTCTGACATACTGATTCAGATCAGCCACCAGGAATTCACCACCCCATATCTTACCATCATCACCCAATCCTGTTCCGTCAAAGGCAACACCGATAACCTTCTCTGACAATTGATTCTCGGCCATACAACTGGCAATATGAGCATGATGATGCTGTATCTCCAATAAAGGTAAATTCTTCTCCAGGGACATCTCCCGGGCATAAACAGTAGAGAGGTAATCAGGATGAAGATCGCAGGCTATGATTTCGGGTTGAAATTGAAATATCCTGATGAATCGCTTTATTGCTTCCTGATAAGCTTTATAACTTTCAGGATTTTTCAAATCACCCAGATGCTGGCTGGGAAAAGCATAACGATCACGGGTAAAACAGACCGTATTTTTCTCTTCAGGTCCCGCAGCCATAATCTGACAATTCTTTGCAGACAGGACAATGGGGAAAGGTGCATAACCTCTGGATCTTCTTATGAATATTGACTGACGGGAATGAACTTTCATGACAGAATCGTCGCAGCGATTATAGATTGACCGGTTATGCATAAGCATAAAATCAACCCGATGAGCTAATTTCTCCCTGGCTTCTTCATTTTGAATAATAATCGGCTCATCACTGAAATTGGCACTGGTCATCACTACAACCAGATCACTATTTTGCAACAGTAAAAAATGAAGCGGCGTATAGGGTAACATCACTCCAATATAACCATTTCCGGGAGCAATATCCGGTGAAAGAAGATGATTCTTTTTCTTTTTTAGGAGTACAATTGGCCTTTCCTTGCTTACCAGGTATCTTCTGGCATAGGAGGATAGATAACAGAATTTTCTTATGATATCGACATTCTCAGCCATCACTGCAAAAGGTTTTTCATCTCTCTGCTTCATATCCCGTAATCTTGATACGGCCAGTATATTACCTGCGTCACAGGCTAAATGGAAACCTCCCAATCCTTTGATGGCACCTATCTGACCTTCTTTCAATCTTCTTTGTGCATCTTTTATGGGCTGGCTGATTATTACTCTCTGGTTACCTTGAAATAGTGTTATCTCTGGACCACATTCCGGACAGGCATCAGGCTGAGCATGGTAACGCCGATTCTCTATATTCGTATATTCTGCATAACATTCCGGACACATGGAGAAATTTTTCATGGTTGTTTTATCCCGGTCATAAGGCATGTCTTGAATAATACTGAATCGGGGCCCACAATTAGTGCAATTGATAAATGGATATTGATAGCGACGATCAGAGGAATTAGTGAGTTCTTTTAAACAATCATCACAAATTGAAATATCAGGAGGGATAAGAATAACAGGATGCCGGTGATTCGAATTGCTTTCCTGTATGGAGAATCCTGAAAACCCCAAAAGAGGTAATTTTTCTACCTGCATATCTTCAATCAAAGCTAACGGTGGAAGATGGTTCTTCATCTCCTCAATCATATGCTGCATAGCTCTTTCTTCCCCTTCAATTTCCATTTCAACACCTCGGTTAGAATTACAAATCCAACCGGTTAGACGATTCTCTTGAACCAATTTATGAACAAAAGGCCTGAATCCGACTCCCTGTACGATTCCATGTATCGTGATTTTTTGTCTTATTTTCATTGTTCAACCACCAAGTGCAAATTTAAGGAAAACTCCTTTTTGTATACCGTATTACGTATATCGTATACCGTTTTAATAAGAAAAACTTCAATGTAAATTAAAAAAATTTCTGATCTGTTTGTTTTATTGATACTTCAATATTTGAATCAATACACTATTGATGCAACCATTTCATCATTGAAAATTAATTTAGTAGGTTATGTAATTTGATTCATATTTCCCGTAAATCTTATATGACTCTCGACTATTCTCAATGTATTTTCTCGTGATACGGTATACGTTATACTATATACTTTTCCCCCCTGTTATTGCTGCAATCCAATCAAACCAATCCTCCAGGCCTTTACCGGTCAGGCAGGAAATCTCAAAAATGTTCATATCGGATTTGATGTCCAGGGCTTCTTTTCTTAAGCGCGTTATGTCAAATTGCACATAGGGCAGTAAGTCTATCTTATTAATTAATAAAACATCACATTTTCTAAAAATCACTGGGTATTTAATGACCTTGTCATCCCCCTCAGGAATACTTACCAGATTAACCCGAAAATTTTCTCCCAGATCAAATCCAGCCGGACATACTAAATTGCCCACATTTTCTATGAAAAAAAGATCCACCTGACTTAAATCAAAGGCTGATAATGCCTTATTTACCATATTGGCATCTAAATGGCAGGCACCATCTGTATTGATCTGGGCTACCTGAACAGGAAATTGACTTATACGTTGGGCATCACGATCTGTCTGTAGATCCCCCTCTAAAACAGCCATTCTGATTTTCTGAACAAGTCTTTCGATGGTCTTTTCCAGCAAACTGGTCTTGCCTGACCCAGGCGAGCTCATGATATTGATGACCGGTATACGGCATTGACTGAACATTTGCCTGTTTTTTGCTGCCATATCTTCGTTACTCTTCATAATATTGGAAAATACTCTAACTTTCGTCAATAGACTCTCCTCCTGAGAACTAATCATTACTTTGACTTTGATTATGATTAATCATAAATGGTTCATTTTTACAGTCACCCTTTTTATGAATCTGAAAATACCGCTCAGCAATCACTAAGGCAGCAAAATCATCATAGGGACGAGGCGGAACACGCAGACTTACAGGTAGTATTTTCAGAAACCCAGTCGGGGGATAATAATCAAAATATCGTTTTCTGGCCAGCATAGTGGAGTCCTTTTCAGTAACCTCAATCAACATAGAATCAGGGAACCTCTGTCTGATTGAATTCATGATTTCCCCGCAATTGGTTCCACTGCCAATTAATATACAATCAATCGAATAACGTTCTAAATAACGCTTTACCTGATTAACCAATTGCTCAGTGCCCACAATTTCCCCGGCTATCAACTGTAACCGGGTATCAACAACTGCAAGTCCACATTTTTTTCTTCCTGGATCTATAGATAATACAATTCTCTCAGTCATATAACCTGCTATCAAAGCAATTTATTACATCATTATAACATTGATGTAAAATAACCCATGATCTTCAAATGAAAAGAATCAATTCTGAAAGGGATTTTTCTTTCTTGCTGCATCTTTTACTTCAATACCGGATCGTTTTGAACATCATCTATTGAAAAAAGTCAAGTAAATCTATTCAATAAGAAACAGGGATTCTAAAATATATTCCCGGGAGATGATATTAATCTTCGATGCGTGCAGGATGGGTATAGATATTCATTCTTTCTCCCCGGACAAACCCTACCAGGGTAATACCTTTTTGATGAGCCAGACGAATAGCAGCATCGGTTGGAGCTGACCGGGAAATGATAATCGATATATGGCTCATGACTATCTTCTTCATAATACCTGAAGTAATGCGACAGGAAGTCAACATGACCTTATCAATGATGCTGATATTCTTCAGCAGCGCTTCTCCCAATATCCGGTCAATCGTATTGTAACGGCTTATATCTTCGCAGAATAAAATGATGGAACCATCAGACTCACTTAATGCACAACTGTGAACCCCTCCGCTTTGCTTAAAAAAAACAGCCTTTTCCTGCATATCTGTCATCAAAGAGTATATTGTACAGGATCGGATTCCGACTTTTTTATCCTTTACAGAAATGGTTTTGCTCCGCAACAGTGAAGGCTGTTGAATCTCCAGCCAATGACTGGAAGAAACAACGGCTCCGTTTTCAGGTAAGCTAAGGTCCTTCATTTCAATAGATATAGATTTTCTATTCGTCTTCATTGAGAATATATCTTCCTTTTTGTTTATCATGCCTGCAGTAAAAAGAAATCCTACTCCCAGGTAACGATAGTGACCCGGACTGCAATTCAGAGTGATGATCCTTTTTTTATTTGCAAAGATGGTAAGTTCAGTTTCTCTGGCAACCAAATCTGAAGATCTTATTCTCTTTTTTCCCTCGATACGCAGAAGATTAACCTGTACTCCTTTATTAATTCGCATCATTTTTCCATTCTCCTCCTTCGGGAAATCTCTTCTGCTCTGCTGAAATCATCCCGGTAGTTAATATTAAAGAAGGAAATCATCTCCGGATCGTATTCTTTAATTTCTGTCTCTGTGATCATCCTTACTTTCAGATAAGGAAATATACTTCTCACTGCCAGTTTGCCGATCTGGATATTTTTTTTCATGATGGGCAAACAATTTTTACTGTAAATCGCACATAATGGTTCCAACAAACCCTGATCATGGTTTGGAATAACCACATCATAGCTATTGGTGTTTTGTATCATGTATTGGATTAACCTTATTTCAATAAAAGGCATGTCATAGCCAATCACTAGATTGAAAAAAGTCAAAGAAGACTGTAAACCGGAATACATACCTCCCAGTGGCCCTTTCAGGGGATAGATATCTTCCACAACTTTATTAAAATGGGAAAATTTTTCTTTCGGCCCTACAATGATGATATCCTTTTCTGACACATCGCGAAAAGAGGTGATATTAGAGATGACTCGATCGATCAGGTTGATACCTGAAAATTTCATTTGACCCTTGTCCCGATTCAAACCAATTCTACTGCTTTTCCCACCAGCCAATATTATAATAGATATCGGAATATTTTTTTTCAAGCTATCCATTAATACACATATCTAAATAACATAAGATTGTTTTGATGATTTTCTATGATTAGGGCATATTCTTTTTCATCTCGTTAGATCGATAAGAAAGAGGAGTTATATCTTTTCATTTCTGGATATAACTCCTCTTTCTTAGAATAAATTAACTTTTGTCAACTAAATATTTGGAATCCCTTAAGTAAACAAACCAATATAAGGTTGCCACAAAGAATGCTCCACCAATTATATTACCAATTGTAACTGGAAGTAAATTATTGAATATAAATGCTCCCCAATTAAGATTGCTTAACTTATCAGCAAGACCAGCGGCGGCGACTACCGATGCGTCATTCTTAAGCATAATGCCCATGGGAACAAAATACATATTAGCAATGCTATGCTCAAATCCACTGGCTACAAAAGCCATTATGGGGAAGTAAATACCAAAAATTTTTCCAGGGACATCCTTCGCAGCAACTGCTAACCATACTGCCAGACAAACTAACCAGTTACAAGCAATGCCTCTTGCTATCGCTGTTCCCCAAGCAAGATTTACCTTACCATTAGCAATAGAAAGTGCTTTAGCACCTACTGCAAAATCACCAGTTTTCCAAAGTTGTGTTGCATACATAATCCAAACAAGTAAAAGTGAGCCAATAAAATTAGCAACATAAATCCAGACCCAGCTATTCAGTAATTTTCCTAATGATACATTGCCATTTAGGGTCCCCACGACGATTAAATTGTTTCCTGTGAACAGCTCTGCACCGGCAATTACAACCAACATAAGGCCTACAGAAAATACACTCCCAAACAATATTTTAGAAATACCGTCTCCTACATATTTTGCTGTATCATAGGTAACCATCGTGGCAAGCTGTGCACCGAATGCAATATAAGCTCCCGCCAAGATACCTAATACAATCATTTTAGTCAATGAAAGGTTAGACTTCGTTTGACCAATCGCGCAAAATGCATTTGCAACTGCTGCAGGAGCATTACAGGGAGTAAAAATATCCGTTGTTTTTTGTTTTTGTCCTACTTCTTTTTCAGCACTCAATTCAATTTCCTCCTTTTTTATTATAGAAATTAATTTTTCTTAAGATATCTTCTTCACTTTTACAGCACAAACTTTATATTCCGGTATCTTGGAGACCGGATCAAGTGCAGCATTGGTTAATAAATTGGCGGCGGCTTCGTGGAAATGGAAACTCATGAATACGACACCATTATCTGATTTTTCAGTTACTTTCGCTTTTGCCTGGATCTTCCCTCTTCGGGAGGCAACTTCTACCATTTCACCATCTTGTATGCTTAATTGGCTGGCATCCTGGGGACTGATTTCAACCAATGCTTCTTTATATACTTCGTTCAGTCCCTTAGATCTCCGTGTGACTGTACCTGTATGGAAATGATACAATACCCTTCCGGTGGTAAAAATCAGAGGATATTCATCATCAGGAAGTTCTGCTGCCTCTCTGAATTCAACCGGGAAGAACTTTCCTTTTCCTCTGCTGAATTTATCCTTATGCAAGAATTTTGTCCCGGGATGGTTTGTATCCGGACAAGGCCATTGCAAACCTTCTTTTTCCAGTCTCGGATAGAACATCCCTCCATAAATTGGGGTTAGTTGGGCAATTTCTTCCATAATTTCAGCAGGACTATGATAGTTCATCTTATATCCCATTTTCTGAGCCAGTTCACAGATGATCTGCCATTCCGGTTTTGCCTCTCCTATTGGTTCAATCGCTTTATGGAATCTTTGGACTCTTCTCTCTGTATTGGTAATCGTTCCATCCTTCTCAGCAAAACTAACACCAGGCAATACGACATCCGCCATTTCAGCTGTTTCAGTCATAAACATATCAGATACGACTAAAAAATCAGTCTTCTTTAAAGCTTCCCGGGCATGGTTTAAATCAGGATCTGACATGGCCGGATTTTCTGCCATAACAAATATCCCTCTAACTTTGCCATCATAAGCAGCATTGAGTATTTCAACGACTGTCAATCCGACCTTGCCTGATAATTCAGCCTGCCAGGCTTTAGAAAACTTCTCCTGAGCCACAGGATCTGCCACTGCCTGATAACCAGAATACACATTTGGCAAAGCGCCCATATCACAAGCTCCCTGAACATTACTCTGTCCTCTTAAGGGATTTACTCCGGAACTTTCCTTCCCTACATTACCGGTTAACATAGCTATATTAGCAGTTGAAAGAACATTATCTGTACCGCTGGTGTGTTGTGTAATCCCCATCGAATAAATTAAAGAAGTACTGGGACCTGCAGCATAAATCCTGGCTGCTTCTCTGATATCATCGGCAGGGACCCCGGTAATCTTTGCTACGATTTCCGGGGTATACTTGAGAACTACTTCTTTCATTTTTTCATAATCTTCAGTTCTTTCTTCAATAAATTCCTTATCTTCCAATCCCTCTGTAATAATGACATTCATCAGGCCATTAAACAGGGCTACATCTGTTCCCGGTCTCTGTCTTAACCATAAAGCAGCATATTTTGCCAATTCTATTTCTCTAGGATCAGCCACAATTAGTTTTGCTCCATTTTTAGTGACTGCTTTTTTTATTTCCAAAGCAATAATAGGATGATTTTCAGTCGTATTGGAACCAGTCAAATAGATAACCGAAGCGTCGGCAATCTCCTTAATAGAATTGGTCATGGCTCCACTACCAAAGGATTGAGCTAAACCTGCAACGGTAGCCGAATGGCAAAGCCGGGCACAATGGTCAACATTATTGGTTCCCAATACAGCCCTGGCAAATTTCATAAGCAGATAATTTTCTTCATTCGTACACTTGGCTGAAGAAAGAACCGCTAAACTATCTTTACCGCTTTCTGCTTTGATATCTTTAAATTTATCACTGATTAATTGAAGTGCCTCATCCCAGGAAGCGGGCTCCAATTTACCATTTTTTCTGATTAAAGGAGTTGTTAATCTGTCTTTTCGGTGAATATAGTCATTACCAAAACGTCCTTTAACGCAGAGGTTAATTCCGTTCACTACGCTGTCAGGATTTGATGTAACCTTAATCACCTTTCCGTCTTTAATGTTCAAATCAAATCCACATCCACATCCACAGTAATTACAGGTCGTATGAACTTTTTCAAATTCCCAGGCTCTGCCTTTTCCCACGGCTGCCTTATCAGTTAACGCGCCAACAGGACATACCGCCACGCATTGTCCGCAAGAAACGCAATTGGAGTAATCAGGATTTTCTTCTGAGCCTATTGTAATTTTTGTCTCATGCCCTAATTGATTGCCTAATCCGGCAATGACTTCGGTATTTTTTCCTCGGAAGCCAATCCCAATTGCCCTGGATTGTTGTATTTCATTGCATATCTCAACACATCTACGGCAAAGAATACATTTATTCAAATCTCTCAAGATGAAGGGATTGCTATCATCAATCGGAAGATTTTTTTCATATCTTCCAAAGCCGGACTCCTTGATTCCCAATTCGTATGCTAAATCCTGCAGGTCGCATTCACCATTCTTCTCACAGGTCATGCAATCAAGGGGATGGGAATTGAGAAGCAATTCCAATACTGCCCTACGCGCTCTGACGACCCTTTCGCTATGCGTATGGATTACCATGCCTTCCTGAACAGGATAAACGCAGGAGGCAGCTAAGCATGGCATTCCTTCCACTTCTACGACACACATGCGGCAAGAACCCGGATAATGATTGATCTCCGGCATAGCGCATAGTGTGGGAATTTTTATACCTGCCTTCGTTGCTGCATCCAGGATTGTTGTGCCAGATTCCACCCTTACCTTTTTGTCATCTATTATGACCTGGACCATTGGCATTGCTGTTTTTTCCTTTTTTACAACTGTATCTTTCATTTTGATTCTATTTCAATCCTTTCTTTCAATATTAGTCCTCTCGGTATTCACAACGCAGGCATCTGCTGCCTTCATGACAGGCAGTCTCTTTATTCCAAGTCTTTTCAACTTCGTCATGAACTCCTCTTTCCTGGACAGGAAGGAGGCAGACTTGTGAACGTGCATAATCTACCGGATCTGCTTCGGGATCAAAATCCACGTTAATGGGATCTTTCAATCTCCAAGGATAAACTCTCTTCTTTTCAGTCAGATAAAAATCAATCGCTTCCGCAGCATTCTGCGCCTCTCCTATCGCTTCAACGACAGTAGCAGGACCTAATGCCACATCCCCACCTGCAAAAATGTCTTTTATTTTAGTTATCCCTTTTTCAGTCGGAATCGTCTGATCGCGATTCAGGGTCATCTCTTCATGATTCAATAAATCTGAAATAGCAGGTTTCTGTCCGATAGATAAGATTAAACAATCGATTTTCCTGATAAAATTAGATCCTCTGATTTCAACAGGTCTGCGCCGGCCAGAAGCATCATAATCTCCTAATTTCATATTCACCAACTCGACTTCCAGGTAATCTTTTTGTGATTTCACCGATTTTATATTCTGCAGCAGAGAAATTTTGATACCTTCTCTTTCAGCTTCATTAATTTCAGCTTCATCGGCAGGCATTTCTTCTCTTGTTCTTCGATAAACGATTGTAACCTCTGCTCCAAGCCTCTTGGCAGTTCTGGCAGCGTCAATGGCAGAGTTGCCACCACCGATAACGATGACCTCCTTACCAATATCAAGCTTCTCTTTTCTATTGAACTTATTCAGGAATTCCAAACCGCTGAAAATTCTGGGATCATCTAAATTATCCATCTCAGGCATAATGCAATCCCAAGCGCCAGCAGAAATATAGAATGCCTTATAACCTTCTTTTCTCAACTGATCTAAAGTGATATCCTCTCCAATTATGGTATTTGTATGTATCCTGACTCCGTAATCTACCAAAGCCTGAATCTCTTTTTCCACAATATCCTTTGGCAAACGGTATGAGGGGATAGCGTAGGTTAACATTCCACCTGCTTTTGGTTGCGCTTCAAATACTGTGGTTTCATAGCCTAACATCGTCAGGAAATAGGCATTAGAAAGTCCGGAGGGGCCACCGCCTATAATGGCAACCTTCTTGCCATTTTTACTATTTTTTTCCGGGAAACAATCAATATAATTATCAACCTGATCAGCCATAAATCTCTTGACAGCACGAATATTGATCGCATCATCAATGTCCTTCCTTCGACATCTGATTTCGCAGAAAGCAGGGCATACTCTTCCACATACAGCCGGGAAAGGATTTGTTCTTAAATGTACCTGCATAGCCTTTTCATATTGACCTTCTTTGGTGTACGCCAGATAAGCGGGAACATTGACTGAAGCCGGACAGGAATTAGTGCAGGGTGCATAGACTAGCTCTGCACAAACCCCTGCTCTACATTTCTTATCTCTAATATGTTCAATATACTCATGTCTAAAGTATCTTAATGTGGATAAAACCGGATTCGGGGCAGTTTGCCCTAAACCACAAAGAGCAGTATCTTTAATTCGATAAGATAATTCTTCCAGGGTGTCCAGATCTTCCATCTTGCCTTTACCTTCACAAATCCTGGTCAGTATCTCCAGCATGACCCTGGTTCCTTCACGACAAGGAGTACATTTACCACAAGACTCATCCTGAATAAATTCCATGAAATAACGGGCAATATCAACCATACAGGTATCTTCATCCATGACAATCAGCCCGCCTGAGCCCATAATTGCGCCCAGTTCTTTTAATGTCTCATAATCAACGATTGCATTCAGATGCTGTGCAGGAATACAACCTCCGGATGGTCCGCCGATCTGAACAGCCTTGAATTTTTTATTTCCCGGGATCCCCCCGCCGATATTATAAACAATTTCACCTAAGGTAATACCTATGGGAACTTCAATTAAGCCGGTATTGTTGATATTTCCGGCAAGAGCAAAGATCTTTGTTCCTTTACTCTTTTCAGTACCCACAGATGCATAATTCTCAGCTCCGTAAAGAATGATATAAGGTATATTAGCCAGGGTTTCCACGTTATTTAAAACAGTAGGTGATTCAAATAATCCTTTATTAGCAGGGAAGGGCGGTCTTGGTCTGGGTTCTCCTCTCTTGCCTTCTATAGAGCGCATTAAAGCCGTTTCTTCACCGCAAACAAATGCACCTGCTCCCATTCGTATTTCTACATCAAAGTCAAAGCTGGCTCCCAGGATATTCTTGCCCAGCAGCTGATGTTTCCTCATCTCTTTGATGGCAATCTTCAACCTTTCTATGGCAAGGGGATATTCAGCCCGCACATAGATATATCCCTGGTTGGCACCAATCGCATAGCCACCAATCATCATAGCCTCTAAAACACTGTAGGAATCTCCTTCCAGCATACTGCGGTCCATAAAGGCACCAGGATCACCTTCGTCTGCATTACATAAAATATATTTTTGTTTGCCAGAAGCTTTTGCCGCAAAATCCCACTTTAATCCGGTTGGAAAACCGGCACCGCCTCTGCCTCTTAATCCTGATTTCTTGATCTCATCAATCACTTCCTGAGAAGTCATTTCTGTCAAAACCTTACCTAAGGCCATAAAGCCATCTGCACCGATATAATCATCAATGGTATTGACATCTATAATTCCACAGTTTCTGCGAGCAATTTTCCTCTGTAATTTGAAGAAATCAATGTCCTCTATCATCGCTACCAATTCTTCTGTTCTTGGCTTTTTGTAAAATAGCCGTTGCACAACTCTACCCTTTAAAATATGTTCCTGTACAATTTCCCGGGCATCTTCCGGTTTTAACTGTTGGTAAAAAACGCCATCAGGGTAAACGACCATAATAGGTCCCAGTTCGCATATTCCCATACATCCCGTAGTAATGATTTCGACTTCTTTTTCCAGGTGAGCTTCTTTTAATGCCACATCCAGTGCTTCCCTTACTCTTACTGCACCATTAGACATGCAAGAAGTACCATGACACAGAAGAAGCTGTATTCTTATATTATTCATAATTAATCTACTCCTTAGACTATTTGTATTTCTCTAAAATTGCATCTAATTTACTGGGAGTTAACCGCCCATGGACTTCTTTGTCAATCATGATAACCGGGGCCATACCACATGATCCAAAACAACGTTGTTCTCCTAACGTAAATCTTAAATCTTCTGTTGTCTCGCCCATCTTTATACCCAATTTATCCTGTAATGCCTCTAGAATCTTTTTGGCCCCTCTTACATAACAAGCCGTTCCCATACAAATAGTAATGGTATGCCGACCTACAGGCTGGGTTTTAAAATAAGAATAAAATGTGACGACTCCAAATACTTCACTCACAGAGATATTCATCTCCTCGGCAACGAATTTTTGGACTTCTGAAGGCAGATAACCAAATAAAGACTGTGCTTCGTACAGGATTGGTATCAAATAACCCCTTTTATCTTTATTGTCTCTAATGAAGCTTCTTAATTCCTGATATTTCTCTTCAACAGTCAATTCATCATTTTTAATGACAGTTGTTTCACTCATTATTTTTTCCCCTTTGAAAATAGATATTGTTCTACGACTCTATTATTGAGAATATGGTCGTTAAAAATTAGCCTTGCTGCTTCTACGTCAACATTGCGATAGGTTACCGGTCTATTGTCTTCTACGTACACATGAATCATAGGTTCTTGAGCGCAAAAACCAAAACATCCCGAAGCGGTAACAATGATATCAGTCTTTTTATTTTTTTCAATCAAATCCAAAAATTCGTTCATTGTTTCTCTGGCACCAGCAGCTATTCCACAACTACCCATTCCTACTACGATCTTGACACGATGTTCCCCTGATCTAAGCTTTAAATCCTTCTTTACTTTCTCCCGCATCATCTTCAGTTCCTCTAAATTTTTCATAACTCCTCCTATCCAAACATTTATTTGTATTAAAATACTTTTACTATCTTTAAAATACAGTTACACAATCTTGATTTTTTTTAGCTCGTTTTTGATAATCTCATTGATATGTTTCCTTATGCTGATATAATTTTTTAATCCTTCATCGATTTCGTTGCGTAATTCTTGAAAATCTAAAATAAGGTCCTCTGTATCTTTTTCTACAATAAATAATTTTAGAACAATTTCCGGCCAGGAAAAGAAGATGTCTGAAAAAGTCCTGGCCAAATCTCCAAAGGGTTTGGCATCAATGTGAGACATGTCCATTTTAAATTGAAGAGCAGTTCCTCCGTTTTTATCTATTCTCCTTACATTTAAATATCCCCCGGTATCTTCTGCTGCCCTTTTTAATAAAGGAAGACCTAATCCAACTCTTCTGGTCTTTCTGGATGTTACAAAGGGATCTAATACTTCCTGCCCGCTGATTCCTTTTCCATTATCAGAAATGCTGCAAAAAAAATGATTGTTAGCGTGAGCTATCTTTACAATCACTTCATCTGCCCCGGCATTCACCGAATTTTCTATAATATCAAAAAGATGGTCCGCTATATTTTTCAATCTTGATCTTCCTTAGAAAATTTTTTAATGAATCAAAATTTATGATATGATTATCATCTTCCACTTCCAAAAAAAATGTTCCGATATCTTCCAAAAAATGACTGTCTGAACCGCTCATTACCGGAAATCCTTCCAGTAGATCCCCTATTTTGTACCTCTTATTGATCCATTCAAATCTTGATAATTCAACTGCATCAAAATCACTTTGAGGATCTAAAAACCCTATCTGGCTTTTTATACTGCAATAATCTCTATTAATATGGGCCGGAATTGCGATTCCACCCAGAGAATGTATAAAATTAATCAGCTCCTCCATGCTTACCTGTAAAGCATTTTGTCTTAGCATATCATCTATTTCAATGATTTCTTCTTTTTCGTCATAGATGAGCTGGTCTCCAAAGAAAGAAGATCTATTCTTTATTTTTGGCAGAGAGTCGTCTATCTTTTTCTCCATCTCTCTTATGCTGAATTCATCTGGAAAATAACCTAATAAATGAATTTCTTCCCTGGTAGTCAACTCAACCCCAAAAATAACATTAACCGAACTTGCTTTTTTAAGCATACTAATCAAGATCGAGTGGGCAACTGCATTATGATCAGTGACAGCAATTAAGTTTAATCCACTTTGCTCTGCCCTTTTTAGAATACTTTGCGGGGACATCATATTTTCCCCGCAGGCAGAAAGAGAAGAGTGAATATGTAAATCAATCTTTTTCAGAATGATCCTCCAAAAATTTGTATAACAAACCTGAAATTTGAAAAGAATTCTTCTCAGTTCTCAATAGATTAATGTTCTCTTCTCTCGCTTTTTCAATCAATTCCTGGTTTACTTCCACATTATTTGTAAAAACAATTGCCCGTATGTCCTTGATCAAGGCAACTGCAATACTGTTCTTATGAGCCTGAATGGTAATCCAGATACTGCTGCTGGCAGCATTGGCGATAACATCTGACATTAAATCACCACAATAACCTGCTTTGATGTCATCATCAGCACAAAACACTATTTTCTGTAGATTACATTGACTTATGATTTGACTTAGTTTCATCTTTGTCCCCCTAAACGAATAACAGCTTTTAAAATGGTACCGGTTTCCATAGAAGACTCCAGCTCAAGATGGTCTGAACACTTCTTGATATTAGGCAAGCCCATTCCTGCACCAAATCCCAGAGCCCTGATCTGTTCAGATGCAGTGGTAAACCCCGGTTTCATTGCCTCTTCTACATCCGGAATACCTGGCCCATAATCAACAGCAGTAATCGCAATATTCTCCTGACCTACTTCCATAGAAATATATCCACCCAGGGAATGGATACTGATGTTCATCTCAGCCTCATAACAGACAATCGCTACTCTTCTCAGGATTTGCTTATCAATGCCAGATTTTTGCAGATAATTCCGGATCATACTGGCGACGCTACCTGCATTATCAAAATCTGATTTTTTAACCTCAAAACGCAGGTTTTTCTGTTGTGTTTGTTTAACCATTTTGTCTGAAAGCAGTGTATTTTTTGCTTCTTTATCTTCTACCTTCTCCGCAATCGATTGGATGCTTTCCAACAGGCGATTTAATATATCACCCATGGTTAAAATTCCCACAATCATGTTGCTGCGGGCATTTTTGGTTACCGGCAACCTACCGTATTTGTACCGCTCAAACTTTTTAATCGCGGAGACCAGAGAATCACTTTGAGGAATCGTAATCACATCCCTGGTCATATAGCTCTTCACTTCTTCATTCACATACCCTTCATCCAGGGCAGTAATGACATTGTCGATGCTGATCATGCCAATAATATTCTTCTTTTCATCCAGAATGGGAACACCAGATATTCTATTTTTCTTTAATGACATCTGTATTTCCCGAAAAGTAGCTTTCTGGCTAAAAGAAATGACCTCTTTGGTCATGGTATCTTTTACTTTGATTTCATAGATCAGCTCATTTGCCAAGGTCAATTTTTCTCTAGAATGTAATATGGTCATATCTTCTCTTGATTATTCAATGCCTCAACAATGGCTTTGCAGGCTTCAAAAGCCTTCTTTGTGGTCATTAATAGAGGTATGCGATGGGAACGTGCCAAACCGATCGCTTCCTGTTCGGGAGTCTTTCCGCGCACAAAGACAACTCCTATTCCTCCCGCAATTTCAGCTGTTCTGACCACCTGCTGTGTCGTTAAGCCTGTTAATAACAAAAAATTATCCTTGCTGAGAGCAAGGACATCACTTAACAGATCACTTACGGCAAATTCTTCAATCTCCTGATTAAGAAAATCTTCCCCGGTTAATACTTCCGCATCTAAAATGGTAACAATGTCATTGATTTTCATAAAAGCCTCTTATGATTCCCATCATTCGTACAATTAAATATGGTTTTAATTACTATCATGTTAAATTTTTACAGAACACGAATAATTTAAATAAATTGTGAAAAATATCACAAGACACTCCAGATGATTTTAACATACATCCAAAGAGCATGTCAACTTCCACCGCCATTTTGAACACTTGCGCAAATAATCATGGTTTTTCTTCTGATATTGACTGTATATTATTCCGTTCATAGGGATGATAAATGACCTGATTTACAGATCTAAGGGAAAGTTCAGGGATTTTTTCCTGATATTCCCATTCTGTTTTTGTTCAGAAGTTAAAAAAAAGACCAGTCTCTCAAGTTCTATGGAAATATCAATCGAATTGATCCTGACATCATCAGGACATTTAAGATTAGCGGGAGCAAAATTTAAAATAGATTGAATGCCGCCGGCAATCATGTAATCAGTAACCTCTTGAGCAGACTTGGCGGGAACAGCAATAATACCTACTTTGACTTTCATTTTCCTGATGTAATCTACCATATCTCCTATAGGTCTGATTTTAATACCAGCAAATACTTTACCTATTTTAGATGGCTCATTATCAAAAATTGCCTTAAAATGAAAACCTCTCTTTTGAAATCCTTTATAACGAACCAGGGCTTCTCCGAGATTCCCTGCACCTGCTATCACAATATCCCATTTCCTGCTTGAACCTAATATAAGCTTTAATGCCGTAATGAGCTCTTTAACAGGATACCCGATGCCTCTCTTCCCAAATTCTCCAAAATAGGTAAGATCTTTACGAATCTGATCGGAATGGATACCTGTAATCTCTGAAATTTCCGATGAAGAAATAGTGTCTCGTTCCCTGCCTTCTTCTGTTTCAATCCATGTTTCCAAACTCCTGAGACATAAAGACAAACGATGGATGGTAGGCTGCGGTATATTCTTTCGATGATGTTTAATTGTATGGTATTTTCTCATTAACACTCAAATATAATTCCAATTTTAACAACAACAATAATAATTATTCGCAAAGTTACCTTTGGGTAATCCAAACCTCGTAACCCATATTTTTTAACTGCTGGGATGCTCTTTCAGCTTGCCCGCGCTCCTGATAAGCACCAACCTGAACTTTAAAGGCATTATTATGTTTAACAATTGCTGTTTGAAATCCACGATTACCTATCTCTGCGGCTAAAGCTTTGGCATTGCCTTCCACTGAAAAATAACCTACTTGAATTGTATACACAATTCCTGAAAGGGTTGGCTGTTCTACCTCACTGACTATTTCTGTGGGTCTGGTCACCTCAGGAATTGCCTGACCTTCAATTCTGGCACCTTCACCCTGCACAACCGGCTCTACCTGCTGTGAAGGCCTCGTAACTTCGGCAGGCTCAGGCTGCTCTAATGCCTCCTGTATGACCGTCTTTTCGCTGACAGGACTTCCCTGTGCAACCAGTTCTTCGATAACCTGCTGATCCGGTTCACCTTCCTGGACAATTTCCTCTTCAACAAAAATCTGCTGGTCCGATTCTATTTCTTCCGGAGGTAGAAAACTCTTTTCTCTGGCCATATAAAAAGCAACGGATAAGATAAAAATGGCTCCAATCAGGATAATGAGTGTTTCCAGGTTACTTCTGGATTTTCTTTTATAAATCCGTCTTGATCGTCTCAAAGATCTATACCTCCCCCTAAAAACAGTATTGTGAGGGGCGTTATCTCCCCTGAAATCTATTTACACTTTTCTTAACAATGATATGCTTTGTTGATAGGATGATCATTCCGGTCTATTTGTTGCATTTTGTATACAGCAAACAGACACTTCTTTGTGTTTCATTTTATGTACTAACCCTATTGGTACAATACAGATAAATACCCATTCACTTGTTTTAAACAGGATAAAAATATGATCAAATTCTCTTCAATAATAACATATTACAATTCTTTATACTTTCCTGCAAATTTTTATCCCATTCAGCTACCTGATATCGGCGTTATTCTTTAAAAATTATGTTATGATATTCTTATATTATGGAAATAACCAAATCACATGCATCGTAGAAGGGAAATATTTCATGAAAAAGGAATCTAAAAATATTCTGCTGGGGGTAGGCAATTGCCTGCGATGTGATGATGGGGCCGGCTCCTTTGTTGCGCAACATTTTCATCATCATCACTGGATTTCCCTGGATGGCAAATCCGCTCCAGAAAATGTTACCTCAATCATAGAAAAAATTAAGCCTCAACTACTTGTTATTATCGATACAGCCCAACTAAATCTTGATGCCGGTCATTTTCGAATCATTCCCCTGGAAAAAATTGCTTCGCTTCAACTGTCTACTCATTCCCTGCCACTTCATTATCTTATAGAATACCTGACTCCTTATTGCCAAAAGATTATCTTTGTCGGCATTCAACCTCTATTGCTCCAAAAGGGTGAGACAATGAGCCCACCGGTATTGAAAGGATGTTATAAGCTGATTGATCGGTTACAGCAAAATCAGATAGAAAATATTTTAAGTTTATAGATCAGTGATTACCATTCCTTCAAACTATATCAAAAAATTCTATTCTCTATTCAACAATCATCTCTTTAGCAAGACGATCTTCATTGGCCAGAAGAAAATCCTCAGACATATGAAGGCAACTTACGGGACAGATATCATTGCATTGCGAGCAAAAAATACACCGATCAATTCTAATCTTTATTTTCTTCTCTTCAGGAATAAACTGAATTGCGCGAGAGGGGCAAACCTTGATACATAGTTGACATCCAATGCATTTATCCCGGTCATAGGTGATCTTACCCCTGAATTTCTCCGGAACTGTCACAGGTGCATTAATTTTTACTTCACCATCCTGTACTTGTTTCATAAGATCTGTTACAGTAGTCTTACCGGGATAATATTTCACCGGGAAACAATTAGTCGCCGGCTTATTAAACAACTGCCTGATTAACTCAAATACCATTGGTGTTGGCATTTTTCATCACCTCGTTCTATTTATAAGATATAATCGATAGCTATAAACAATAAACCCATTAAACCTATGGCAGAAAGAAAGAGCAAGTAAGCTACTGAAGCCTGGTTTATCTTTAAACGGGCGACTGCAACACGAATCAATGTTGCCTCAAAAAATATAACGACAAATAATTTTACAAAAAAGAACAGGACATCCAAACCAACTGCAATAACACCCCCAAGAGAGAATAGGGGTGAAATATTGTAAGGGAAAAAGAGTACCACAGTCAGCGAAGCCATGACAATCATCTTAACGGCATTGGCTAATTCAAAAAGAGCTAAATTCCGACCTGAATACTCGACTAAGACACCCCCTGCCAATTCGGTCTCTGCCTCCGGTATATCGAAAGGTACAATAGATAACTCTGCCGGTGTCACAATAGCCAGTGTAAAGAGTAGAAATAAGGCACCAATAAAACCTAATGGACCGACTAAATCCCAAATCGGATTAGCACTTAAGACCTCCAGAGAGAACACATTCAAGCCGGGATAGGCTAAGCTTAAACGCCACCCTAAAACAATGATCGTTGTGACCAATGGCAGCTCATAACTCATCATCATGACCATTTCTCTCTGGGCTCCGATGCTGGCATAGGTGGATCCGGATGAAAAACCTCCCGCTACTAATGCAATGGCCGGTATGGCTAATAGATAAGCAATCAATATCAAATCACCTGAGTTTCCCAGCAAAGCGGGAAAAGTGGCCAGGGGAATATAAAACAAGATCGTGATTGTGGAAACAAGTGCTAAGACAGGTGCCCCGTTAAAAATCCAGGGAACCGCATTCTCAGGTACGATATTTTCCTTTACCATCAGTTTAAAGAAATCCAGAAAAGGTTGCCTGATGGGAGGTCCTACACGGGACTGTAACATCGCTGCCAGTTTCCGGTCAATACCTTTATAAAATAAACCAATGACGATCCCCAGAGCAGCTATGACCAATGCAATTAATATTTTTAGAATGAAAATCGAGATACTTTCGCCACTCATCGCACCATCCTCCTGGTCTTTTCAATACTTAATTTTCTTAATTCTTCCCTGGTTAAGATCTCTTTTTCATGAGAATCAGAATCAACAAGTGTCACCCGATCCATACAGCCTATACAGGGGTCAATGGAGGCAATGACAATGGGAATATCCGCCACTTCCTGATTTCGTAACATAGGAATCCAGGGCATCAGATTGTTATACGTAGGCGCCCTCGCTTTCCACACTTCCGGATATTCTCCTTCGTTTAATTTGATATAATGTATAACCTCACCGCGGGGGGCTTCATGTCTTCCGACCCCTTCGCCTTTAGCCTTCTTCAGGCTTCCCAGAAGTTTGGCAAGTTTTTTTTCGGTTAATATTTCTCCCTCAGGTAGATGATTTAAGCAATACTCAAGAATCTCCACAGACTGTTTGACTTCCAGGATGCGAACAATAATTCGATCATATACATCGCCAACGACTTTACCCGAATACATATCCGGCGTAATGGCCTTGATATCCATATCGGCATAAGCTGAATAAGGCTGGTCCTGTCTCACGTCTTTTTTTACGCCAGATGCCCTTGTGGTCGGCCCCACACCCGACAGACTCAACGCCTCATCATAAGTTAAAACACCAATATTTCTGGTTCTGATGGCTATACTGGGATCATCAAGAAACACATCTTCTAATTTCTGGTAGACATTTTTGTAATATTCTATGGTCTGTCTGATACGGGGGATCTGTTCATTTGAAATATCTCTCCTTACGCCACCAATCATATACATTCCATAATTAATCCGATTTCCCGTTAATAGTTCCAGAAGATCCAGAACTTCTTCCCGTACTTTCCAGGAGAGGAATAATACCGAATCAAAACCTAATTCGTGGGCGGCAACACCAGCCCATAAGATATGAGAATGAATTCTTTCCAGTTCCGCAATAATCGCCCGGATATATTCAGCCCTGGGTGGTACCTCGATACCGGCGGCATTTTCCACAGCCCGGCAAAAAGCATAGGGATGAGAGGCAGAACAGATGCCACAAATTCTTTCTGCAAGATAGATAATCTGAATGATATTTCTATTTCTTCCCATAAATTCAATTCCGCGATGATTATCTCCCGGGGCTAAATCTATTGATTTTATCTTTTCCCCTGCTATCTCAAAATTAAAGGTCATTGGTTCTTCCAGCGAGGGATGAATGGGACCGATAGGTACTTTATATGATGATTGACTCACCTTGAATCACCTCAACTTTCCTTCTGAACAAGTTTGTCCAATCCTTTTTCGTTTTTCCTTAAAGGAAAAACATTCTTTGGAAAATCTTCCGGTAAAAAGATATGATGCATATCCGGAAGTCCTATAAATTCCACACCTAACATCTCCTTGATCTCCCTTTCCGTCGTCTGGGCTCCCGGAATTATATCAGTAATGCTTTCTATGCTGGGTTTTTTCCTGTCTAATCTGACTTTTATATTAACGGAAATCTCTTTAAATTTTTCTCCATAGTATATAGACAGTAAATAGACCAAATCGATGGATTCACCGGTATCATTACCGGAAATAATGGCAATATGCGGGTAGTGCAAGCTGGCTAATAATTTTACCGTATCCCTGAACTTTTCTCTGGTAACTTCTAACCATATATTATGGAATTCTTGCTGTTTGGTGCCTGCTTTTCTGGTTTCGATACGGCTATCTGAAAGAGCGTCTTTCAGATGCTCTTTCAGAAAAGATAGTAACTCTTTTGGTTCCTTATATTCCATGGTATTCACCTAAACCTTCATTTTTTAGTGGAAACTGGCTCTTTTACTTTTTCACTGGATGTACCTCTTAATCTTTCCAGTTTAAGCCAGGCCTTTAAGACTCCGTTAATAATTGCTTCAGGTCTGATTGGGCAGCCGGGAACATATACATCAACGGGAATATGCTGATCTGCAGGACCTACGATATTATAAGAATCATAAAAAACACCCCCACTTGTGCCACAGGTACCCACAACAATAACTGCCTTGGGGTCAGGAGTCTGTTCATAGATCAATTTCAACCTTGGTAACATCTTCCTGTTAACCGGACCGGTAATGAGCAATACATCAGCATGCTTCGGACTTCCCACCAGTTTTATACCAAATCTCTCTACATCATACCTGGGTGTTAACAGGGCAACAATTTCTATATCGCAACCATTGCATGAACCGGTATTCAGATGGAATACCCATAAAGAACGATCTAAATATTTATCTAATTTCATGAATTTAACTCACCCCTACTATCATAAAAATAAGTGCCATGACCAGTATAATCCATCCACTGTAATCATTAATATTTCCCGTGTGCAGATGAACCAAAGGCCGATAATAGTGTTTCAATGCCTCTGTAAACCCCCAATAGATATGACTGGCACCAACATGCGAATCTTCTTTGCTAACCTCAGGATTTCCCGAGAGAAATGGTTTCGTTTGGTTCGTATCTTTTTTATATTTGTCTTCTCCGTGATTTCTTAACCAGATCACTGCTATTCCAACCACAATGACCATGATCACCCAACTAATCGCATTCCAATAACCACTGCCTGTTTCCAATAAACCAATTATCATCTTACATTCCTCCCAATATCGCTGCAGTATAATTTGTTTGGTTGATTAAAGCCATGACTGCAGGGTGAACTAAATTCTTCACAATAATGTCCGGGAATAAGCCGAAAAGAACAATAATGCAGGCCAGGGTTGCCATGGCAAATACCATGGTTTTTGGCACTTCCTGCACATCTTTATATTGCTCCAGTTTAGGACCTAAAAAAGCACTATGAAACACTTTAACAAAAGAAGCCAGCGTTAAAATACTGACTAACATGGCAATAATCGATAAGAGTGGATTGAATCGATAGACAGACTCATAAATCATCAGCTTTGAGGCAAAACCATTGAAGGGAGGTATCCCTGCAATCGCTGCCGCACCGATAATAAAGAATATCGTGGTGTAAGACATATTATTTGCCAATCCACCCATCCTGTTCAGGTCTCTGGTGCCTGTTCTATAAAATAACGCACCAGCAGTTAAAAACAGTAAACCCTTGTACATGGCATGGTTCATAATATGAAATATACCGCCTTCCATGGCCTTGATTCCAAAGGTCTCCAATGCTTGAGGATTCCCGAGAACAGCCAGCCCTACCCCGACACCTAACAGCATATAGCCGGTCTGGGATATGGCATGATAAGCCATAAGCCTTTTTATATCTTTTTGAATAATAGCCATGGTAACGCCGATAAACATGGACAGAACACCCAGAATAATAATAATCCAGCCAACAGCAACAGTATTTAAGGTGATATTGTACAGAGAAAAAGATACTCTGAAAAGAGCATATAAGCTGGCTTGACTGGCAGCAACTAATATCATGGTAATCGCCGCAGGAGCTTCCGAATAGGCATCAGGCGTCCACATATGCATGGGAACCGAACCGGCTTTCATTGCTAAAACGGTCACCAGCAATATTAAGGCAATTTTATCCAGTTGCGTAAACTGCATTACACTGGCGATAGCAGCCATATTCAGTACATCATACTGTCCATAAAATAATCCTACGGCAAATAAAACCATTAAGGCAGCAATAGAGCTCACCACCATGTATTTAAAACCTGCTTCTGCAGGTTCACCGGAAATATGGCTCCGGAAAGCAATCAGGGCAACGGAGGCAACGGAGGCGATTTCCAGAAAAACAAAAAAGTTAAAAATATCTCCGGTTAGTTCCATGCCAAACATCCCGGCCGCCAGCAACAGTAAAAGGGCATAATATTTTTCCAAACCACTATGCTCCTGCATATAAGAGACAGAATAAATAGCGCCAAGAAAGGAGACAACCGCAGTGATCAATCCCATAAAAATTCCCATCCCGTCGATATGGAAAATAATCCGGATTGGTACCGTATAGCCGGAAGGCAGGGTTAACCCTGCTTCACGCCCACCAAAAACATAAATCATCGGGCCCTCGGTCAATATATGGGTTGCCATGAGTAAAGTTAAAATCAGGGTAAGTCCCAGTACAACTGATACGAACCAGCCCAATCCTTTACGGTTAAAGCGACCTATAACAGGTGTTAAAAATGCTGCCAATAGTGGAAAAGCTATGACTAAGGCAGGTGCATGGGCTAAAATGCTGCTCATCCTTTTAACCTCCTCACTTCATCGGCATCCAGTGTTCCGTATTTTTTGAAAATCATCATCACAATTGAAAGTATCAGAGCAGTGGTTGCGACACCAATAACAATACTGGTCAGGGTTAAAGCCTGGGGAGTTGGTAAAACCATTTTCATTCCCTCCGGTGCCTGTGTGTATATAGGCGCAACGGCTCCCTTTCTGTATCCCAGGGTGATGAGAAATAAATTAACACCACTCTCAATAATCGTTATTCCGATGGCAATTTTAATCAGATTCTTTTTAAATATCAATGTATAAATACCTAAGCTGATTAAAACTGCCACAGCGATATAAGGAAAATTTCCAATCATATCATGAATTCTCCTTCTTCTGTATAATCTCTGAAGCAGCAGACATCACTAAAATGACAACCCCCAATGCTGCTATGACCTCTAAACCAACTGCGATGTTCATAGCAGTAACGGTCCCACCGGTATTCAGGTCTCCGGGATTAATTCCAATGACAGCCGCATTGCCGAATAAACCGCCACTGTTTGCTAAAATATTATAAAAAAAGGTAAATCCGAGACCAAAAAAAGCTAAGGTAATAAAGATAACTAATCCGGTACTTTCAACCAGGGCGAGAAAATCCTTCTGCAAAAATTCTTTGGCTCTCTTGTTTCCGTAGGCAACTACCAGTAGAGCAAAGGCTGAGGCAGCAATTGCACCACCCTGGAAACCTCCACCAGGGGTTAAATGACCATGCGCGATGATATAAAAACCATAAACAAGAATAAAACCATACATCAATGTGGTCATTGTTCTAACGATACGAGACATTTCTTTCATTTGACCACCTCCCTGAACAATGCCGTAATCCCCATGACCGCTGTAAACAAAACTGTCCCTTCTCCCAATGTATCAAAACCTCGATAATCGAAAACAATGGTTGTTACTACATTGTTAGCTCCTGTTTCAGCCTGGGCATTTTGAATGTAATAATCATCCACCTCACTAAAGGTTGGCTCTCCAAATAGCCGCATGCTGAAAGCAGCCAAAATCATAAAGGCTACAAAAAAAAGCAAAGCTAAACCAAAGATTGATTTTTTCATTCCTTCACCTCTCACTTCCTGGTTGCCCGAATGGCAAAAATATAGATAGCCATCGTTAATGCTGCTCCGATTCCAGCCTCTGCTATTGCTACATCCGGTGCATGCAATAGATAGAATTCCAGTGAAAGCAATAGACTGGCAACAGCCAGAGCAATCACTGACGGTAAAAGATTTTTCATACTAACAGCCATAAATGCAGCAACAATCATCATCAGCAATATGGCAATATGGGCAAATCCTATCAATGAACTCATTTTAAGTTTGCCTCCTTTAAATCATCAACCACCGCTTGCTTGGGCATCACACCACTGCGGTATGCCGCCCGGGCAATGGCATGGGCTCCTGTAGGGTTAGTGGCAACAAGACAGACCAGGGCTACAATGGTATGCAATGCCATCACGCCATATTTAGAGTCACCACTCGCATTCCAGGAATAGAATCCGAAAATAATTACTGATAATGAAAAAAAGATAGATCCAAAAGTAGTACATTTTGTTGCAGCATGTAATCGGGTATAAACATCAGGAAATCTCATTAAACCGAATGAACCCAATCCGTTAAAAAATATTCCAATCAAAAGGAACAGGTATAAAATAATTAATAAAATCGTCACTTATCCTTCGCCCTCCTCTCCATATAGTTTGCAATGAATAAGGTCGCAATGTAGGATAACAAGGCATATACTATTGCCACATCTATATAAATGATCTCTTTAAAAGCGGCACCGAATAAAATCATTCCAGCAATGACTAATGTGTTAATCGTGTCCATAGCGACCACACGATCAGGCACTGTCGGCCCTAAGATAAGACGCAATAAAGAGATAAAAATAAAAAACATCAACAAAATAGCTGGAATCAGAAAAATATTACTTAATTGATTCATTCTGCAATCCTCCTGGCCCATACAGGGAAGCTGCCGCAAATATCTTCAATGGTGGGTTTGAGATTGGTAACATTAATCCAATGAATATAAAGATCATTGTTCTTTTCATCGATATCTACACTGAGCGTTCCGGGTGTCAAGGTAATGGAATTTGCCAACATCGTGATAGCAGTATCTGTCTTTAAATGAGGGGATATCTTCACAATTCCCGGATTGATTTTCCCGGTAATCACTCGATAGGCAACATCAATATTTGCTTTTGCCATGGCAATAAAAAAAGGTCCTATCAGATAGAACAAAAAAAGAACCCATCTCAATGGGTTTAATAATCGATAATGCTTCTTCTGAAACAAAACCTTTGCTGAAATAGCCGCAACAATTAAGGAAATAATCACAGCAGCAACGATTTCATATTGACTCCATAGACCAAGAATCTCTCCCTGATTGGCGGTTAAAAAAAGATAGGCAACAAAACTCAAAATAAAACTGACAATAAAACCAATCATTCCTTCACCTCACTTTAAGTCTTTATTTAAGAAAATTTTTACCTATTCTCTTAGACCAATCTTCTTCTTTATTACAATCAATTTTATGTCGAAACTGTATTGGCGTTGATTCAATTGCTGAAATTCAAAACACTGGCAAAAGTATATCATATTCCTCATAAGGTGTGCAATTGATTTTAGAAAATTTAATGGTCAACCAGCTCAATATCCTGAATAAAACATTCATCTCCACTAATAATCTGAATAGACTGACCTCCACAAAAAGGACATTTAAATTCCCTTTTATTCAATTTGAATTTTTTTTGACAGTCTTGACATTTTCCATGTAAAGTTGAATGCAGGATTTCAATTCTGGCTTCCCCTGCCACTGTAGAATGGGATAATTGATAAAAAGCACCTACCAGAAGCTCGTCATGAATCATAGTCAATTCGCCAATGATGATTCGTATTAATTTTACTTTTTTTTGTCTACCGTTAACAGTTGCTTTATCTAAGACGATATGCAATAAGTTCCGGGCAATTGATCTTTCATGCATCTCAATAAATGAATCAGGAAAAGATGATCCCTGAAACCCTTTTAATCGCTTTCCTCTCATCTCCCTGGAAAGTTCTCCGGAGAGCGTATTTTCTGTTGACTGGATTTCGTGACTGAAAATCCGTATTTTTACATTAAAATAAGGAAGTATGCACTTCCTCTAAAAAAATATTAACCTTTAGAATATCACGTCAACCAGCATAGAGGTGCCGGGAGGGGGATTTGAACCCCCACAAGCAATAAGCCCACCAGCCCCTCAAGCTGGCGCGTCTACCTATTCCGCCATCCCGGCAATTTAAAGACAGTATAACGTATACCGTATTACGTATTGAGTCCAATAATAAGTCGTTAGTCGTTGGTATTCAGTCGTTAGCTTGAAATTTGTTTTCAGTTTTTAGTTATTCGTTTTTGGTTAAAAATCATTAAGAATCTGCCAATCCAAACTTCAATTCAGATACTGTGTCAAAAGTCAATTCACAAACTCTCCTTACGGTAAACGATATAGCGTCGTGTGTATTACGTATTGAGTCCAATAATAAGTCGTTAGTCGTTGGTATTCAGTCGTTAGCTTGAAATTTGTTTTCAGTTTTTAGTTATTCGTTTTTGGTTAAAAATCATTAAGAATCTGCCAATCCAAACTTCAAAACCGTTTTTAAGTATAGATGCTGGTCTAAAATAACAAAATATAAAAACCGAAAACGAATGACACTATAAAAAAAATTTACCCTACATGAATGATTAAATATATTTACACTTTTCCTATGACTTATTTTCCAGCTGATTGGTTTACTGATATTTTTCTGTTTTCAACAGATTTATTTTAATTTTTAAAATTTAGATTGATTTTTTTATATTATCTTACATTTATACTTCCAGTATTTCACATTATGCAGCATATGATATAGATAATACGTAATGCTATATCAGTTTCACAAGCTTTTTATTTTCAATCTTTCCGGGGATCCGCCCTCTTTTGGCAATCGGTTTTCCTTCGATTTCCTTGATATCAAGGGTCATATCAATGGGGGATGCATCGCTGATAAAACTGCCCACTCCAAAGGCATCTACTGCTTCTTGACTCAGTAATTCAATCCGTTCGGGCGTTATACCTCCGGAGACGAAAATCTTAACATGGGAAAATCCTGCCTGGTCCAGCCGAATTCTCACTTCTTTGACCAGATCAGGGGATACTCCTCCTCTTTCACTGGGAGTATCAAGCCGAACTCCCAATAAATCTTTTCCTAAGGCATTAGCTACCCTCAATGATTCCTCAGCCTCATCTTTAAATGTATCAATCAGGATAACCCTGGGAACATCAGGGGGACAGCAATGATGGTATGCCTTTGCTGCCTTAACCGTGTCTCCGGAAATAATGATCACGGTATGCGGTATCGTTCCCTGAGGCTCCTGGCCCATCAATTTCGCTCCCAGAATGCAACTGGCTCCGTCAATACCACCGATTATAGCGGATCTCTCCATGACCGGGGCAACTGCCGGGTGTATATGGCGGGATCCAAAACAGATAATTTTTTTGTCACCAGCAACATCACGACATGCTCTGGCTGCAGTAGCCCAGGCAGAACTGCTGGCCAGTATTCCCAGTATGACTGTCTCAAAAATTCCGAATTCGTTATAAGGCCCCTCTATTCGCATGACTGTCTCTTTGGGTTGAAACGAATCTCCCTCTTGAATTGACCAGAGCTTAATATTTTTATCCTTTAACAGATTGTATATTTCCTGAACACCGGCAAAAATTCCTTTTCTTCTGGCAAATATTTCTGCCGTAACCTTGGTACCATCCAGTTGGAGATATTTCAGGATTTCCAGGGCTCTTATAAAATAAACATCAGTCGTCAATCCTTTTTCTATCTCATCATGATTAGCAGAAAAAAGTTTCCGCCCAGTATCTACCTGGTAGTGCTTTATTTCGGAAGTAGAACGAATAAATTGATTCAATGTTATTCTGTTTCCTTTTCGATTATTTATAAATACTAATCAAAATGGATGATAGCATAAATAAAACAGCAACGGCAGTCGTTATTTTGAGAAAAAGGGCTTCCTTTCCCTTTCTTCCTTTATGCTCAGCAAATGTCCCTCCACCAAAAATACCACCACCCTGACTGACTTTTCTGGTTTGAAATAAAACTATGGCTATCAGGGCTATGCTTATTGAAATTTGAATCAGCATCAACCATGTTGGCATCGGCTACTCTCTCCTTCTATGTTTTTATTCGGGATACACTTCTCCCCATATAATCACCTGAAATCATATGCTTATGAATCATAACATATTTACAGTATTGCTTCAAGGTAGTCAGGAGAATTATTTAATCAGAAATCCCAATTTTGATATTCTTATTTCTTCAGGATTCTTTTTATAAGGCAGCAAGAATATGCTATATCCTGTATTTTACTATTTGTGAAAAAGTAAGGGCTTTTAAGCTGGCTCCTCCAACTAATGCACCATCAATATCACTTTCAGCCATCAATTCCTTAATATTTTCAGGATTCACGCTTCCTCCATATAAAATCCTGATTTGATCACTGACCTTTTCATCATATTTCTTCCTCAACAGTTCACGAATATACTTCACCATATCATTGGCATCCCGGGAGGTTGCAGATTTGCCGGTGCCGATTGCCCAGATCGGTTCATAGGCAAAAACAACTTTTGAGGCTTCCAGAGATTTTACCACCTCTACAATTGCTTCCACCTCTTCTTTAACCACATCTTCAGCTAATCCTGATTCTCTTTCTGCTAATTTCTCTCCAACACAGATAATTGGCTTAAGACCAAAGGATAGTGCCTTTTGAACTTTCCAGGCAACCTCCTGAGAATTTTCATGAAAAAAACCTCTTCGTTCAGAATGACCTGCAATGACATAACTACAACCAATATTCTGCAGCATACTCGCTGATATTTCCCCGGTAAAGGCGCCTTCATCCTGATGGTAAATGTTCTGGGCACCTAACAGGATATTCGTATCCTGAATTAATTCCCTGGCAACCCATAATGAGGTAAAAGGCGGGCATATCACCACTTCCGTATCTTCATAGCCTTTCATAAAATCAATTAATTCCTTAATCAGGGAAATGCTTTCAGTAACTGTCTTATTCATCTTCCAATTTCCGGCAATCAATGGTTTGCGCATGATCGTATCCTCCAAAATATTCGATTAGACTCCCTATCTTCGGAAGTAGAGAGTCTTTTCATCACAAATAACACCTTATTGGCTAAAAATTACCTTTCTTCATTCTCTCTTCAAAGATGATTTTGATATATATTTGACCAGGTCAACAACCCTGCAGGAATAACCCCATTCATTGTCATACCAGGAGATAACTTTGGCCATGTTGCCATCAACTACCATGGTGGAAAGACCATCAACAATAGAAGAAAATGGGTTGCCGTTATAGTCTCTGGAAACCAGAGGTAATTCATTATAATCCAGAATACCTTTCAGGGAACCACGGGCAGCTTTCTGAAAAGACTGGTTAATCTGTTCAACTGTTACTTCCTTTTTCAGCCAGACTGACAAATCAACCACTGACACATTGGGTGTAGGTACGCGAAAAGCCATTCCGTTTAATTTCCCTTTCAATTCCGGAATTACCAGGGTCACTGCCTTGGCTGCGCCTGTGGTAGTGGGAACCACGGAAAGGGCAGCAGCTCTTGCCCGCCGTAAATCACTTTTATGAGGTCCGTCCAACAACATCTGGTCTGAGGTATAGGAATGAATGGTGGACATGATGCCCTTCTCCACGCCAAAGGTATCGTGAAGCACTTTTACTACAGGAGCGAGACAATTTGTCGTGCATGAAGCATTAGAAATGATATGATGCTTTGTATGATCATAATCTTTTTCATTAACACCCAGCACAATGGTGACATCTTCATCCTTAGCCGGTGCAGTGATGATGACCTTTCGGGCACCGGCAGTCAAATGTTTGGTAGCGCTTGCCCTGTCTCTAAATAGTCCGGTAGATTCAATGACGATATCAACACCCAGATCTTTCCATGGTAAATCTGCCGGATCCTTAACTCTGATCACTTTCACAGTTCTACCGGCAACCTCAAATGCCTCACCCCTGGTTTTCACTTCAACATCTAATACCCCAAGTACCGAATCATATTTCAGAAGATGAGCCAGGGTCCTGGCTTCCGCAATATCATTTACGGCAATAAAATCAATATTCTTATCTTTTAACGCTGCCCTGAATATATTCCTTCCAATTCTACCAAATCCATTTATACCGACTTTTATACTCATATTCTCCTCCAATTTTAAATTACTGATTTATTTTTGTTCCTGCTTTCTTATATCTCCTGCGCATCTTGGCAGAAGACAGACCCATCAGTCTTCGATATTTTGTTACTGTTCTCCTTGCAACCTGAAGATTCTCTCTCTGTTGCAATAATTCAGCTAATTTTTGATCAGAATAAGGGAAATAATGATTTTCTGTTTCAATATAATCCCTGATCAGACTTTTTATCTTTTCATTGGATACGATTTCATTCTTCTCTTGAGGTATTCCCTTTGAAAAAAAATATTTCATTTCATATGTTCCTCTGGGCAACTGAATTCTCTTTCCACTGATAGCCCTCGAAACAGTTGACTCATGCAGATTCAATAAATCTGCTGCCCGCTTCATGGATAAAGGTTTCAGGTATGTAACTCCGTTATCCAGAAATTCAGACTGATAATCAATTATCAGACGGGTAATATCCAATATTGTCTTTCTTCTTTGTTCCACACATCGCATGATCCACCGGGCTGATTTTATCTTTTTTTCCAGATATTCCATTGTCTTCTCTTGTTCCTTTTCCTTTTCTATGGACAAAGAATCACGGTTTTTCATCTCTGTGGACAGCTTATTTTCTGAAAGAAGATGGTTATAGAAAGAACTGATTTTAACCGATGGGAGATAGCTTGTATTCTCAATGATTTCATATTTGACATCCCCCTTTTTTACAATGATATCAGGAATCAGAAAATGTATCTCATTTTTCTGATAAAAAATTCTGCCCGGTTTGGGGTCAAAATTTCTTATCATCATATCCAGAAGATTCTGAATTTCATAATAAGTCAAATCCAGGGCTTTACAGATTACCTTAAAATTCTTCCGCGATAATTCATCAAGATAGGAAACAATCAGTCTTTTAATCAAGTCTTTTTCCTTTAATTTCAGATATTTAAGCTGCAGCAGGAGACATTCTTTCAAGCTTCTGGCCCCTAATCCCGGAATTGAACAATTTTGAATCATTGCTAAAACCTGCTTGACTCTTTTTTCCGGAATACCTAAATCTCGGGCAACTTCACGACAGCTTATACCTAAATAACCATTTCGATTGATGTTGCCGATTAAATATTCGCCGATCTTGAAATCAATTTCATTTTTTGCAGTCACATTAAAGCTCAAAAGAAGATGTTCCTGTAAGGTCATATTCTGGGTAATCAAATTCTGTAAATCACCTTCCAGCTCAGTCGTTATCCTATTCTTCTTCATCAACATTGTTCTGTCTATCCGGTTAGAAAAAAAGGAATTTACCTCTTCCCGACTCATTTCATCGCTTTCAATGCTTTTTGATGAATCTTTTTCTCCTGATGCACCATTCTGACTCAATTCCCTATCCTTATCAGTCATTTGATTCATCTCTATCTCCAAAACCGGGTTGTCCTGTGATTCTTTCTGTAACCACTGACTTAGATCAATCGTATTCATCTGTAAAATCTCAATAGACTGCCGCATCTGGGCGGTTAAATGCAAAGCTTGTCTCTGTTCCAAAGCCATTCCCTGATTCATTAACATCTTCTTATCTACCCACCTGTTATGGTTTGGTTATTTTAAAATATTACCCGATATGATTGTAAACTACTTCTGACTAGCTGTTAATATAATTTTCTCTCATACATACAGATAACAAAGTTCAAATCTTCAAAAATAATTGCTGTAATGGTAAATATCTGCTGTATTGTATCATGTTTCTACTGGATTATCTATAGAATTATACATGGTTTCATTTTCATATCTGCCATGGCATTGATTGATTTTCCACCGGCATATGATCTTCCGCTAACTGTTCTATCTTCTTTAGACGATGATAAATTCCTGATTTGGAAACACTTCCTCCTAGAATATTGGCTAATTCCTGAATGCTGGAATAGGGATTTTCCAACCGGATTTTAATCACCTCAATCAGGCTTGGAGGTAGATTTTCCAATCCAATATTCTTTCTTATCAGATCAATATCATTCAATTGCTTGTTGGCAGACAGGATTGTTTTATCCAGATTTGCCGTTTCACAGTTCACCAGCCGGTTGACAGTATTCAAAAGGTCCTTTCTGGCAATAATATCCTGGAGATTCAGTAAAGCTCTCTGTACGCCAATAAATCGTAAAAATTCAAAGATTTCCTCGCTTTTTTTCATATACACAGTCCACTTCTTCTGCCAGAGACCTAATTTTGCAGAGAGCGAAGCATCCTGTAGAACAGCATAGATCATGTCTGCCTCGTCTTTATCGCGTCCGGGTATTTCCAGATGATACATCCTTTCAGGATCATTCACAAAACCTTTCGCCAGGAAGGCACCGCGTAAGAATGGTCCAGATGCAAAATTAACAGCAGGGTCTTTCTTGTTTTTGGTCATGAGCTTCTTATCAATGACTCTTCCCTGTAAACTGACCTGCAGATCAAAATAATCCAGAACCTTCTCTGTTCTTTTTATATCTGGAATGGTAATAAGATAAAGCCTTTTCTTTTTTTTCTGAATAATGTCAACCACGACTTCCAGCTGAAACACTTTCTTGAATAAAAAATAGATAACCTTAATTAATACAGGATTCTCTAAAATCAATAACAGGACTGGATTTGTTTGTTTTACGATACCTGTCATTCTGACAAAAGCGGATAATTCACTCTCCTGTTCTACTCTATCCAGGGGCATAACGCGTGCCAATTCCTGTTTTACCATTGGTGAAAAATACATTTACCTGTTAACCTTTTTCTCCTTCTGGATAATATCCATGATCAACCTGGCGATTTTATCTGAATCGTGCCGGGCAAAATCAACTTCTGATAGTAATTCCTGACGAATCATTTTTGTTCTCTGTCCAAATTGATGATTTAAATCATCCCTGACTGCAAATGCATTCTTCTTTCTGTATTTTGCTGCTACTTCTTCACTCAATTCCTTATTATTCAGCAGAACATAATCAATACAATTGTGATCCAGGTATTTAATGACCTCTTCCAAGTGCATCGATGCTGAGTAATGATCTGTCTCGCCTGGTTGGGTCATCACGTTACATATATAGATTTTAAACGCTTTTGACTGGCAAATCGCTTCAGGTATACTCTCAACTAACAGGTTACAGATCACACTGGTATAAAGACTTCCTGGACCAAGAATAATAGCCTGAGCTTCCTTTATCGCCTGAATAGTTTCCGGTAAGGGCAGAATAGGTGATGGTTCAATAAAAACGCTTTCGATTTTTTCATTACTATGAGATATATTTTTTTCTCCCCTGATGATTTGCTTGTTTTTTAACTGAGCGCACAGTGTAACATTCTCAATGGATGAAGGTAATACTTTCCCTCGAATCGCTAAAATTTCACTTGATTTTTCAATACCTTTTGGAAAATCACCACTTACTTCAGCCATGGCAGTAATGAATAAATTGCCAAAACTATGACCCTGTAAGCTGCCATTTTTAAAGCGGTATTGAAATAATCTTGTCATTAACGGTTCTTTGGTTGATAAGGCAACCAGGCAGTTTCTGATATCTCCTGGAGGAAGAACCCCTAATTCATCCCGTAACAGTCCCGAGCTTCCTCCGCTATCAAAAACAGTCACGATGGCAGTAATATTACTGGTGTACTGCTTCAGACCTCTTAACAGGGTATGAAGCCCGGTTCCTCCCCCAATAACCACAATATGGGGTCCTTTCCCTAATTTTCTCTGTAGAAAGATAATCTCCGGAATCTTATCCATCTGTTGCGGTACAAATCTCTTTAAAACAGACCGGTTGATGTTGGAAATACCTAAAATAACCAGGAAAGAACCGAGTATCATGAGAATGAAACCGGAAAAATGGGGTGCAAAATGATAATAATCAAAAAAATTCCTGATCTGATTTTTAATCCACAAAAATCTGGTCAGGTCAATCAGATAAATCAGACCTACAGCCATCAAAATGATTCCCAGTAATACAAAAAGTAAGAAGCGTTTTACTCTCATTCCCGGGTAAAACCACTTCAATAATGAAAAGATGTGGTGATTTCTAAAGCTCATTTATAGTTTCTCTCTATAAATTTTTTCTTCCTTCTTGATATCTCGATGTCTTATAAAGACATGATGGCCTTTCTTTTTAAATAGGGGAGCTAATTCGTCTATCAGGAATACCGAACGGTGTCTCCCTCCTGTACAGCCGATTGCAATGGACAAATAATTCTTCCCCTCTTTAATATAATAGGGAATAAGAGAATCAATTATAGAAAAATATTTTTGAATAAACTGACGGGCAACAGGAAATTTCAGGAGAAAATCCTTAATTTTAACGTCTTTTCCCGATAATTCACTTAATTCATTATGATAGTAGGGATTGGGAAGAAATCGGGCATCAAATACCATATCAACATCAATGGGCATTCCATATTTATACCCAAAAGATATCAGGCTGATATGGATGTCTGTCACTGTAATTTTTTGAAAATATTTTCTAATTTCAAGATTTAATTGTTTGGGATCTAAATAAGAAGTATCGATAATAATACTGGCTTTTGATTTCAACTCTTTTAATTTTTTTCTTTCCTGTTGAATATTTTCCAGAATACTCTGTGAAAACTGAACAGGATGTTTTCTTCTCGTTTCACTAAAACGTCTTACAATGACTTCATCCTGTGCTTCCAGGAATAAAATTTCCGGTTGGATTTTCATGGCTTCCAGTTCTTTTAAAGACTGATCAAGTTCTCTGAAGAAGATTTCCCCACGAATATCGACAACAAAGGCTATTTTAGATAATTTTCCCTGGGATTTCAGGCACATTTCTGAAAATTTCGGAATTAACTGCGGAGGGAAGTTATCAATACAGAAAAAATCCAAATCCTCTAAAAATTTAATGGCTACACTTTTCCCGGCACCTGAAAGGCCGGTAATAATGACAAATCGACTTTTTATCATATTTTCCTCAACCAAACTTCACATTCTTTCCGGAGCTTGAATGCCTAACAAAGCAAGGGCATTTTCCAGAACAATTTTAGCTGAACAGATTAGATAAAGACGAGCCTCTGAAAGGCTTTGGTCTTCACCGATAACCTTGTGTTCAGTATAGTATTTATGGAATATGGCTGCCAGATCATGCAGATAAGCAGCAATCAAACAGGGTTTCCACTGCAAAGCACTTCTTTCAACAACTCTTCTGAAGGACGCTAACTTTTTAATTAACTCCAGTTCTTCCTTCTCAGTAAGTAAAGCCAGGTTTATCTGACTTTCTGTTTGGGTATCCAAAACAATATTCTTCATTCTCGCTTTTTCTATTATACTGCAGATTCTGGCATAAGCATACTGAATATAGAAGACCGGGTTTTCCATGGACTGAGATTTGGCAACATCCAGATCAAATTCTGTATGACTATCATGACTGTTCATTAAAAAGAAGTACCTTGCCACATCTTTCCCAACCTCTTTCATTAATTCCTTTAAGGTAATAAATTTTCCACCCCGGGTACTCATGCCGATTGCTTTGCCTTCTCTCATCAGGGTAACAAACTGAACCAATAACACCTGAAAAGAATCAGGGGAGTATCCTAATGCCTGAATAGCTGCTTCCATTCTTTTTATATAACCATGATGGTCAGCACCCCAGATATCAATCAGGATCTGAAATCCTCTTTTGAACTTATTATCATGATACGCAATATCGGAAGCAAAATAGGTCGCTTCTCCATTCTCCCGCAGTACGACTCGATCTTTTTCATCTCCAAACTGTGTTGCCTTAAGCCACCAGGCTCCTTTATCAAGATACACAAAATCTTGCTGTTTCAACCGCTCAATAACTGGCTGAACTTCATTTCCGGCATAGAGAGACTCTTCACTGAACCAACGATCAAAATTCACCCCGAAGGAAGTTAAATCATCTTTAATGTCCTGTAAAATCTTTCTCTGGGCAACATCCTTAAAAAATTGAATTGTATTGTGATCACCCTTATTTCTGTACTTATCCTGGTATTTTTCCACCATTTCTTTCGCCAGTGAAATAATATAATCTCCCTGATATCCGTTCTCCGGAAATTCTATTTTTTCACCAAGAAGTTGCCGATAACGAGTCAGAACGGATTCACCCAGGATATCCATCTGTTTTCCGTGATCATTGATATAATATTCCGTCGCTACATCATAACCGGCAGCAGTTAGGATTCTGGAAAGAGCATCACCAACTGCTGCACATTTTCCATGCCCCACATGCAATGGGCCGGTAGGGTTCACACTGACAAATTCAACCATTATTTTTTCACCCTGACCCATATCAGAACAGCCAAATTGTTCCTTTTTCCTCATAATCTCAGCCAGGACATTATGCAGTATCGTATTTTTTAAATAAAAATTAATAAATCCCGGCCCGGCAATTTCAATCTTCTCGATGACTTCAGTATCCTCTTTGGCAATTCCATCTACAATATAACCGGCAATTTCCCTCGGTTCTTCTTGTAGCATTCCTGATAGTTGCAAAGCAATATTCGTTGACAGATGGCCGTGTTCCGGGCTTTTAGGAGTTGTCAAAACAATGGAAGGAACTTTACTTAAATCAAAGCATTTACTTTGCAGGTATCTTCTCATAGACTCTGTGATAAGTTTTTTTAAAAGCTCATTCACCTTTTTGTTCAATATGCGTTTCCTCCATTTTTTCCTCTCCTATTTTACATTCCTGATGGTCAAAGTCATCAGAAAGTTACATTTCAAATAGACCTGTAATCCTCGCAAAATTTTGAAATCTTTATAAGGAACCATACCATCAGTGGGAAATAACTGTGGAGCGCCCGAGAAGAGTCGAACTTCCAACACGGGGCTTAGGAAGCCCCTGCTCTATCCATTGAGCTACGGGCGCTCGGTTTTTACCGAAACCTATTTTAACATAAAAGCATTCGATTCTCAATTTGAAATTGCTGAATAAAATCCTGACAGGTTATAAAATCAGTGATGGAACCTATTTATAAAGATGACAGGCTACATAATGATCTTTTTCAATTTCCTTTAAGA
Organism: uncultured Atribacterota bacterium; assembly: GCA_964433635.1. Taxonomy (GTDB): domain Bacteria; phylum Atribacterota; class Phoenicimicrobiia; order Phoenicimicrobiales; family Stramentimicrobiaceae; genus CAYSSG01. The sequence continues at coordinate 8,179 of CAYSSG010000005.1, read as the reverse complement.
GAGGTTCTTCCCGGGAACAGATATCCATTACTTTCGGGCATCTGGGATGAAAACGGCAGCCTTTGGGTGGATTGGCCGGACTGGGTACATCACCCTGCAGAATAATACGTTTCTTCTTAAAATCCGGATTGGGAACCGGAACGGCAGAAACTAATGCCTGGGCATAGGGGTGTAGCGTCTTCCGGAAAAAAATATCTTTTGGCGCAATTTCAACAATTTTACCCAGATACATCACAGCAACCCGGTCACTGATGTATTTAATCACACTCAGGTCATGAGCGATAAAAAGATAGGTCAGTTGAAACTCTTTTTGTAAATCCTTGAATAGATTGATGATCTGTGAACGGATAGAGACATCCAGTGCTGAAACCGCTTCATCACAGATAATCATCTTGGGATCCAGGGCTAAAGCACGTGCAATCCCGATTCTCTGCCGCTGTCCGCCACTGAATTCATGGGGAAACCGATCCATATAATCGGGAACAATCCCTACCCTTTCCAGGATTTCTCCCACCTTCTGATATCTCTTTCCGGTATTTAACATGTGATGAGCAGCCAGTCCTTCTGCAATGATATTCTTTATCTTCATCCGGGGATCTAAAGAGCTGTAAGGATCCTGAAATATGACCTGTAAATCTTTGCGGAATTTTCTCATCTGGCTCTTGCTGATCTTAGCAAGATTTTTTCCCTGAAAGATGACATCTCCCCCGGTTGGTTCTTCCAATCGTAGCATGGTCATGGCAGTGGTGGATTTTCCACAACCGGATTCTCCGACTAATCCCAATGTTTCTCCACTGTAGATATCAAAACTGATATCATCAACGGCTTTCACCCAGCCCACTGTCTTTCTAAAAACACCTTTTTTGATGGGGAAATATTTGACTAAATTTTTGACACTGACTAATGGACTATTCACTTACTGCTAACCTCCCGGTAAATGCCATCTTTTTTGCTTCCTGCCTCACCTTTTCAATATGCCAGCAGCGAACTAAATGCTTATCTTCAGCTTCCACAAGCAGTGGTTCTTCTTTTCGGCATTTTTCTGTGGCAAAGATACAGCGCGGATGAAATTTACATCCTTCCGGAAAATGTAATGGATCGGGAACCGCACCAGGTATGGACTCCAGTTTTTCAATTTCCATATCCAATCTGGGGATGGAAGTAAGCAAACCAAAGGTATAAGGATGAAGCGGTGCATAAAATATCGACCGGGTATCAGTGTATTCCACAATTTTGCCTGCGTACATCACCGCAATGCGATCGGCAATCTCGGCAATCACTCCCAGGTCATGGGTAATCATAATCAATGAACTGTTAAATTGTTTTAATAGAGATTTCATTAATTCTAATATCTGCGCTTGAATGGTAACATCCAGAGAGGTAGTGGGTTCATCCGCAATCAACAGGTCAGGATCACAGGCCAGAGCCATGGCTATCATCGCCCTCTGTCTCATCCCGCCGCTTAACTGATGAGGGTATTCATCAATGCGTTGTTCCGGAATGGGAATACCTACTTTTTCTAAAAGCTGGATCGCTCTTTCCCGGGCTTTCTCTTTTCCCATCCTGAAATGGATCTCCAGTGCCTCTGTAATCTGAAAACCGATCGTAAAAACAGGATTCAGAGAGGTCATGGGTTCCTGAAAAATCAGGGAAATCTCTTTTCCCCTGATCCGGCGCATCTGTCTTTCGTTTTTTTTCAGTAAATCCTCACCTTTAAACAAAACCTGGCCTTCTACTGTCTTACCGGGATAGTCCAGTAATTTTACAATCGAAAAGGCGGTGACACTCTTGCCGCAACCCGATTCGCCGACCAGTCCGAGAGTCTCACCCTGATATACCTCAAAATCAACACCATCAACTGCTTTCACAATTCCATTTTCGGTAAAAAAATAGGTCTTCAAATTCTTTACCTGTAATATTTTTTGTTGATTATTTTCAGCCATTACAGCTCACCCCTTAGACGAGGATCAAGAATATCCCTCAGCGTATCACCCACTAAATTCCAGGCTAAGACAAAGAGTACAATAAAGACTCCCGGGAAAAATACCGCATACCAGTATTCTCCAGCATTTCCCGGTGAACCGATAATCCAGTTTCGGGCAAAACTGACCATCTGTCCCCAATCGGCATAACCCAGGGGTGCACCTACACCCAGAAAACTTAAAGCCGCAGCGGTGATCACCATAGAACCGATATTCATGCTGGCCTGCACCAGTACCGGGAAGATGGTATTGGGCAGTAAATGACGTGTGATGATATTAAAATCTTTGACTCCAAGTGCCCTTGCAGCGGTCACATAAGTTTCCTCCTTGGCACACAAGATGCTTCCCCTGATGACCCGGGCATATCCCATCCAGCCAAAGAAGACCAGGGCTATCATCACCTTATCCAGACCTCTTCCCAGAATGGTCGTCAAGACCATGGCTGCAACCAGAAAGGGAATGGAGAGAAAGATATCTGTAACGCGCATTAATACCTCATCCAGCCAGCCGCCAAAATAGGCTGCAACGGAGCCTAACACAATCCCGATGAACATAGAAAAAGTCACTGTAATGATGCCAATACGAAATGCCGTTCGGGTTCCCCATATCAGACCGTAGAAGATATCATATCCGCCCTGGGCTGTGCCGAAAATGGCTTTTTCTCTGGTGATGGGCTCTCCCAGACTCTCATAGACAAATCTCATATCCTCCGACATGGAAAATCCGGGCGGCTGTGGTTCTACATCCCAGGACATGCGGGGAATCTGATAGGGATCGGGAAATAAGGGAGGCGCAATCATGGGGGCAAAAACCGCAATCATGATAAATGCCAAGAGCAGTAGTAAACCAACCAGAGAGGTTGAATTACTGAGTAATTTTCTGATGATGCGGTTCATTATTCACTACTCCAATCTGACCCTGGGATCAATCAGGGCATAGGAAACATCAACAACTAAATTTCCAAGAACCATCATAAAGGCAAATAACAGGGCAAAACCGATGACCGAACCATAATCCAGCTGCTGGGCAGAAGATGCAGCCCAGTAACCTAATCCGGGATAGGTAAATACGGTCTCGGTGATAACGACGCCTCCCAGCATACCGATAATCATCATGCCTGCCACTGTTACCACCGGGATCATGGCATTTTTCCGGGCATGCCGATAGACAACTGTTTTCTCATCAACCCCCTTGGAACGGGCAGTCCGGATATAATCCTTCCGCAGTGTTTCCAGCATACTGGAACGGGTAATGCGCAGTAGATAAGCCCAGGAGATATAAGACAGGGTAATAATCGGTGCAATCAGATGTTTCAGGGCATCCCAGAAAATATCCAGGCGTCCGTTGAGCAGGGAATCGATGGTTATGAAATGAGTATAGCTTTTGAAACTGTCCCCGGTATAGACAATATACTGTGCCCAGGTGCTCAACCGTCCCGGGGGCAACCACCCCAAAATGCCGTAAAATATAAATAATACCAATAAGCCAAAGATAAAGGTAGGCAAAGACCAGCCAATGATCGCTGTGACCCGAATGGCCTGGTCCAGCAGATCGTTGTGATGCACCGCTGAAATGATCCCTAACCAGATGCCCACCAGAATCACCGGTATGACGGAATAGAAAACCAGCTCCATGGTAGCCGGAAGCCGTTGCTTAATTGCCTCCCAGACCGGCTGGTTGGCAGTGGGGGACCAGCCGAAATCAAGCCTCACTAACGACTGCACCCAGTAAATATAACCGGCAGGAAACCGGTCATCCAGGTGATACTTATCGATCAACCGCTGGGCTGCCTGGGGATTTTTCAGGACACTGGGATCGTTAATATAGGTTGCCAGCCTCTCCATGGGACTTAAAAGTGAAAAAAGACAGAATATCAGGAAAGTAACTCCTAATAATATGAAAGGGAGAATCAAGAGACGTCTGATGATATAGGACAACATCTTTCTTTTTCCTTTTAAAAATTTTTATCAAATTTTGGATTGACAGGTTTAACTAGAAGTAAAAATAAAGACAATACTAAAAGTGCGATGGAGTGGAAGATCTTATTCATTTCCACTCCATCGCTATGCTACTGAGCGAATAGATATCACTTCTAGTGAAAATTATGCTTGCTCGTGATTTTATTCTTTATAGATATAGTAGAAATCAGCACCTGCCGGCATACCGGATATGACCGGATTGTAGTACCACCCCTTGACCCAGTCTCTCTGGACATGGATTCCGATGGGCTGGTACAGATACAGGGCTACAGCCTGATCATGAGCTATTCTGGTCAATTCTTCATAGATGCTCTTCTGTTCTTCCGGATCAACTGACTTCAGTGCCTTTTCGATCAGCGGATCTATATTCTCTTCAGCCCAATCGGTATAGATCTTTCCGTAATAACCGCTGTATGTTCCATTACTCCCCAGGTAGGTAGGTGCCCAGTTGTGGGGATGGGGGTAATCTGCCAGCCAGCCGATGGTGTACATGGGAACCTGTTCGGCCAGGAACATCTTCAGGTAGGATGACCACTGAACACCGACCGGAGTAAGCTCGAACTTGGGATTCACCATCCGGGCATAGGTGGAAAGCATATCACAAACATTTTTACGGACATCATTCCCTTCATTATAGAAGATGTTGAATTTGCATCCCTTTTCCCAGAGCTCTCCACCCCAGGCTTGCTGAAATTCCTCTCTGGCTTTTGCCAGGTCAAATTCGTAGTACATTTCGGGATCATCTGTATAACCGTATAAGGGATCAGGGAAGGGTCCGGGATTGCGCTTGGCCTGTCCCTGCATTGATTTTTCAATATTGACATCATAGGGGAACAGGTAGGAAAATCCTTTCCGGACATGAATATCCGAGAAGAAATCGGGGGGAATTCCCTCACCGTCCAGCTTACCGCTTCCCAGGTTGGCATTGCCTTCTGCATTCAGGAGCCAGGGCATACTGGTTGATGTATTGGCTAATGTGGGTAAACCCTTAATCAGTTCGACTCCTTCCATGGTCTCCGCTTCGTTCATATTGGTGACCGGGACATAGCAGATATCCGCATCACCCCTCTGCAGCATCAGTTTCCGGGTCGTCCATTCATTGATATACTGATAGACAACTTCTTTCAGCCTGGCAGGCCCTCTCCAGTGATCATCAAATCTCTCCAGCATGATGGTTTCTTCCGGAACCCATCTGGTCAGCTTAAAGGGACCTGTTCCGTTTGCTACACTATAGAGTGGGTCTCTTTCGTTTTGTGGATCATGGTAATTCCACCAGGTATCTGCCTTTCCATCCCAGGCACCCTGCTGGATGGACCATTCTTTGTTAATGATGGCTGCCCATCCGCCACCATGAGCCAGGATGTTCAAAAACGGAGAATAGGACTGGGCCAGATGGAATACAACATTATCCCCATCTACCTCAACTGCCTTATCTACATAATCCGTAAAAACCTTTGTCAGGGCATCTTTATATTCTTCATTCAGCTGTTCGTCAACGAACATGTCGGCATAGTTTTCTACCCCTGCGACTTGAACAGCCAGGTCTTCAATCGTTCCTGCACCCAGTAAAGGTTCTATCAGCATCCAGCAGGGACCCCCGGCACGGTCAAAGATAATGCCTCTTTCAAAGCTGTATTCCACATCCTCCGGTGTCAAAACGGCTCCATTATGGAATTTGACTTCTTTCCTGATTGGGAAGGTATAGGTCAACCCGTCCTCAGAAACGAATCCATTCTCGGCAGAAGGTACTTCGGTAGAAAGCATGGGTACCATTTTTTCAATACTCTCTCCGTCATAGGCAATCAGGTTATCATACACCTGGAAGATAATCTCCCCACTGGCAGTGTCATAGCTCCAATGGGGGTCCATGGTCTCCGGTCCACCAATAACTGCATAGACCAGCCTGTCCGGGTTTGGTGTCTGGGCTGTTGCAACAGTTCCCATGCCCACAACCAATAATAAAGCTAAAATAATTGATAATATTTTATTGTTCAAAATCTTTTCCTCCTCTCGTTTCTTTCCAGAATGAAACAAAAAAATTACTTATAATCTATTTATCCTTTTCTTCCACCCCCTTTTCTAACCATTGTTCTTATTTTTATTCCATGCTTCATTTCTCTTATAATCGATCCAGGCAAAATCATGATACTCTTATTCTATGTTATTATACCATTTTTTATGCACCGATCTGTTGCCCGACAGCAAGTTTTGCACCCTTTAAAAGATTATCAAGTTCTTCACCTTCCAGGGTTTCCTTTTCTATTAAGGTTGCAGCAATTTTCTTTAATTTTCTTTTGTTCTTAGTTAATATTTCTTTTGCTTTATTATAGGCATCCTGAATAATCTTTTCCACTTCCTTATCAATCTGAAAGGCAATTTCATCACTGTAATTTCTGTCTTCCGAAATATCTCTGCCTAAAAAGATTTCATGCTGTTTTCTGCCCAGGGTCATGGGACCAATTGATTCGCTCATACCGAATTCGGTAACCATCTGACGGGCAATCTTGGTAGCCCTTTCCAGATCATTCTGTGCACCGGTCGTTATATCCTCAAAGATAAGCTCTTCTGCAACTCTTCCTCCCAGCAGCACGCTCAATCTTTCCATTAATTCAGACTTGCTGATGAGGTAACGATCTTCTGTGGGCAATTGCAGGGTATAACCAAGTGCGGCACTGCCCCTGGGGATAATGGATACCTTGTGCACCGGATCACAATTTGGTAACAGTTTGGCTACCAGTGCATGACCTGATTCATGAAAAGCAACAATCTCCTTTTCTTTCTCATTCATAATCCTGCTCTTCTTCTCCGGACCGGCAATCACCCGGTCAATAGAGGCTTCAAATTCTTCCATTGAAATGTCCTTTTTCCCTTTTCGGGAAGCTAATAAAGCAGCTTCATTCATCAGGTTAGCCAAATCCGATCCTACAAATCCCGGCGTTCTCCTGGCCAGTACTTTCAAATCGACATCTTTGGCCAGCGGTTTTCCTTTCGCGTGAACATTCAGTATCTGCTCACGACCGATTAAATCAGGACGGTCCACGACAATTCTCCGATCAAAGCGTCCGGGCCTTAATAACGCAGGGTCTAAAACATCCGGCCTGTTGGTAGCCGCAATCAGAATGACACCGGTATTCTGGTCAAAGCCGTCCATCTCTACTAACAACTGGTTCAGGGTTTGTTCTCTTTCATCATGACCCCCACCTAAACCGGCACCCCTGTGACGACCAACGGCATCAATTTCGTCCATAAAAATGATACAGGGATTATTTGTCTTGGCCTGCTTGAACAAATCTCTAACCCGGGAAGCACCGACTCCCACAAACATCTCCACAAAATCCGAACCGCTGATGCTGAAAAAGGCAACGCCTGCCTCTCCGGCAACAGCACGCGCCAGCAGGGTTTTGCCGGCTCCGGGAGGGCCATAGAGCAAAACTCCCTTGGGAATCTTAGCACCAAGCTGATTAAATTTAGCCGGGTTTTTCAGGAAGTCAATGACTTCCTGTAATTCTTCTTTTGCTTCATCCACACCGGCTACATCGGCAAAAGTAACCCGGGGGACCTCTTTGCCCAGTAATTTAGCCTGACTTTTCCCAAAAGACATGACCTTGTTCCCCCCACCCTGCATCTGCCTCATCATAAAGATCCAGATACCGATAATCAGAGCCATGGGTAAGAGAGAGGAAAGAATGCGCATCCACCAGGACAGTTCGACAGGTGGTTTAGCTTCAATATTAATATTTTTACTGCGCAGTATATTCATTAACTCAGGATCATCAGGCAAATAGGTAGAGAATTGTTGATTATTGGTTAGTACTCCGGAAATGGTATCGCCGGATATGGTAATACTTGTTACATTATTACGCTCAACTTCACTGAGAAACTGAGAATAAGTTAATTGACTGACCGAAGAACCCGGTTCAAAAAAAGAACTGAGAATAGAAATGACTACAATTAATATTAACAGGTATAAACCAGCATTTTTGAAATTTCTGTTTTTAAATTGATTCGGGTCTAACTTAGCCAAATTTTTCTCCTTCGAAAAAGATAGATAAAGATAGTTGTATTCATCAAAATCTAAAGCAAGGTCATTTTAGCATATTTCAATTATAAAGACAAACTCCACATCCCTGAAGCAAACTCAATTTTGTATTCTCATGACCAGTATCAGAAAGCTGAATCAGTATTTAAAATTACAATCTATTGATCCGGCTGATAATA
>CAYSSG010000004.1:70355-82795 GCA_964433635.1 uncultured Atribacterota bacterium | reverse complement strand
TGACGTTTCAATTCGGAGATTCCTCGACTCTGGAAGGTTTTACCATCCGAAATGGGAAAAAACCCCATGGCGGGGGGATTATTGTGCATTCCAGCAGCTCTCCCAGAATTATCAGCAATCACATCACTGAAAATCGTGCGGATCAATGGGGTGGTGGGATTCACATAAATAATAGCTCTCCCAATATCACCGGTAACACGATCAGCGACAATTATTCAGGCGACTATGGTGGTGGAATTCATGTGTATAACGAAAGTTCCCCCATTATTACTGATAATATTATCATTAATAATGGGGCATATACATCCGGTGGCGGAATTTATTCGGTTGGCAGCAGTTCTCTCATCATCACAGGAAACGATATCATGGAAAACTGGGTATATGAAGGTAGTGGCGGCGGGATTGGGATTAGTGATTATGATCCTGGTACCCCTACCATTGGGGGAACAAATACCTCTGATACCGGTCATTTTAACACTGTCTGCAGCAACAGTCCCGACCAGATTGACCCTGAAGATTATCCTTTTAACTATATTTATTCTGTATGTGATTAAATAGATTTAAGGAGGAAGATGATAGCATATTTAATGCATAGATGACATCTATCAAAAGAAATCAGGATGGAGCTATGATTCATTATATTGCATGCAATCATTTCAAGTACAGAAGTTAAAGCTAAATAATCAGAAATCAACGAGATTGGTCTCTAATTATCATTTGTTTTTGCAAGGTGCAAAGATTGTTTCTAACTCTTGATAAATATTTTCAATTTCATCAACAAAACAAAAATTGCGAAAATCGTCCTGTCCGGGGAGCCTTGACATTTCCGCCTTTCGGCAACCTGCTGAGGGGATCTTTTTATTGGTGTATACTATTGTTATGGATTTGGATTGTATAAACATACACGATAATAGTAGGTATAACAACAAAGAAATAGTTTTGGGAGTTGAGATTTGTGAAATATAAAATTCACAATAAGCAGCACAGGATTGAGTTTAAGCATGCTACCAGTCGAGATGGAATCAAAGAAGTTAAGAAGCTATTTTTAGAATACGCCCAATCACTTGAAACAGATCTGGCCTTTCAGGATTTTGAAACCGAGCTCAAGAATCTCCCCGGGAAGTACAGCCTTCCTGATGGCATTTTAATTCTGGCATTGGCAAATGGCAAAGCAGCAGGATGCGTAGCGCTGCGCAGATTGACTGAAAATACCTGTGAAATGAAACGGTTATACGTTTGTGATCCTTATCGTGGACTGGGAATTGGCAGAAGTCTTGTTCGGATGATCATTGAGGAAGCCACAAAATTACATTATCAGTATATGAGGCTTGATACACTCCCCACAATGAAGAAAGCCCAGGATCTATACCTCTCATTTGGATTTTATGATATTGAGCCCTATGTCTATAATCCGGTTAAAGGAACCAGATTTATGGAGTTGAATTTAAAGAAAGGATAATGTTTATTCTAATTAATTACATTAATAGGGATTATAGATATTCCTCTGAAAAGTTCTGAATGCATCCAATAAGGGAGATTGCGAATCCCAGACATTTTTTATCTTTTTAGTATAATGTACTCATTATTTTCTATACAAAAGTTAAGAAAATCACCCTGTCCTGGGATACTGCTCATCACAGTCCTTTTAATGATGAAGAAGGAGAGGACAATAGTTACTATGTATTCCTGATCTTGAAGTATAAAGGAAGTCTATTCAGATGAAGAGCATGTCGAGATTTAAAGTATATATAAAATATTACCATTTGATGAAAAATATTGTAGAATTAGATAAATTAACATTATGTCTATGCTATCTATCTATTGAATCTGAGCAGGGTAGTAGCAAAAATACAGAAATATGAAAGTTACCTATGAATAGTTGTTTTGAAAGAAAATGATTGACCTCTCGTGGAATTTTTAAAATAGCTTAAGATTAACGCAACCAGACAAAAGATAGGCGTTTTTTAAGTATTATATATGTAAACGATTAAGATAATAAAAGGAATGGAAGATGAATAAATATAGAGGATTGGAATGGTATTGGATCTTTATTATTGTAGCTGTTGTTGGGGCTATAATACTTTGGCTTTTAAGGTAAAATAAGCATTTATTTTACAATTTGCATAATACCTGAATAAACAGATAATACTGAATTAAATGGTTTTTCAGGAAAATTACCAGATTGATTGAAAAATGTCCATCAGGTGCTTGTTATTGTTTCGAAGACAGGAATTCCAATTACCTTAATAATGAATATTTTAAAAAATCAATCCATGCAGGTCAGGATCTAATTTCGCAATATACCCCCCCCATTTTTAATCTTTATAAAAAATATCAATAATTTCATGAAAGGATTTTCCGTCATGAGACTGTTGGTGCGACCGAAGATGATTAATGTGAATCATCATGATGTATTTTCTGCACCATAGACTTCCAAATGTCTTTTTAGTTGTTTCTATCTATAGGTAACTCACAATCCCTACGCTATGCTGAAAATTGATGGTCATAAAACAATAAACCAATGTCTATAATTGGATTATTTGGGGAATACAATAATTAAACAGAAATTGAAAGAAAATCAATACCTTTTAATTCACTTACAATTTTAAGCAATAAGGAACGACAGTAGAAAACTATTTTTATAGAAGTAAAAAAATATGAATAGACGTATATTACAAAAATTGGCTGAAAAATATGAAATTAAAATAAGTTAAGGTGATAGGATGCTGATTATACCATCTTGTATTGATTGTAAATATTTTTTAATGGATCGCAGATATATCTGTATGGCATTTCCAGAGGGAATTCCTGAAGATATTCTATTGAATAAAAGAAATCATGACCGGATATTCCAGAACCAGAATGGTCATTATATTTATACGCCAAAAGATGATGAATCATGCTTAATGGAGAGAAAGAGTGAAAAACAGATATTCTGAGTGGGTGACGATATTGAAAGATGATAAATTAACTTTAAAGTGTTTAGTCTGCAATCATGAGTGGACCCCAGGGGGAAGATTATACAAGTGGAACTGGATGTGTCCTAAAGGTTGTACTGAAAAAAAATTAAAGCAAATCAAAAAGAAGTGATATTTAGAATCATTCAGATAGCTTGTGAAAGAATGTTTTCAACATATCTTCTGCGAATTCATCCACAGTCATTTTAAATCCATCTTTATAACTTCTATTCATTATTTTTTGTGTACCAACCTGGAGGCGGACCGCAAATTCCTGTCTTTGAATCACAGATCAAGCTATTATTTTCAAGGAGTAGAGAATTTTTTGTACTCTCTATTTTTTCATTCCAATTATTTTCTTTTCCAAAAGTGTTAACATTATCTTTACCGATAAAAGAAGCAGCCACAAGCATTAACGGAATTATCAATACCATCAGAATAATTAACGTATTAGAAGAGATAATTTTTCCAAGGATTTTCATTTTATTCCCTCCATATTATTTTTTGTGATGTAGAATCATGAAAAACTCAAATGAATAAATAAAAAAGTAAAAAAGTCGGCAATCTGGCGACCCTGGCATGCATATGCTTTAGGCCCATGACTTTGCGTCCTATCCTTTCAGATAGTTTGCCCTTATCAACTTTTAAAAATGAACTTTTTAATTTTAATATTGAATACCTGAATATTTTATTCCCTAAAAAAATAATTTTAGACCACAAAGAACATCTTTTTCTGTTTTTTTAAAGACATTTTCAGAGATGAAATTTATAATAAAAAAATCACTTTGTGATAAAAAAAGAATAGAGGAATAACTTTATCCAATAAACAGCAGTTCTTTGAAAAAGAGGAACTTTTTTCATTTATATTGTATGATGAGATGTAATGGTTATAATAGAAATGTTTTATTATTTTGATTAAATATGAAGGAGTTAGAAAATATGTTATATAAAGCAAGTCGTTTTTGGAGTGGCTGGAAATCGTTGACTAAATTTCTCATTCCCGACAGAATTGAGATATCTGACGATAGGGTAATAGCAAAAAAGAGGGGATGGTTTGGACTTACGGGAACTGATGAGGAAATATCACTATCTAAAATAGCCTCTGTGAGAGTAGAAAGAGGTTTTTTCACAGGTGCCGTTCTCATTGAAACGGCAGGCGGGGCTGTTAAAGACATAGAAGTAAGGGCTTTTAATAAAAGAACCGCTTATCAGGTAATTAAATCTATCAATGAGAAGATAAGAATCGAAAATTCTTCAGAAAATAAAGACAGGTAGATCAATGATGAAACAGTTATTTGAAAAAACAAAAATGAATCAGGTACCATTAAAAAACAGGTTTGTTCGTAGCGCAACCTGGGAAGGATTAGCTAATCCGGATGGTTCATGCAGTGAAAAGGTTAAAGAAATGATGGTTGAGCTGGCAAGAGGTCAGGTAGGTTTAATTATAACCGGTCATGCTTATGTCCATCCTGCAGGAAGGGCTCATATCGGGCAATTGGGAATTTATGATGACTTTCTAATTGACAGTTATAAAAAAATGATTGAGGAAGTGCAAAATGAAGGAAGCAGAATTATATTACAGATAAATCATGCCGGTGGAAGAGCTGCACTTCAAACTGAAAATGAAAGAGCTTTAGGCCCGTCATCATTGAAGATAAAGGATTACTGCTCCAGGGAAATGACTGAAGGTGAGATTAAAAAAACCGTAAAAGATTTTAAAGATGCTGCTATCAGAGCCAAAAAAGCAGGTTTTGATGGCGTTCAAATTCATGGAGCACATGGTTTTTTACTTAGCGAATTTCTTTCTCCATTTTTCAACAGAAGAATAGATCGATTCGGAGGTAGTGTAGAAAATCGCTCCCGAGTGATTCTGGAAATTCTTCAAAATATCAGGTCAGAACTGGGAAAGAATTTTCTGGTTACTATTAAGCTAAACTCTGATGATTTTATTGAAGGCGGGTTTACATTGAGTGAAATGGTTCAGGTTTCAGTGTTGCTGGAAAGAGAAGGTATTGACGCTGTTGAAATAAGTGGAGGAACTTCATTAAATGTAAGTAAATATTCTTCTTCCAGGATAATTAAAGGTAAAGTATCAGAAGATGAAGTTTATTATCGCGAAGCTGCCAGAATGTTGAAGAAAAATATTTCTGTTCCATTGTTATTAGTAGGCGGGATTCGTTCTTTTGATGTAGCAAAGGAATTAATCGAAAAGGAAGAGACTGATTATATTTCACTGTGCAGGCCTTTAATCAGGGAACCGTATTTAATCAAGTGTTGGCAATCCGGTGATTATCGAAAAGCCTCTTGTATATCCTGTAATCGATGTTTTGTACCTACAAGGGCGGGCGACGGTTTGTATTGTGTTATGAATGAGAGGGATTAAAATGGTTAGTGAAAAAGAAAAGATGATGTCAGGTAAACTTTATTATGCCTTTGATGAAGTGTTATTCAAAGAAAGGCAATATGCCAAAGACTTGGTCTCTCAATTTAATGCCTGCCATCCCAGAGAGATTGACAGGCGTAACGGAATACTCAGAAAGTTACTGGGTAAAACAAAAGAGAAATTGTTCATCGAACCACCATTTCGCTGTGATTATGGTTACAATGTCGAGGTAGGAGAAAATTTTTATGCCAATTATAATCTGATTATTCTGGATTGTGCAAAAGTTGTGATTGGTGATAATGTCTTGATCGGACCAAATGTGAGTCTTCTTACTGCCGGACATCCCTTGCATCATGAAATAAGAAATCTGGAATGTGAATTTGCTTTCCCGATTCATATTGGAGACAATGTCTGGCTTGGCGGAAATGTCGTGATTAATCCGGGCATCAAGATTGGAGATCGTTCGGTGATTGGTTCAGGGAGCGTTGTAACAAGAGATATTCCGTCAGATGTAGTGGCAGTCGGTAATCCCTGTAAAGTTTTAAGAAAGATATCTGACAAGGATAAGATGTATTATAAAGGTGAAATTTGAATCAAATGAGCTGTTATGGCTTTTTATATCCAGGAATATAAATGATCATTTTTTGAACATAAATAAACAGATACCGTCTTTGCAGGAAATGATATGAAAAAGATTCAATGCATCATATTTGATTATGGTGGTGTAATCAGCAAAAAACAAAACAAAGAATGCATCAATCGAATTTGCAGCATATTAGGTATCCCAGTTAAACATTTTTATTCATTTTATCTCAAAGAAAGAAAAAAATATGATTCTGCCCTCATTCATCCCGGGACCTATTGGACAAAAATCGTCGGTTTAGCAGATAGGCAAAACAAATCAATTGATATTGACCAGTTGATTGAGCTTGATGTAAAGAGCTGGTCAGATATGAATGAGGAGACAGTTGCATATATTCAGTCACTATATAATAAAATAAAGTTAGCCGTATTATCGAATATGACTTTTGATGCCCTGAACAAAATAAAAAACTCTGAATGGCTCAGTTATTTTGATGTCAAGATATTTTCCTGCGAAGAACGAGTATCGAAGCCGGATGAACGAATTTATAAGATTTGCATGAGAGAATTGAAGCTAAAACCGGAGCATGTGTTATTTATTGATGATACTGAAGAAAATCTGGTTGCTGCTCAAAAGGTAGGAATGAATGTTTTAAAATTCACAGATTGTCAGGATGTGAAAAATATCATAAAGGATGAATTTATTCTTAGAAAATAAGTCAACAAAAGCTTCTTGAAAACTCTCTCGTTAGTTTTTTAAAATGATGGAACAAGAAAAAGAAGCATTTATCTATATGTCTTTAAAGGATAAATATTTTCCATGCAGGAGTATTGCTGAATAAAATCGTTAAAAATTCTACTCTTTTTGACAATATTTTTTGTCTTTTTTATTTGCGATGATCAGTTTTTAATCTGTAATAATGGATCTTAAGGATGTATCGGCAGAAACAGGGGAGATAGTTAAACCAGTTCCTTCTCCGAATTTCAGTGATGTTTTTTACTGAGAATGATTCTTCATTTTGTAAAAATTCTAAAAATAGATGTATAATAAAACCATTATTTTTGAATGGTTAAGGAAAAAGATAAGAAACTAAATGATTAAATTATTCATGAATCTCAGGATTTACTGGCTTTCAATTGTCGGGATCATATTTTTTGTTTTTCTGCAGGCCATTTCAGAATTGTTTCTGCCTACCCTCATGTCAGATATTGTAGATATAGGGATTGTTAACGGAGATATAGGTTATATTGTAAAAATTGGCGGATTAATGATCATAATTGCCTTTATTGCTATGTCTGGATCAATCATCGGCAGCTTCCTTTCGGCAAAAGTGTCTGCCGGATTTGCGAGAGACCTTCGTTCAAAAGTGTTTACCAAAGTAGAAAGTTTTTCGCTGGAAGAATTTAATGAAAAGGGAACTGCCTCCCTTATTGTTCGAACCACCAATGATATCAACCAGATTCAGCACTTGGCAGTGACCATGCTCAGGATGTTTCTCAGGGCTCCTTTGCTTTTTGCAGGTGGAATTATTATGGCTGTATCAAAAAATGCTCAATTGGCTCTGGCCTTAATTGCGATATTGCCAGTTTTGACTGTTATCATTCTACTGGTTGCTAAAAAGAGCACCTATCTTTTTAAATCTATGCAGCTTAAAATTGATAAACTTAACCTGGTTCTCAGGGAATACTTGACCGGAATAAGAGTTATAAGAGCTTTTAACCGAGAAGAATACGAAAAAGAAAGATTTCATCATAGTAATTATGATTTAACGGAAACTGCAAAAAAAGTAAATATATTGATGTCTGCTCTTATGCCATTGATGACTTTAATTCTGAATATAACGATTGTGGCAATCATTTGGTTTGGAAGCATAATGATTGACAGGGGGAATATGCAGGTAGGAGATTTAATGGCCTTTATTCAATATGCTTCACAGATCATGTTTTCATTGATCATGGTTTCCATGATATTTATCATGATTCCCAGGGCATCGGTATCAGCAGTTCGGATTAATGAAGTGCTGGATGTTGAACCAAAAATTAAAGATCCTGAAAAATCTCCCATAGAATATCATTTTAATCAAAAAGATTTAATTCCTGATCATAAAAAGGGTGTTTTAGAATTCAGGGATGTTTGTTTTTGTTATCAAGATGCAGAAGAATTTGCTGTGAAAGATGTTAATTTTATTGCAAAGGCGGGGGAGGTAACTGCAATTATTGGAAGCACTGGTTCAGGAAAAACAACCCTTATTAATCTTGTTCCCAGACTTTATGATGTATCAAAAGGACAAATACTCATTGACGGCATAGATATTAGAGAGATTCCACAGAATCATTTGCGGGACAGGATTGGTCTGGTGACCCAAAAAGCGATACTCTTCAGCGGAACCATAACAGAGAATATCAAATTTGGAAATACGCAATTGTCACAGGATGAAATCATCAAGGCAGTAGAAATTGCCCAGGCAGCAGAGTTTATTCATTCCATGCCTGAAGGTTTTGATTCTTATATTGCTCAGGGAGGAAAAAACTTATCAGGAGGGCAGAAACAAAGGTTAGCCATTGCCAGGGCTTTAGCCAAGAAACCTGATATTTATATTTTTGATGACAGCTTTTCTTCCCTTGATTTTAAAACAGAAGCAAAATTAAGGCTTTCTTTAAAAGAAGAGACCAGGGATAAAACAGTTTTAATCATTGCGCAACGGGTTACTACGGTTATGGGGGCAGATCAAATTATCGTTTTAGACCAGGGACAGATTGCCGGTATCGGCAAGCATCAGGATCTGATTAAGGATAGCGAAGTATATAGGGAAATAGTGGCGTCACAGCTTTCAGAAGAGGAACTGTTATGAGTGAGAAACAACCCAGGACTAGAATGCCTATAAGGGGATTTGGCCGAGGTCCCGGAAGCCATTCGGGATTAACAATGCCGGTAGAAAAGGCGAAGGATTTTAAGGGGACTTTACAGAGATTATTAAGTTATTTAAAGCCACATCAATTTAAGATAATCATTACTTTTCTGGCAGCGATTACCAGTTCAATTTTTATTATCATCGTCCCTAAAGTCATGGGTAGAGCAACGACCAGGCTGTTTGAGGGGTATTTGGACAAAGTAAAACAAGTTCCGGGAGCAGCTATCGATTTTGATTATATTGTGAATATCATCTATATCTTAATTGGACTTTATATCTTTAATGCCCTTTTTAATTATTTCCAGCATTATTTAATGGTAGGAGTAACCCAGAAGACTGTGTATGATATGAGAAGGGATATAAGTTCTAAATTATCCAGATTGCCTTTGAAATATTTTGACGGAAAAACGCATGGAGAAATTCTTAGCAGGGTTACGAATGACATTGATACGATCAGTAATACGCTTCAACAGAGTATTACCCAATTGATCACCTCAGTTGTATCTTTAGCGGGAATTGTGGTCATGATGTTAACCATAAGCCCTGTGTTAACATTAATTACTCTGTTTGTGTTGCCAACCAGCTTTTTAGTAACCAGAATCATTGCCCGAATGTCCCAAAAACATTTTGCCCGACAACAAAAAATATTAGGCCAGGTAAACGGGCATGTGGAAGAAATGTATACCGGCCATAAAATAGTAAAAGTATTCAATTATGAAGAGAAATCTATTGAACAATTTAATCAGCTTAATGATGAGCTTTATGATACCGGATGGAAGGCGCAGTTCATATCAGGAATGATTATGCCTTTAATGATCGCTATCAGCAATCTAAGCTATGTTTTTATTGTTATTATAGGCGGTATTTTTGTTGCCCAGGGTACTATTACCATAGGGAATGTCCAGGCATTTATCCAATACTCCCGGCAATTTACCCATCCCATCGTGCAGACCGCTAATATAGCAAATATCATTCAATCAACAATAGCTGCTGCAGAGAGGGTGTTTGAAGTACTTGATGAGCCTGAACAGATTCCGGATAAAGGTGATGCAGTCAGTTTAGAAAAACCTCAGGGAGATATAGAACTTAAGCACATTAAATTCGGTTATGATGATGAAAAAATGGTGATTAAGGATATAGACCTGGAGGTAAAAAAGGGTCAGACGGTTGCCATAGTCGGCCCTACGGGAGCAGGTAAAACAACATTGGTTAATCTGCTGATGCGCTTTTATGAGATAAAAGAAGGAAAAATAACGATTGATAATGTGGATATCCGGGATATGAAACGCGGTGAGCTGAGAGATATATTTGGCATGGTTCTCCAGGATACCTGGTTATTTAAGGGGACCATTAAAGAAAATATTGCCTACGGCAAGGAAAATGCGACTACTGAAGCGATTATTTCAGCTGCAAAGATGTCTTATGCGGATCACTTTATTAGAACACTTCCGCATGGCTATGATACCATAATTGACGAGGAAGCGAGCAATCTTTCTCAAGGTCAAAAGCAGTTACTGACAATTGCCAGAGCAATACTTTCAGAACCAGCCATATTGATTCTGGACGAGGCGACAAGTAGCGTAGACACCAGAACAGAAATTCATATTCAAAAGGCCATGTTAGCCCTAAGACAAGGAAGAACCAGTTTCATTATCGCCCATAGGTTGTCTACTATCAAAGATGCAGACTTAATCCTGGTGGTTAATGAGGGAAATATCATAGAGAAGGGAACCCACAGTGAGTTGTTACGGAAAAATGGTTTTTTTACAGATTTGTACAATAGCCAGTTCGTTGGCTTGAAGAATAAAGAGAAAGGTAACATAGAAGGCTGGGAGTAATAAATAAATACCTCTGTTCAATCAAATTAAAGATTCATTTGATGATTTTATTGACATTTAAGGAAATATATCTTGACAAACAATATTTATTTGTGTTATTAAAATTAGTTAAATATAAATTGATTACTTGACAGGGAGTTTAAATAGTCACTGCTATTATTGTTACGGTAAATTGTTTCAGAAAATGATAAATATTAATTAAAAAAAGCCTAACAGAATAACACAAAATTGTTTTATAACAGAAAAGGGGGTGAAAATGGTTGAGAAGAAACACAATCTGACGTGCTAATTGTATGGTTGTGTTATGATCTTTCGGTAAATTAAAAAGATACGAAAAGGAGATATAAAAATAAAAATGAACAAAAAATTGTTTTCTTTAATCATTATAGGTTGTATTTTATTTACAATCTCAAACGGACTTGCCGCTGAAATTAAAATTGGCGGTGTTGCTCCCCTGACAGGCCATGTAGCTACCTACGGAATTTCTACAAAAAATGCAGTCACCATCGCATTTGATGCAGTTAATGCTGAAGGCGGAGTTGATATCGGGGGTACAAAATATATCATTAACTATATTGTAGAAGATGATCAGGGTACGCCTGAAATAGCGGCTAATGCTTTTCGGAAACTTATCGACCAGGATGAAGTTACTGCTATTATCGGTACCGTGACAAGTAGTTGTACGCTAGCCGGTGCTCCTATCGCTCAGGATTCGGGAATTCCCACCATCAGTCCGACTTCCACTGCTGTCCAAGTCACTTTAACCGGAGATTATATCTTTCGGGCTTGTTTTCTTGATCCCTTCCAGGGTGCAGTAGTAGCGACCTTCAGCTATAATGACTTGCAGGCAAAAACCGGTGCAGTCCTTTTTGATAATGCGAACGATTACACAAAGGGTTTAGCTGAAGCTTTCAGAGATAGTTTTGAAAAATTAGGCGGTAAAGTCGTAGCTTATGAGTCGTTTACCGATGAAAGCAAGACAGTGGATTATTCTGCCCAGTTAACCAATATCAAAGCTGCAAATCCTGATGTAATCTTTTTAGATGCTTACTATGCAGCGGCTGCCTTGATGGCTAATCAGGCTAGAGATTTAGGTATAACGGCGCATTTTGTCGGTGCGGATGGCTGGGACTCTGCCCAGTTCACTGTATTGGGTGGCGATGCTGTTGAAGGTGGTCATTTTTGCAATCATTATTCGCCGGAAGATCCCAGACCCATTGTGCAGGACTTCGTAAAAGAATACGCAGAAAGATATGGAGAAACCCCGGATGCTTTAGCAACGTTAGGTTATGATGCGGCTTTGATTATCATTGATGCGTTAAAGAGAGCCGGTTCTACAGATGGGGTTGCTATCCGGGATGCCATTTCATCAACTAATTTAGAGTGTGTATCAGGACAAATTACCTTTAATGAGGTCGGCGATCCTTTGAAAAAAGCCGCAATCATTAAAGTAGAAGATGGTAAGTTTGTCTTCCAGAAATTTGTCCAGCCCTAAAAGGCCATGTTTTTAGCTTATTCTTAGAGAATTACAATATATCTGGATATTGTTTAAAGCAATGTCCAGATATATTGTTGAGATTTACAAGATTTTTTTGAAAACTGGAGAAGATATTGTATAAGAACCGTTTGTCTGACTCTATTAATGCAGGGATCGTACATTACAATCAGTTAGCAAATTGGAAAAAATTAATTATTATATTTTTCATTATTGCATTAATGTTATCTTTATATATTTTATCCTTTGGATTTCAATCTTTCTTTCAGCAAC
>CAYSSG010000004.1:0-70255 GCA_964433635.1 uncultured Atribacterota bacterium | reverse complement strand
TTAATGTTATCTTTATATATTTTATCCTTTGGATTTCAATCTTTCTTTCAGCAACTGATTAATGGCATTCAACTGGGAAGCATTTATGCTTTGATTGCTTTAGGATATACAATGGTTTACGGAATTATAAGACTGATTAATTTTGCTCATGGTGATCTTTTTATGTTCGGCGCTTATATATCCTGCTTTTTAGGTAATTATTTTATTGCTCATCATTATCGCTTTTCTTTTGTTATTGTCTTGATTATTTCCATGGCTGTTACTGCATTATTGGGAATGGTGATTGAGAAGATTGCTTATAAACCCCTGAGGTTTAAACCGAGATTAGCAGCTTTAATCACTGCCCTTGGTGTTTCCCTTTTTTTGGAAAATTTCTTTGCCCTTTCTCCAACCAATGTTCCTTTTCCGTTAAATAAGATTGTGTTTGGTCCGGCATTTATTCCTTTTCCCGCCCTGATTGCTGATAAAACATATAATATTGCCGGTGTATCCATTAATAATATCAAAATATTGGACATATCTGTAACAATTATTCTTATGATATTATTGCAGTATATTGTCAAAAAGACCATGATTGGAAAAGCCATGAGAGCCGTTGCCTTTCACAAAGATGCTTCTCTGATGATGGGTATTAATATTAATAAAATAATATCAATCACCTTCGGAATTGGAACCGCGCTGGCTGCGGCATCCGGGACACTATTCGCCCTTACTTATGGGCAATTACAATCCCCCTATTTAGGAATATGGCCGGGCCTTAAAGCCTTTATTGCGGCAGTATTGGGAGGAATTGGAAATATACCCGGAGCGATGCTGGGAAGTTATCTCATGGGAGTCTCTGAAACATTTGCTACGTCTATCAATTCCAATTTTGGATATGGTATAGCTTTTGTGATTCTGATTGTAGTATTAATCTTTAAACCTGCCGGCCTTTTAGGAAAATTTACCAAAGAAAAGGTCTGACGAATAAATGATGGATAAAATATTTCTCTTAATAAAAAAGTATTACAAATTTATTTTGATTACTGTGCTTGTTTATCTGTTAATTGAAATGTTGAATGGTACAATTCCGATTCTACCCCGTATTCTTACCCGCTATTATATGCAGGTTCTCATGTTTGCTTTGATTAATGTTATCATGACAGTGAGTTTAAACCTGATTAACGGTTTTACCGGACAATTTTCGATTGGACATGCAGGATTTATGTGTATTGGTGCATATACCTCAGCTTATTTCACAACGATTCTGTTTAAAGCGGCTAATATGTCTTTTATACCCCAATTGGCACTTTTTATCTTTTCCCTCTTAATGGGAGGATGCATCGCTGCCCTTGCCGGCTACCTGATTGGATTACCGACTTTAAGATTAAAAGGTGACTATCTGGCTATTGTTACCCTGGCATTTGGAGAGGTAGTGCGATCCATTATTCGTGCTACCGATGAAATCGCTGCCTTTTTAAAAAATATAGGATTGGTAAGATTTTCGGAAACGATTGCCAAGTTGAGTGGTCCAAGAGGGCTATCTACGATTCCGGCACTTTCGAAATTCTGGCTGGTCTATTTAATTGCCATTATATCGATTATTATTATTCGCAATTACATTTATTCTACGCATGGCAGGGCTTGCCTGTCAATCAGAGAAAATGAATTGGCTGCTGAAACCATGGGTGTTGATACGACTCGTTATAAAATTATTGCCTTCAGCATCAGTGCCTTTTTTGCCGGAGTGGGCGGAGGTCTCTTTGCCCATATATTGCGTTTTATCCATCCGGATAATTTCAGTTTTATTAAATCCATTGACTATCTTATTTACCTTTATGCCGGAGGGATGGGCAGTATAACCGGATCCATTATAGCAGCAACTGGACTTACCATTCTTCCCGAGTTTCTGCGAGTCATCAATTTCCAGCAATGGAGAATGGTGGTTTATCCCTTATTGCTTATTATTCTGATGTTAAGGAAACCGGATGGTATCTTCGGTAATCGTGAATTTTCCTTCTTAGTCCCCAGGAAAAAAGAGGTAAGCTAAGTGAATATATTAGAATTTAAAGATCTAAGCTGTTACTTTGGTGGACTGAAAGCAGTTGAAAGATTCAATGTGAAAATTCGAAAAGGTGAGCTGATTGGACTCATCGGACCGAATGGTGCAGGTAAGACAACGGTATTTAATGTACTCACGGGCATCTATCCACCCACCTACGGAAAAGTTATTTTTCAAGAAGAAGATATCGGAGGGATACAGTCTTATAGAATAACACAAAAAGGAATCGCCCGTACTTTTCAGAATATTCGTCTTTTCCCCAATCTGAGTGTTCTGGAAAATATTCTGGTGGCTTATCATTTTCGTACACACTATAATATTTTTGACGGCATTCTTCGCAGTGATGAATATCATTCAGAAGAAGAGGACCTAAGCAGACAGGGAATGGAATTGCTGCATTTATTCAATTTACAGTCTTATGCTTATCATTTAGCAGGAAATTTACCTTATGGCGAGCAGAGGAAATTAGAAATTGCCCGGGCCTTAGCTACAAAGCCCCATTTACTGTTACTGGATGAGCCCGCTGCTGGAATGAATCCTTATGAAACGACTAAATTAATGGAATTAGTTAAAAAAATAAAAGATGATTTTCAGCTGACCATTTTTTTAATTGAACATCATATGCAATTTGTCATGGGAATTTGCGAAAGAATTATGGTTATGGATTTTGGTATTAAGATTGCTGAAGGAACGCCTGAGGAGATCCAGAACAATCCCAAAGTGATTGAAGCTTATCTGGGAGAAAAGAAAGATGTTAAAGGTCAATAATTTAGAAGTCAGTTATGGCCCCATCCGTGCCCTGAAAGGAATCTCTTTCGAAGTAAAACAGGGAGAGGTCGTTACCTTGATCGGGGCAAATGGAGCTGGAAAAACAACAACATTACATACTATTTCAAATCTTTTAAAACCCCAAAGGGGAAATATTACCTTTTGTAATGAAAATCTCTTAACTGTACCTGCTTACGATCTGGTAAAAAAAGGTATCACCCATGTACCGGAAGGGAGAATTATCTTCGGACCGCTCACAGTTCAGGAGAATTTAGAGCTTGCTTCCTGGGGTCGGAAAGACAAAATAGCAATTGAAGAAGATTTAAATAAGGTGTATGATTTATTTCCGATTTTAAAGGAAAGAAGATTTCAACTGGGTGAAACCCTATCTGGAGGAGAACAACAGATGTTAGCTTTGGGCAGAGGAATGATGGCCAGAGCTAAACTAATGATGCTTGATGAGCCTTCCATGGGATTAGCGCCTAAGCTGGTTCAGGATATATTCCGGGTTATTAAACAGGTAAATCAAGAAGGAACCACTATTTTGTTGGTGGAACAAAATGCCCATATGGCTTTAGAAGTTGCCCATAGAGCCTATGTTTTAGAAACTGGTAACGTGATACTAGAAGGTACTGCCCAGGAAGTGGCAAAAGATCCCAAAGTGATTAAAGCTTATTTGGGGTAGATAACCATTTTTTTATAAAATTAATTCTTCACTATCACATCTTCAACAAGAAATAAAGATAATATTTTATATTTAATCTTTACTTCTAATCTTCCTTTGATTTATTTTCATCATATTCTACTATCAAGGTTATACCAGTTAATGGATAGAAGTTCTTTTTAATAAATCTTTACTTATTAGGTGTATAATGGTGGATATAAAACTAATAAATCAGGATAGAATCATTCTTGAATCAAGTATTAAATGATTAGAAAAAACTCAGCGGAGATTGAGATTGCAGAACATCATTTAAATAATAAGTAATTAAAATAATCTATGTTATTTACCATTTAAGGTGCTATAATTGATCAGAACAGGTAGTTAATTAAAGGATATTAGAAAATAAAATCTATTTTTGTTTGTAATGATTAAAATTAAGGATGGAGGTTAGGAAAAAATGAGAATTTTGGAAAGAATTTTTCTTTATACCGTGATAGCAATCTTGATATTTCATGTTTTTTTAGTGGATGACAAGGCAGAAAGTCAGGTAAACTTTCAGGAAGGACTTGTCACCAAAAGAATAGCCATTGTGGATGACGCCGGAAGAGAAATCATTCTGTTAGATAAGGATGGTACAATAGCTATCAGAAATAAGGATGGAACCTATGTTGCAGGCATATTTGTAGATGAAGACGGTGAAGGAGTCATATTGATCACGAATAAGGAAGGAAATCCTGTTATCACAATGGAACCCAATGAAGATAGTGGATCGATATCAGTTTTTAACGGATACGGTCAAATCATTGAGACAATTCCGTAAAGCATCATATTTTATATTGCATTAATGAAAGAACATATCTTATATTGTGTTAACATTCGTTTTTCAATGTGTACTTATTAAAGAAAACGGGTAGAAAAGAGGTGAATCATCCAAAAAGGACTATAGATATTTTAAAGTTTACTATCATTACTCTAAGCTAAACAGATGTAGCATGAATATCATGTCGTCTTTAAAATTTAATTCAATTAATAAAGGAGTATTTTAATATGGGAAATCTTTTGCCATTGATTATTCAATTAATAAGCGGTGCAGTTGGTGGAAATATAGCAGGATCATTATTCAAAAACCTTTCCTTGGGAACTCTAATGAATTCCCTGGCTGGAATTGTTGGTGGCGGACTTGGTGGACAGATCTTGGGAATGTTAGGAATGGCTACTCAAACCGGAGGTACGGATATTGCCAGTATCCTGGGAAGTGTTGCTGGTGGTGGTGTCGGGGGCGGAGTCTTGATGGCTATTATCGGATTAATAAAGAAAGCTCTGTCCAAATAACGAAAAAATAGTCTATATACCAGTAAGATATCCCTGGAATCCATATCAATAAAGAAGATTATTTTATTATCTTGTAACGGAGTGTTTCAAGGGATGATTTTAATTTAACACTGACTGGGATTTTATTCAAAAAATACTAAAACCCCAGTCAGTGTTATAAAATATTCTGCTTTTGAAAAAGATTCCTGGTCGGTACTATTCAAAAAAAGACAATCTATTACACAATCAAGTAAATTTCAGGATAATACGTTGAGTATAAAGATTGAACAATTTGGAATGACTCCCCATGGAGATAAAATTAGAAAATTTACTATCCGCAATTCTCATGGTATTACTGCTACGGTGATTAATCTGGGAAGCACGCTTACCTCTCTGAAAATGCCAGATAGAAAAGGTAAAGTGAGTGAAATAACCCTTGGATTTGATCATCTACGACAATATTTAGACAGTCATTTTTATTTTGGTGCAACCATTGGTCGATTTGCCAATCGCATTGCTTATGGTACCTTTACATTGAATGGCATAAAATATTACCTTCCCCGAAATGAGAATGATTTACATCACCTGCATGGTGGGATTAAGGGTTTTGATAAAGTTGTCTGGCAAGGAGCTGATACTGATGGCGTGACTTTTAATGGTGTAGCATTTTCTTATCTCAGCCCGGATGGAGAGGAAGGGTATCCAGGTAACTTAATGGTAAAAGTGATTTATGTTCTTAATGAAGATGATGAGCTTAAGATTGAATATCAGGCTCAGACTGATAAGCCCACTATTATTAATCTAACCAACCATACCTATTGGAATCTGGCTGGAGCAGGGTCAGGAACGATTATGAACCACAAGGTCATTTTGAACAGTATTGAGTACATTCCTGTGGATAAAAATCTGATTCCAACCGGAGAAATTAAACCGGCTAAAGGGACAAGTATGGATTTTACCCGTTCGAAACGCATCGGAAAAGATTTCGCTGAAACCGATGGCGGATATGACCACTGCTTTGTTATCAATCGATTGGGAAAGGGACTTCACTGGGCAGCAAAGCTGTATGAACCCGGAAGTGGCCGATTGATGGAAATTTTAACAACAGCCCAGGGAATCCAGTTTTATTCCGGAAACTTCATCGAAGATACCATAGGTGCCGGCGGGGCGCTGTTTCAAAGGCATGGCGGTCTCTGCCTGGAAACAGGAAATTACCCCAATGCAATCAATGAATCTAAATTTCCTTCTCCGGTTTTATATCCCGGCAATACCTACTATCAGGAGACTATCTACCGTTTTTCTGCCAGATAAATAGATTAACCTAACTAAAACACACAATCTATTTATCATATCTGCGTATTTTTAGTATTCTTTTATATCCATTCAAAAAAGTTATTTTCTGCAATATTAGGATTATAATTCAATCATGACATTTAAATAATAAGAATTATTTGACAAAATTAGATAAACATATATATAATAGTTGTACGGTTGTCCGTATATGTTGTTGAATTGTATCATTTTATTGGAAAGATATTTTAAGGATAAGTGACGCAATTAACGGAGAATGCCCTTACCTTTAAATCATTGATCCGTATGAAAATGAATGAGTTCTTTCATACTTTTAAGTTTGTTCTTTAGAAAGTTTCAACAAACTCACTTATCAGATAGCAGCGAAAAAATTCTGTGATAGATATTTAAAAAAATAGACTAACAGACTAATTTAAATCATTGTGTGAAGGAGGTGATGGTTATAGAAATTGGAAGTTTGTGTTATGTATCGTTCATAAAAAAATTCTGTTTTGACAATCAAAAGGAGTAAAATATGAAACGTTTATATTTGTTAGTAATCCCGTTGATTTTTGTACTTTTCCTGGCAACTGCCGTTACTTTTTCGCAGGGTGAACCAACAACATTCACCTTCTGGACATTCCAGGAAAGTCACAACCGCTTTTTGATGGATGCCGTTGAAAACTGGAATGGAGAGAATCCAGACAGGCAGATTAAATTTGAAGGCACTGTATACCCCTATGAAGATATGCATAACAACCTCCTGATTGCCCTGCAATCCGGTAAAGGTGCGCCGGACCTGGCTGATATTGAAATCAGCATGTATGCCAATTATCTCAAAGGAAGCAAGCCTGCTTTTGTTCCTTTAAATGATATTATCGAACCGATAAAAGATAAACTGATTATGGGTCGGTTTGAAAGTTATGCCAAAGACGGGAATTATTACGGAATCGATTATCATGTGGGAGCAACGGTCATGTATTACAATACAGAAATACTGGACCAGGCCGGTGTTGACATTGCTGATATTAAAACCATTGCCGATTACGAAGAAGCAGGGAAAAAGGTAGTGGCTGAAACAGGGATACCCTTTACCGTGGTCGAAGTGACCGAACACTGGACATTCTACCAGGAAATGATTAAAGCCGGATCGGATATTTTCGCGTCTGATGGTGAAGTCATTCTGGACAATCAGACCAATATCGATATATTGCAGACCCTTTCTGACTGGGTCAATGTGGATAAAATTGCAGTACCCTGTCCCGGCGGATTTACCCATTCAGAAGAATTCTGGGCTTTTATGAACAAAGGAGGAGTGGCTTCTCTGGAGATGCCGTTCTGGTACTTGAACCGCTTTACGGATTATATGCCTGACCTGAAGGGAAAAATAACAGTTGCTCCTGCTCCTGCCTGGACAGAGGGCGGAACAAGATCTGCAGGTATGGGAGGAACCGGTACATCCATTACCAACCAGTGTGAAAACCCGGAACTGGCAAAAGACTTCCTGGCCTTTGCCAAATTATCCAGGGAAGGCACCATCAAAACATATACCGTACTTGGTTTTGATCCTTTAAGATGGGATGTGTGGGATGCCCCGGAAATTACAGCGCCCAATATATTCACTGAATATTTCGAGAATGGCACGGATCTCTTTAATGTATTATTGGAGGTGAAAGACGAAATTAATCCTACGGTGATTACTGAAATCTATCCGGCTGCCATCAACCTGCTGAAATCAGAGGCAGCTTTTAAAACCGTTGCCCAACAGAGTGCAACACCTGAGGAAGTGCTGACTCAAATCGCAAATGAACTGCGTGCAATGCAATAAGGAATGAGGGATTCATTATGCAAATAATGCAATCCTTCTTTCTTTCAGGTATACACAGGATTCCGCCCTAAAAGGCGGAATCCTGTAAAACAAAATTCTTTCTGTTCGTGAGAATATAAAAATACAAGTCGTCAGGTAAGTGTGGAAAGGCCTGGAATGAGAAAAATTATTTGTGCAATCAATTCGGTCAAATTAGTTCCCTATATCTTCGTGTTGCCCTTTATACTTACTTTTCTGATATTTTTTCTTTACCCGATGATTTCCGCTTTGATTATGAGTTTTCAGGATATTGCGGGATTCGGGGATGTGACCTTTGTAGGATTTAAAAACTATCGTAATCTCCTGAATCCGCATTATTACAATGCATTAAGGATCAGTTTTTTATATACGTTTTTCACTATCGCAATTTTAATCCCAGTACCTCTGGTTCTGGCAGTCCTTCTCAATGAGAAACTGCTCAAGGGACGGAATTTCTTTCGCTCTGCGTTATTTATGCCTGCGCTGACCTCGGTGATTGTCGGCGGGATGTTCTTCCGATTTGCTTTTGGTACACAACCAACCGCCCTGTTTAACCAGTTGATTAGTCTTTTTGGAATGGAACCGATTACATGGCTCCAGGGAAAATGGACCGGGATGCTGGCAATGGTTGTGTTGTGCGTGTGGAGGTGGACCGGTGTAAATATCGTCTATTTCCTAGCCGGTCTGCAGGCAATTCCCAGGGAGTTATATGAATCTGCAGACATAGACGGAGCCAACAGCACACAGAAATTCTTTCATATTACCATACCTTCTCTGAAACCGGTCATTATTTTTGTTATAACCATCAGTGTGTTTGGTGGATTTTCCATGTTTGCAGAAAGTTTTGCCTATTGGACCTCCAGGTCTCCTGGAGATATCGGCCTTACCCTGGTTGCTTACATCTATCAGACCGGCTTTAATTATAATAATTTTGGTTTTGCATCAGCCATTGGCATTACCTTACTTATCATTATTATGACCGTCAATCTAATTCAGTTAAAGATTTTTGGTTTTTTCAGGAAGGATTGATGAATCATGGAAAATAATTTGAAACAACCGAAAAAAGGAGTAAGCCTGTCATTTATTGTATTGCTGGTTATCTGCCTGATCTATTTGGCGCCGTTTTTTTTCATGCTGATAACCTCATTTAAGCCAGGACAGGAAATGCTGAGTGAAGGACTGACCTTTAAAATGAATTTTGATGAAATGACCTTAAATAACTATAAGCTGATATTTTTAGAAGACGACAGGTATCTGAGCTGGTACAAGAACAGCTTCATTATTACCATTCTTCAAACCGCATTGTCCTTATTCCTTTCATCCCTGGTGGGGTATGGTCTGGCCGTGTATAATTTTCGATTGAGGAATATCCTCTTTTTCCTGGTATTGCTGGTCATGATGGTTCCCCTTCAGATTCTTTTGCTTCCCCTGTACCGACTAATGATTGAAATAAACCTGATGGATACCTATCTGGGTGTGATACTGCCCTTTGCCGTTTCACCCTTTGCCGTTTTTTTCTTCCGTCAATTTATTATCGGAATTCCCAGGGATTTGATTGAGGCAGCCAGAATTGACGGGTGCGGTGAATTCAAAATCTATTTTAAAATCATTGTACCGTTAATGAAACCTGCCTTCGGTGCCATGACGATCCTGATGGCCTTGAACAGCTGGAATGCCTTTGTGTGGCCTTTAATTGTATTACGGTCTGCTGATAAATTGACATTACCCATTGGCTTGATGTCATTACTTACACCCTACGGGAATTCCTATGATATGATTATGCCCGGTGCAGTCGCCTCGGTGATCCCGGTCGCCATCCTGTTTTTAATTAACCAGAAAGCCTTTATTGAAGGATTAACTGCCGGGGGTGTGAAACAATAATCCTTCACTCAGTCTGTAATAATTTGTAATACTCGGTAAACAATTGTTTTTTTAAAAAATATATGAGGGAAAAATATTTTAATGCTGCTTTTTCATCGATTGAATTTGGCAAATTCGGTTGTTTTGGTTTTTATTTTGCTTATTCTGTTAATGAACACTTTTGCATGTTCCGCAGGGCAGGATAACCCTACAAATCGGAAAGGAGAAAATTATCAAGTGGAACAACAATTTTTTTCTAATCCCCTGATTGAACAGAGGGCTGATCCGTGGATTTATAAACATACGGATGGTTTCTACTATTTTACAGCCTCCGTTCCCGAATATAACCGCATCATATTGAGAAGGTCTGAAACCATACAGGGCCTCGGGAAAGCAGAAGAAAAAATATTATGGAAAAAGCATGATACCGGGGAAATGTCGGTGCACATCTGGGCACCGGAAATTCATCATATTGATGGCAGGTGGTATATCTATTTTGCCGCTGGTGGATTGGGTGGAAATATCTGGGAAATTCGTCCTTATGTACTGGAATGCGATCATCCGGATCCGATGATTGGAGAGTGGACTGAAAAGGGAATAATGCAAAAATCATCGCAGGATATATCTTCCTTCAGTCATTTCTCATTG
Organism: uncultured Atribacterota bacterium; assembly: GCA_964433635.1. Lineage (GTDB taxonomy): Bacteria > Atribacterota > Phoenicimicrobiia > Phoenicimicrobiales > Stramentimicrobiaceae > CAYSSG01. Next base: position 59,827 of record CAYSSG010000004.1, on the reverse strand, counting down.
GATGCCACAACCTTCACACATAATGACAAGCGATATTTCGTGTGGGCTCAAAAGACCTATGAGTTCCAGAATCCATCCAATCTATATATTGCCGAAATGGATAATCCGTGGACCATAAAAGGTGAGCCAGTAATGATAGCCACACCCGAATATCCCTGGGAAAAGATCGGCTTTTGGGTCAATGAAGGGGCTGCTGTTATCAAGAGGAATCATCGCATTTTTATCAGTTTTTCCGCCAGCGCGACTGATTCAAATTATTGTATAGGCCTTTTAAGCGCTTCGGATACTGCAGATCTGCTGGATTCTGAATCCTGGAAGAAATTTCCTGAACCAGTCTTTAAAAGCAGTGAAGAACACAATCAGTATGGGCCGGGTCACAATAGCTTTACCGTATCTGAGGATGGCTGCAAGGATGTACTGGTATACCATGCAAGAAACTATAAGGTGATTTTGGGAGATCCTCTTTATGATCCCAACCGGCATACGCGAGCCCAGGATTTTTACTGGAATGAAGACGGGACACCCAATTTTGGAATTCCGGTTCCTGACAACAAAAAATAATGAAGATAAACGAAGATGGCAGGAGGTTCGTATAAAAAAAGCCAATTGTATCATCGATAAGGAAAATACGATTGCAGACATTGACGAGAGAATATACGGTTCATTTATCGAGCATCTGGGACGAGGAGTCTACGGAGGGATCTATGAACCAGGTCACCCTGAAGCGGATGAATACGGTTTTCGTCGGGATGTCATTGCTCTGGTGAATGAATTGCAGGTTCCTATTATTCGTTATCCAGGTGGTAACTTTGTCTCCGGATACAATTGGGAGGATGGAGTTGGTCCCAGGGAGCAAAGGAAAAAGAAACTTGAGCTTGCCTGGAGAGTGATTGAAACCAACCAGTTTGGTATCAATGAATTCATGGAATGGTCAAAGCAGGTTCATGCAGAAACGATAATGGCTGTGAACCTGGGAACAAGAGGAATTGACGAAGCAAGAAACCTGGTGGAATACTGCAATCATCCCTCAGGCAGTTATTACAGTGACCTGCGGATCAAACATGGCTACCGGAATCCGCATCATATTAAAATCTGGTGTCTGGGCAATGAAATGGATGGATCATGGCAGATTGGCCATAAGACATCTGAAGAATATGGGCGTTTAGCCTGTGAGACCGCAAAGACAATGAAATGGGTTGACCCGACCATTGAACTGGTGGCCTGCGGGAGTTCCCACCCGACGATGGATACCTTCCCGGAATGGGAAAAGACTGTACTGGAACATACCTATGAAATGATTGACTATATCTCCCTGCACAGCTACTATGGCAATCCGGAAAATGATACTGCCAATTATCTGGCGAAATCCCTGGATATGGATGCTTTCATTAAATCGGTGATTGCTGTCTGTGATTTTATGAAAGCCAAAAAAAGAAGTTCAAAAACCATCTATCTTTCTTTTGATGAATGGAATGTCTGGTATCATTCCAGAGAGCAGGATAAAAAAATAGAATCCTGGTCGATTGCTCCTTCCCTGCTGGAAGATGAATATAACATGGAAGATGCTCTGCTGGTGGGAAGTCTGTTAATTACACTTCTTAAAAATACTAACAGGGTTAAGATAGCCTGTTTAGCCCAGCTGGTGAATGTGATTGCCCCCATTATGACTATAAACGGAGGTCCAGTATGGCGACAGACCATTTTCTATCCCTATTTGCACGCTTCTCTTTATGGAAGAGGATATGCCGTAAATCCGCGCATTGATGCACCCAAATACGACAGTAGGGATTATTCTGATGTCCCCGTGCTGGATGCAGTAGCAGTGGTCAATGAGGAACGGAAAGAGATTATCCTGTTTGCGGTAAATAAGGATCTGAAAGAATCTCTGTATTTTTCCTGTGATATCAGAGGATTTCAAGAATGCTGTCTTATCGAGCACATTGTCCTGCAAGACGATAATGTTAAGAAAACAAACTCGAAAGATGTTCCATTGAGCGTTGTACCATATCACAAACATGATGTATTTATAGAAGGAAGTTGTGTTAAGGCCTTATTACCGAATCTGTCATGGAATGTCATTCGATTATCTTTGAAAAAATAGAAAGCCAGAATGAGTCAGTGAAGTTGACAAAAGCAATCTGGGATGATGGGCTAAAAAAGCAGAGGGATTTGTACTTTTTACTGATAAAGGAGGTGAAGAAGGAACAGATTAAGAATTATTTTAAACAGCAACTACAAGCAGAAATTTGATACAGAAAAGCATTTTGAATTAACATTTGTAAGAGGAGGAAAAAATGTTAAAAAAGAATAGTCTTATCATTTTGTTAGTATTGACTTGTGTTGTTTTTTTACTGTCACAGGTATCAGCACAGGAGGGTGAAAAACCAGTTGTGATATACTTTTTCCCGGGTGGTTCTCCCGGAGGTACCTTTGCAACGGTTGTCTATAATGGTGCCAGGGCAGCAGAAGAAATACTGGGTGACCGGGTTGAAATAAGATACTTATGGTCTGAATGGAGTCAACAGAAAATGGTTGACCAATTCCAGCAGGCAGTTGCGGCGAATCCGGATGGTATAGCCATTATGGGACATCCCGGAGATGAAGCCTATCGACCTTTTGTAGAAGAAGCAATTGCACAGGGTATTATTGTTACCAGCCAGAATACGACATTGCCTGAATTGGAAAATGCTTATGCCGGTAATGGATTTGGATATGTCGGCCAGGGATTATATGAATCCGGCTATACTCTTGGTCAGGGTTCCATTAGAATGGCAGGACTAAAAGAAGGTGACCGGGGGCTAGTCTGGGGTCTTTTGTCCCAGCCTACCAGGGGATTACGAACCAAAGGGACTATTGATGCGTTTGAAGAAATCGGCATGGAAGTTGATTATATTGAAATTTCTGCAGAGGTTGACAAGGATGCGGCAAACGGCATTCCCGTTATTTCCGGATACCTGCAGGCAAACCCGGATTGCAAAGTAGTGGTAACCGATCATGGAAATTTAACTTCTTCCCAACGGACCTACTTTGAAACAGCCGGACTGGGTCCGGAAGATATATTCGGTGCCGGATTTGATTTGTCCGCTCCTGTTGTGGAAAGCATTAAATCCGGATATACCGACCTTGTGTTAGATCAGCAGCCTTTCCTGCAGGGCTTCCTGCCTGTTTTTCAGATTTATCTGACCAAAATGTATGGTTTCTCTGGACTGCATATTGATACTGGCGGTGGGTTAATCAGCAAGGATAATATCGACATGGTAGCTCCTTTGGCAGAGAAAGGAATCAGATAATATAGACTATTCTTGAAGAAGTCTGCATAAATGATCCTGCAGTAAAATGATCAATCATTTTTACTGCAGGATCAAATAAGACATGCTATAATTCGCAGCAGAAATAAAGGGAGAATATGGATGGATAAATTGGTTGAAATGAAGGATATATACAAATCATATGATGGTGTTATTGCATTGAAGGGAGTTGATTTTGAGATTGGTTTTAACGAAGTCGTTGGAATTTTAGGTGATAACGGAGCAGGAAAATCAACTTTGATTAAAATTATTTCCGGAGTACATTCCTTTGATAAGGGTGAAATGTTTATTAAAGGGAAAAAAATTGACTCCAGAAAATATTCTGTAAAAATAGCCCACAAATTGGGTGTAGAAACGGTCTACCAGGAAAAAGCACTGGCAGAGAAACAGAGCTTATGGAGAAATGTATTTATAGGCAGACAGATTACCAATCGACTCGGTTTTCTAGATATCAAAAAGGAAAAGGAAGAAACCAATAAGATTATGCATGATTTAATGAAATTCAGAGGAATCGGAGTGGGTGCTGATTCATTAATTAAAACCTTATCCGGTGGTGAAAGGCAAGGTGTTGCCATATCAAGAGCAATGTATTTTGAGGCAGATCTGGTTATTTTAGATGAACCAACCATGGCTTTATCATTGCAGGAAGTAAAAAAAGTATTGAAATTTATCCAGGATATCAAAGAAAAGGGAAAATCCTGTATTTATATTTCCCATAATATCGCAAATGTATTCCCGGTTTCTGACCGATTTATTGTCATCGATCGCGGTAATATCGTCGGCACTTTTAATCGCAAGGATATTTCTTTGCAGGAGCTCAGTGAAGAGATGATTAAATACACTGAATTGGGGATACAGAATAAACAAGGTTCAAAGGTATTGTCCAATGAATAACTCAGGTACAAATTCAAATAAAAAAATATCAACGAAATACAAATCTCAAATTGCGTTACTGATCATGGCTGTCAGTATATTTGGGTTGTTCATGATTACCAGTCCTGAAGTTTTTCTCAAGGGAAGAATATATCAATCATTTTTATCTACCGTTCCGATCATGGGATTAATGGCTCTTGGTCTAACTTTTGTGTTAGCCATGGGCGAAATCGATCTTTCCTTCCCATCGGTGATGGGTTTATCCGGATTTGTCTTTGCCGTGACTTTTCAGGCCACAGGCAGTATCATCATCGCTTTTTTAACCAGCATTCTATCAGGGGCAGTGGTGGGACTGATAAACGGAATCCTGATTACTTCAATTGGTATCCCCTCTATTGTTGCTACATTGGGGATGCAATTTTTAATCAGGGGTTTAAGTAATATCATATCAGACGGCTTGGCACGGACATTACCATTAAGCACAACTTTTTCTTATGCCATCTTTGCCGAAAAGCTGGGTTTTATGCCTGTACAATCAATCTGGTTTGTCGGAATAGCAATATTCTTTTATTTTTTACTTTTGCAACATAAATTTGGTGAGCAGGCATTATTTATCGGAGATAATCAGGAAGCTGCCAGAATGATGGGAGTTAATGTAAATCGAATGAAAATATATGTGTTTATACTGATGGCAGTCATTGCTTCCTTTTCCGGTATACTCAGTTGTTATCGGATGAGAACCTGGTGGCCGACCATGGGAGAAGGGTATTTGATGATGGTCATGGCTGCTGTTTTTGTGGGGGGTACTTCCATGTTCGGAGGAGAAGCAAGTATCGAAGGCACCTTTATTGGCGCATTTATTATCGGGTCCCTTGAAGCCGGTATTGTTGCCGCAGGTCTTTCCGGGTTCTGGACACAGTTTATATGCGGAGTTTTAATTATTATATCTGTTATTATTCATACCCTTTCCAAGAGAAGAAAAGTAAGTTGAGATAAAGATAAAGGTATAAATTATGATTTTTATCAATAAATCCGGAGAAAAATAAGATAATGATTACATCTGATAACTACCTACCAAAATATGTCCAGTTAAAAGAGTATCTGAAAAAGGTTATCCGGGATGGTAATCTTATTCCATCCCAGAAGTTACCTTCAGAAAGTGAACTTGTCAGACAGTTTAAAATAAGCAGACATACGGTTCGTCATGCATTTGATGAGCTGGAAAACGAAGGATGGATATACCGGGAACAGGGAAAGGGCACCTTCTGTGCCTACCGGAAAAGTCAAAAAGAGCAGAAAATCGCTGTTTTAACCACCTATATTTCCAATTACATCTTCCCTTATATTATTCGAGGTATTGAAGAAACATTGGGTGAGTCTGGGTTTTCTTTCAGTATTGCCAGTACGGGGAATGACAAGCAAAAGGAAGAAGTATGTATGAGACGATACCTGGAACAGGACATATCCGGGTTAATTGTTGAACCTACGAAAAGTGCCAGGGAAAATATTAACCATAAATACTTTGAGGAACTCGAAAAACGGCATATACCCTATATATTTTTACACGCTGCCTATCCTGATTTAGATTCCGCCTATATCATCATGGACGATGAAAAGGGTGGTTTTCTAGCGACTGAACATTTATTGAAACAAGGTCACAGGGACATTGCCGGTATCTTTTTAACGGATGATTTGCAGGGTGTAAAACGACAAACCGGCTTTATGAATTGTTTGAGACAATACAATAACGAGATGAATAGGGAATATTTAGGCAATTATCAAACAAAAGAGATGTTTGCCTATCCCTACAATTTTGCGATCAATTTACTAAATCATAAAAAAAGACCATCAGCAATTGTCTGTTATAATGACCAGATTGCAATTCAGGTGATCGAGGCGATCCGTCACTGCAAATTAAGGATTCCTCAGGATATTTCATTAGTGGGATATGACGATTCGAATTTAGCTGTGGCTACAGAAGTAAAACTGACCACCATTAAACACCCGAAAGAAGAAATGGGAAGACGGGTAGCCCGTATGATGGTGGATATGATTAATGGAAAGATGCATAAACCATGTTTTATGTATCAGCCAGAGCTTGTAATACGAAGCTCTTGCCAACCAATAACAGAATGATATTCATTATTTTTAAATAGAGATGGGGGAATAATCAATGAAAATCGATTTGGGTCACTATACCTTGTGGTTTGTTACAGGAAGTCAGTCGATGTACGGAGATGAAACATTACGGAAGGTTGCTGAGGATTCTAAGACAATTGTAAAATATTTCTCAGAAGAAAATTTACCTGTTCAAGTCATTTACAAACCGGTGATGACCAATCCTGAAGCTATTAAAACATTATGTATGGAAGCAAACATGGATAAAAAATGTATTGGCTTGGTTCTATGGATGCATACATTTTCTCCTGCAAAAATGTGGATTTCCGGTTTAAAAACACTACAAAAACCCTTTGTCCACCTCCATACTCAGTTTAATCGGGATATTCCATGGTCAGAAATCGATATGGATTTCATGAACCTGAACCAATCCGCTCACGGAGACCGGGAATTTGGATTTATTGTAGCAAGGATGGGATTAAATCGGAAGATCATTGTCGGTCACTGGCAGGATAAGGAAATTCTACTGGAACTTGAAACCTGGGTAAGGGCAGCATCTGCCTGGCATGACGCACAGGATGCTAAAATAGCTCGATTTGGGGACAACATGCGGGAAGTTGCTGTTACAGAGGGGGATAAGGTGAAAAACCAGATTCACCTGGGATATTCTGTAAATGGCTACGGAGTCGGTACTCTCGTGGAATATGTCAATCATGCACCAGATAGTGCTATAAACGAGCTCATTCAAGAGTATGAGGAAAAATATCTTGTCCAGGACATCTTATCAAAGGAAGGAAGCAAGAGACAATCATTAATCGAAGCGGCACGAATAGAGATTGGCTTAAGGAATTTTCTGGAGGAAGGTCATTTCAAAGGTTTTACGACGAATTTTGAGGATTTATACGGCTTAAAACAATTACCAGGAATAGCTGTGCAACGACTGATGAACGAAGGATATGGATTTGGCGCAGAAGGTGATTGGAAAACTGCTGCTTTGGTACGGGCAATGAAAGTGATGGGCAGTGGACTTAAGGGGGGGACATCCTTTATGGAGGCTTATACCTATCATTTTGAGCCTGGAAATACCAAAGTAATGGGAGCGCATATGCTGGAAGTCTGTGAGTCGATTACGAGGGAACAGCCATCCCTGGGGATGAAACCATTATCCATCGGAGGGAAAGAAGATCCGGTAAGACTGGTTTTTGATGCATCCCCCGGTAAGGGAATTAATGCCTCTATTATTGACATGGGGAACCGGTTGAGAATGATTGTTAATCAGGTTGAAATTGTCAAAACCGATGAAACATTACCCAAATTACCGGTCGCCAGGGCAATGTGGAAACCGCTACCCAATCTTAAAACTGCTGCTACAGCCTGGATACTTGCAGGAGGTTCCCATCATACAAGTTTCAGCCAATCCGTTCACACTGAACATATGAACGATTTTGCGGAAATCGCAAATCTGGAATTCTTACAAATCGATCAAAATACAAATATCTCTGATTTCAAAAAGGAACTGAATTGGAATAGTTTTATGTATTAATTGCAAAGGCAAAAAATTGCTTTTGGAAAAGACAGTCACACAAAAAGCGAAAAAAACCAAGAAGGAGACAAATATCATGGGCAAATATACCGTTGGTCTGGATTTTGGAACCGATTCAGTTCGAGCGCTAATTGCGGATACAAACACAGGCCAAGAAATCAATAGCGGAGTATCCTACTATGAACGTTGGATGAAAGGTAACTATTCTGATGCATTTAAGAATCAATTCCGCCAGCACCCTCTCGACCATCTAGAGGGAATGGAGCAAGCTATTAAAATTGCCTTGGATGGTTGCGAAGAAAGTATCCGGGAAAATATTATTGGAATCGGTGTGGACACGACCGGTTCAACTCCCTGTGCTGTAGATGAAAAAGGGATACCCCTGGCTTTGCTTGAAGAATTTAAGGATGATCCCGATGCAATGTTTATCCTCTGGAAAGACCATACAGCAGTTCAGGAAGCTGCTGAAATTAATGAGAAAGCGAAGAATTGGGGAGGAATTGATTTTACCAGGTATGAAGGCGGTGTATATTCTTCAGAGTGGTACTGGGCAAAAATCATCCATGTATTACGAACAAACAGAAAGGTAAAAAAAGCAGCTTTCTCATGGGTTGAACATTGTGACTGGATTCCTGCCATTTTAACCGGAAATACAGATCCGCTTACCATGAAGAGAAGTCGCTGTGCTGCCGGGCACAAAGCCATGTGGCATGAGGATTGGAATGGATTGCCTGATGAAGATTTCCTGATAGCATTAGATCCGTTATTGAAAGGTCTAAAGAGTCGATTGTATGAAAAAACATACACTTCAGATATCAAAGCCGGCAACTTAACTGAAGAGTGGGGGAAAAAATTACGATTGAAACCCGGTATTAGTGTTGCTGTAGGAGCATTCGATGCCCATATAGGAGCAGTTGGTGGTGGAGTAAAAGAAGGAACGCTCATCAAAATTATAGGGACCTCCACCTGTGACATCATGGTTGTTTCGAAGGATGTAATTCATAAGAAGGTTATAAAGGGAATCTGTGGGCAGGTGGACGGTTCAGTCATTCCTGGTTTAATCGGCCTTGAAGCTGGACAATCCGCCTTTGGTGATGTTTATGCCTGGTTTAAAGATTTATTATCCTGGCCATTGGAAACAATTTTTCCTGAAATTGATGAGATTGAACATCAAGAAATGAATCAAATGAAGGAAAAAATTAAAGAAAAAATACTGCTTAAATTAAGAGAGCAGGCAGAAAAAGTTGATGTCGAACATACCGGACTTTTGGCTTTAGACTGGTTGAATGGAAGGCGTTCACCATTTGCTGACCAGACTCTCACCGGTGCCCTTATCGGTTTAGATTTGGGAACAAATGCTGCCAAGATTTTCCGCGCGTTAGTTGAGGGAACTGCTTTTGGTTCCAGAGCAATTAATGAACACTTCATAAAAGAAGGGATTGCAATTGAACAGATTGTTGCCATGGGAGGAATTCCTAAAAAAGACAATTTTGTCATGCAGGTTATGACCGACATCTTAGATAAACCTATTAAAATTGCTGCTTCCGATCAGACATGTGCTCTTGGTGCAGCCATGTTCGGAGCAGTCGCAGCTGGAGTATATGAAAATATCATTGAGGCACAACAATCCATGAATTCAGGTTTCAGTAAAACCTTTTATCCTCGCGAAGAAAACATAAAACGGTATCAGCGCCTTTATAATATGTATATCTCATTAGGAAAAGATTTGGATTTCTATTTAAGGCGTTTGTAAGGAGGGCCAATGTTAGACCAATTAAAAGAAGAGGTTTTAAGAGCGAACATTGAATTACAAGAGCGGAATTTGGTCATTTATACATGGGGAAATGTCAGTGGAATTAACCAAGAAAGAGATTTGGTTGTTATAAAGCCCAGTGGCATTCCTTATCATGAATTATCTGTTGAAAAAATGGTAGTCATTGACCTGGAAGGTCAATTAATAGAAGGTGATTTAAACCCATCCTCGGATGTACTTACTCATCTTGAGCTTTACCGGCATTTTTCTAAGATAAGTAGTGTGGCTCATACACATTCTATGTGGGCAACTGTCTGGGCTCAAAGCAAGAAATCCATTCCCTGTTTTGGTTCGACTCATGCCGACCATTTTTATCATACCATACCATGTACCAGATCTTTAACAACAGAAGAAATTAATAAAGATTACGAATTAAATACCGGTCACGTTATCATTGAAACATTTAAAGATATAAATTATCTCTACATGCCGGGGGTTTTAGTTTCGGGTCATGGACCATTTACCTGGGGTAAGGATCCCGGTGATGCAGTTTATCATAGTGTAGTGTTAGAGGAAGTAGCCAAGATGGCCTTTTTTACCATGCAGTTAAAAGGAAATGATATAGATATTTCCAAGGAACTTCTTGAAAAACATTTCTGGCGGAAACATGGTAAAAATGCATATTACGGACAGAAAAGATCACAAAGTCCATCTCAAGAAAATAAATAATCATGAAGTTTGTAAAATATCATTTTTGGTAATAGTATATACTTAGATTTTATTTATAAATATGATAGAATAGCTATGACAAGAGCTATAAGGAGAAAAAAATGAAAGCAATCATCTTATGTGCCGGAAAAGGCACCCGATTACGCCCGTTAACCTATACCAGTGCCAAGCACCTTATTCCCCTGGCAAATAAACCTGCATTGGAATATAGCATTGAAAAAATTAAAGAATGTGGTATTGATAAAATCGGAATCATCATCAGTGAGGAAACTGGTGATGATATAAAGAGGGAAATTGGAAATGGGCAAAAATGGGGTGTAAATATAAGTTATATATTGCAGGAAGAGCCATTAGGACTTGCTCATGCAGTTAAAGTTGCCCGTGGTTTTCTGGAAAATAACTCTTTTTTAATGTTCTTAGGTGATAATTTGTTAAAAGACAGTATTTGTCAATACCGGGACAGGTTCGAAAAAGGGAGAACCCATGCCTTTGTTTTACTGACCCACGTTGAAAATCCCCAGCAATTCGGTATTGTTGAGTTGAAAGATAATAAAATTATACGAATGATTGAAAAACCAAAGGAACCTCCTACTGATTTAGCTTTAATCGGTGTATACTTTTTTGAGAAGTCAATTCACCAGGCAATCGACTGCATTAAGCCTTCTGCCAGGGGAGAACTGGAAATTACAGATGCTATTCAATGGCTGGTTGATAACCAGTATAAAGTGGATGCCGAAATTATCGAAGGATGGTGGAAGGATACCGGTAAGCCTGAAGATATTCTAGAAGCCAACCGCTTGATTTTAGAGGATATTCGTCGGGTTTTGGATAAGGGTAATATTGATAAGCAATCAAAGATTTTCGGCAGAGTTAATTTAGCTGATGGAGTTGAAATCAGGAATTCAACGATCCTGGGACCTGTAATCATTGGTGAAAAAGCAAAAATCATTGACTCTTATATCGGTCCTTTTACCTCTCTGGCTCATCATGTCGAGGTTAAAGACAGTGAAATTGAAAATAGTGTGATTATGTCCCATACTCTTATCATGCATATTAAGAACCGTATGCAGAATTGTCTGATTGGTAAGAATGTTCATATTTATCGATCTTCTGAAATGCCCCGGGTATATGAATTTATTCTGGCTGATGATAGTAATGCCAGATTGATCTAATTGATGTTCATCATTAAAATCATGCATTTTCTGCTGTGACTTGAATCATAAATGAAAGCGTAATGTAATTGGATTCTGACTATAAGGTGGTTGAGAACTGCAGTTGTTCTCTATGGATCACTTAGAAAGAAATTCCTAAACGACCATAAACCGTTAATTTTTCAGGTTGACTGACAGCTTTACCCACTCCGATGGTGAATAGAAAAGGATTGCTATATCTTTGATTAAGTTTAAAGTGTAGCTCTGCACCGATAGAAAAATTCATTTCATCGGGTATGGGAAACAACCTATCATTCCATGCATGTCCTGCGTCCAGGTATAATGCGCCAGAAACCCTCTCCAAAAACACGGAAGCCCCCTTAAAACCAATTTTATGCTCAATATTTTTGATGGGAAATCTGTATTCTAAACTGGCGACAAGAAGATGGCTTCCTGAAAATGAGAAATCAGAGAAACCTCTTAACGGAAAAGAGGTTGTCTTTGCAGAGCCAAAGTGATAATTTGCATGACTGCCTCCCAGGTGAAATTTTTCGTACTGATCTAAATTTTCCGTTGCCATACCGGCAACCAGACGAAAAGCCAGAGATTGATTTTTACCAGAGACAGGAATATATCTTCTGCCATCAAAATATATTTTATTGAAAGTGATATCACTGCCAATCAGGTGATTGGCATGTTGATAGCTGAATGTAAAATGGTTACCTATTTCAGGACTGATTGAAGACTGATAGAATTCTTCATCATGATAACCGTATTTAAGAATCAAGGAATTTACTTTTCTAAAGTTGTCACCGTTCATATTTTTTTCAAGACCATCATCTAATAAATATTTTTCGGTCTGAAATCCCAGCATTAAATCCTCAGTATAAAAGCGAGCTGTGTCCTGCTGGGAAGAATAATCCTGATTATTAAAATTTACAGATGTCTGAAGAGAGTATGAAAAAGATGTTTCACCCTGCCAGGAAAATGAAAATGACGGTTTATGAATATGATCAATCAATTGAATATCATAATAAATGGAGTCATTTAACAGTCCATAAGCCAGTGTAAAAGGGACATGATAGAATTCTAATTGATCCTGAATCAGGCTGGAAAAGCCAATATAAAAGTCATTCGAAGTTATGGAGAAAAAGGGAATCCAATAGGTCGGCCACAGGCTGTCAAAAGGTGAATAGTCTTTTATTGTATAGGGTAATTTATCTTTATTGCTATCAAGAGCAATCTTCTCCTGAGAATCGATATCTACCTTAGAATGGTTGAATATGATTTTGTTATTCAGAATGACCGGATGCGGGATTGAAAAGTCAGCAAGTGGTATGTCTGCTATCTTCCATAACAGATTATCCATGTTGATGACATGAAGCTCGTAACCTGTTGCATGATATTGAATAAAAGCCAATTTTTTTCCATCGGGTGAAACAGCAGGTTCAAAAGCACCACTGATGACATTAGTCAGACGAACTATCTGTTGATCCCTCAAATGATAAGCATAGATATTAAATATCCCGGTACGGTCAGAAGAAAAGAAGAGATAACTTCCATCTTCTGACCAATCAGGACTGATATTTGTATGATGATCAGCGGTAACAGGGGTAATAGATTGAATATGTTCCTGGTCATCAAATGTTATAATATAGATATTCTGATAACCGTCTAACCAGAGAGAAAAGGCAATCTGATTTCCTTGAGGTGACCAGACCGGTTGAGAAATCTGCGCTCCGTTGCTAAAATCACTGAGGTAAGTAAGCTCTGAAAAAGACAATAATACCTTTTCTTCAGAAGGACCACCTTTAAAAAATCTGGATTCAACAGGAAAAGCAACGAGATTATTGCTTCCAAGATGATTTAAGACAGCAACAATATGGTTTCCAGGATTGTTGGGTCGCCATGACGGATCCTTTAATCTCATACCTTCAGTTATTTTAATTTGTTTCCCGCTTCTTAGATGATACAAGAATAAATCGTTATACTGGTAATATTGCTGATATTTTGAAAGTTTGGAATAGATTATAAATTGATGGTCCGGGGATATTCCATAGGAAGTACCATGACCAAAAGCCCTTTTTATTAAGATATCTTCATTTTTATCTGCAGGATTATATTCTCTTACAGTGGGATAAAGATGAGGAACATTAACCTTATAGATTAATGTTGCTATGCTCCGGTCACTGTCTTTATTCAGCCATTCCGGATTATCTACCCAATACTGATGATTCGTTATTTGTTGTGAATCAGTGATTTCAGCAAATTGATTTAATTCATTAATCTGCCTCCTGAATAGATCAGTTTGTTCATTCTTCCAAGTAGTAAATAGTTCTTTCTGATCCATTCCTATTATTTTTTTTAGGGCGTGATCCATTCCTAAAAGTGGTAGCGCACAAAATTCCCTGCTGATGTTGATTAATTCCTTTTCACCGTATTTTTGAGCGATAAAATGAATCAATGATTGTCCATAGATGTATGGTGCATTTCCTCCTGGCCAGGAAACAAGATAGCTTCCCTGTAATTGATCAAAAGTTTTCACCTTGTTTTCTATAAAATCTGAGCGCAGATACATTTGATATCTGCTGTCTTCAATACGTCCTCCCGAAGTCCATTTGCTTTCATTATAGATAGCAAGACCTTCGATTGCCCAGAGAGGCTGAAGCGCATTCGGAGTGATAATCTGCCCTAAAAAAAAACGTAAAAAATCAGTACCTCTATTGGTCATATTAAAATGAATTAAATGGGTATATTCATGGGTAATGACAATTTTCAACCAGCTTTCAAATTGCGTATCAAAATTTTTAAAACCAGGTGAAGTTAAGTTAAGACGAATAGTGGGATAGGGGATAGAAGAAGCAAATCCATAAGCAGAATCCTTGAAATCTTCCAGGATAATGGTAATTTTCTTATCCATGTAATAAGGTTTTCCAAACATTGGCGTTATCTGCTGGTAAGTTTCTTCGGCAATTTCTAGTACATGAAGCGCAATCTGCTGATAGTTAGATGGCATATCCAAAAAAATCAGTTGTGGAAAAATAACGTTAAAATGCTGACTTTCTATAACCTTCCAGGAAAGGTTAGCATCATAAATCTGCGAATATGCAGCAATAGATAGTAAGGTTACAAATATACAGAGAAATAGCATAAAAAATTTGAGAAACTCCAGTAAATAACGTTTCTCATTGAATTTGACCTTCAAAACACTACTCCTTTTTACTTCATTAAATTATAGCTTGTTTGATGATTTATGACAATTTAAATATTTTTGTAAACAATGATTATATTCAGTATAATAAAAATGAATTTTTTGGGAAGCGGAGGAAATGATTTGGCTCTATTTAGAAAAAAGCAAAAAAAAGAACATCAATTAGAAGAAAGAAAATGGACTGATATCCTATTTTATAGTTTAAGCATCCTGGTGATTATAATACTTTTGTTTGTAGGTATGCGGCAGCGGGGCTGGTTGCCTTTATGGATTGATAATGCGCCGTCCTCGCAGATCTCACAGACCTCTCAGGAGGATTTCAATCGGAGGGCTGAATTTCATATTATCAATGCACATGAGCATGTTCAAAGCGAGGACAATATTCCATTACTGAGGAAAGTTATGAAAGACTGTCAAGTCGAAAGAATCGTGATGCTGGGAACCTCTGATTTTACATTTTTTCTTGACCCGAAGTATGGTTTTACAGGATATGACGAGAATAACGAATTCATTATCAAAATGAGCCAGGAATACCCTGATGAATTTGCAGCTCTGGTAACATTGGATCCACGGGATGTTAATAAACTTGATAAATTAAAGAAGTATATCCATGACGGAGCAGCAGGAGTTAAATTGTATAATGGACATGGAAGTTTCTATGATCTTTATTTTAATTTACCTTTGGATGATGTGGAAATGATGGAGGTGTATGCATTTTGTGAACAAGAAGACATTCCTATTTTATATCATATTAACACCGGTCGTTTTTTAGCTGAGACGGAGCATATATTAAAGGAATATTCGGATTTAAAAATAATCGTACCCCATTTTATGTTATCTTCCGGTAATCTGACTAGATTAATCCGACTAATGAGTGATTATCCAAACCTTTATACTGATATTAGCTTTGGCCATCCTGATTTTCTGGTAGCAGGATTTAAGAGAATATCTGATAATTATATGGCTTTTCGTGATTTTATGGTTAAATACCGAGATCGGATTACTTATGGAACAGACATTGTCGTAACAACTTATAAGGCAAAAAACAGGACTTATCTTGATGACATACATTTAGCATATATGGATTTTTTGGAAAAAGATGAATTTGCATTACCTGCCGATATTTACAAAATGATGTCAAGTGATGCGAGAAAAAATTATGATCCAAATCAAATTTACAAGGGTCTAAACCTGGAAAAGGATACATTACAAATGATTTATCATGATAACGCAAAGAAATTATTCTTTTAAGAATCAATACTAAAAGGACCTGAACAGAGTGAAATATATTGGAACTATCGCCATATCATTCCTGGTTTCCTATATCCTTACTCCCTTTATTGCCCAGGTAGGGAAAAAACAGAATTTTGTAGATAAACCCGGCTATCGGAAGATTCACCTTGATGCCATTCCAAATCTGGGAGGAGTAGTGATTTTTTTTGGCTTTTTACTCAGTCTTCTCCTGATGGTTCCCTTTGAGGTAAAAATCAAGGTCTTATTATCCGGGGGAGTTATTATTCTTTTGTTAGGGGTGATTGATGATATAGTTGACTTAAAACCCCTCATTAAATTTTTTATTCAGATGATACCTGTTTTTTTGATACTTGGTTATCATACAGAATTAATTAACCAGTTTATTATTCTCAATTTTTCTTCATTTAACCTTGCAGGTTACCTGCTTTACCCTTTGTTGCTCGGATGGATTCTGGGTGTAACAAATGCCATTAATCTTATTGATGGATTAGATGGTTTAGCTTGTGGTACATCAATCATATCTTTATTTACATTATTCATCATGGGAACAATATATAATGGCAATTTTCTTAGTTACAATCTTTGCATTGCAGCTCTGTTGGGAAGTATGATTGCTTTTTTTCGATTTAATTTTTTCCCGGCACAAATATTCTTAGGTGACTCTGGAAGTACTTTTGCCGGGTATATGATTGCCTGCCTCAGTTCTTTGTGGGTTATTGCATCAAAAAATGTACTCTTTTTGGCAATTCCAGTCATAATGCTTGCCCTACCGGTCGTAGATACTCTCTTTGCCATATACAGAAGATTTAGAAACCATCAACCTATTTTTCAGGGAGATCAGGGTCATATACATCATCGTTTATTAAAAAAAGGTTATTCCCATCGAAATGTTGTACTATTTTTACTGGGAATGAATACTTTTTTTTGCTTACTGACCCTTTTTGTGTTCTTCTATTTCAAATAATTAATTTTATAATATAAATAAACCATAAAATAATAATAAGAAAAAGGATAAAACAATATGAAAAGAAGCAAAAGAGTGAAAATATTGGTCACCGGAGGTGCCGGATTTATCGGTTCCCATATTGTCGATTTATTGATTGCAAGGGGACATGATGTTATTGTAGTCGATAATTTGTCTACAGGAAAGAAGGAAGATATAAATAAGCAAGCCCGGTTTTATCAGATAGATATTAATGATTCAGATTTAAAAAATGTGTTTAAGGTTGAAAAACCGGAATATATCTTTCATCAAGCTGCACAGATTAGTGTTTCAAATTCCGTAAAATTTCCCAGAATGGATGCCCAATGCAATATCATGGGATTATTAAATCTTCTGGAATTTTCTATACAGAATAAGATAAAAGGTGTTGTTTTTGCATCAAGCGGAGGTACAGTTTATGGTGAACCGGCTACATATCCGATTAACGAGACCAATACACTATCTCCTAAATCTCCTTATGGTATTTCCAAAATGACTTCAGAATATTATTTGGATTTTTATTTCAATCAGTATCATTTGAATTACATCTCCTTGCGTTATGGTAATGTTTATGGGCCGAGACAGGATCCTGACGGAGAAGCTGGTGTGATTGCTATCTTTATAAGAAAAATGTTAAGGGGAGAGATTCCTGTCATTAATGGAGATGGAGAATACATCCGGGATTATGTGTATGTTGAGGATGTTGCCAATGCCTGTTTACTCAGTATGGAAAATATGTTAAAATTATCAGAGTTAAGGAGAAATGGTTTATTTAAAAAACCTTTTAATTCCTTTAATGTTGCCAGCGGTAAAGGAGTATCTGTTAATCAATTATATTCTTACTTAAAGAAAATAATGAAATCGACGATATTGGCAAATTATGGTTTACCTCGTCCTGGAGATCTAAGGAAGAATATTCTTGATTGTGCATTAGCAGGAGAATATCTATCCTGGAGTCCCAGGTATCATTTACAGGAAGGGCTGAAAAAAACTGTGAAATGGTTTAAAGAAAAGTATTAATTGCTTTCTATTGATTATTAAGTGTAAAACATTTAATATAATAGCTAATTGATAAATAGAATGAACAGTCTTATTTTTATCTGTCTTACTATGTTTTTCTTACAGTGAGTCATGTAAAAAGATAATGGATATAAACAAATGAAATTCATCACTAGAAATTAGGGAGAATCCTTTGACTGAGTGGGGAAGTTTTTTCGTTAGAATATCAGGTGTGATCTTTGCCGGCATATTAATGGTATTTTTAGGAAAATACGATCATCAAAAGAGGCTTGCACCCTGGTTAAAACTATTCTTACAGAGCATGATTGCTTTATTGGTCATTGCTTTAGGAATAAAAATAGAATTTCTAAGAGATTCCACCGGTGGCTATTGGTATCTGACGAATCTTTCCATTCCTGGAACAATTGCCTGGTTGCTGGTCATTACAAATTCAGTAGGCCAGACAGATGAATTGGGAGATATCACTCCGGCAATTGTTTTTATTGCTGCATTTACTTTTTTTATTGTTTCAATCCTACAGAAACAGAGTTTGCTAACAGCTGAAATATTATCACTTATATTGATGATATTTTCCGCGGTCATCATTTACCTAAAAAAGAATGATTCTCATAAGAAATGGAATTATTTTTCCTCCTATTATATGTTTTTCGGTTTTATGCTGGCTGTCATTGCAATTGTAGGAGTGGTAAAGAGCACAGCAGCTTTAACTCTTTTAACCCCTTTGTTGATTTTGGGTTTTCCAATTGTGGATACATCCTATTCTTTTATTGCTAACTATCTTACAAATAATTATTTAGGAACTTTCAATGAAAGTAAACTAAGGCAGCAATTAATTGAACAGGGATTTTCCTGGAACGGTGCAAATATGATTATTGTTTCTGCCAGTATTTATTTGAGCATGATTGCCATCATGATATCAATTAAGGAAGATTTTTATCTTCTGACTGCCATGACCGGTATAGGTTATTTTGTTTTTTACTGGCTGAAACAAAGGGTGAATAAGGGGAGCAATATTATTTGTTGTGATGAATCAGGAAAAAAAGTATTATTGTTTGGCGTCCCGATAAACCGAATTAATTGCCAGCAGGTTTTGGAACACTTTGATCAATTCATCGACAAAAAACAGCCCCATGTCATCATTACTCCTGATACGCTGGCAATTTTAAGAGCACGCAAAGACAGGCAATATCTGGAAATTACTCAAAAGGCTGATTTAGTTACTCCTGATGGGGCAGGAATACTATGGGCTACAGCTATGCTGGATATGCCACTTGCTGAACGTATTACCGGGATTGATCTGATAAATTATATTTGCCGACTAGCTGTACAAAAAAATTATTGCCTGTATCTATTAGGTGCCAGAAAGGAGATTATTGAGAAGGCCGGGAATAATCTCAAAGTAAAATTTCCAGGCATTAATATTGTGGGAAGTCATCATGGTTATTTTAGCGAAAATACAGCAGGTGATGATTACGGATTAAATGAGGAAGAGGGTATCATACAGGAAATCAAAGATAAGAGACCTGATTTTTTATTAGTAGGAATGGGTGTGCCAAAGCAGGAGTTCTGGATATTTAAGCATAAAGATGAACTCGGAGTTCCAGTTTGTATTGGTATTGGCGGAAGTTTTGATGTCCTTTCTGGCAATATACCCCGAGCTCCTTTTTGGATGCAGAAACACGGTATGGAATGGATGTTCAGATTGTTTAAAGAGCCGAAAAGAATAAAAAGAACTATTTCCTTGCCTTATTTTATGTGGCTCATTATATTGGGGAAAATAGAATTATTTTTCAGAGATGTAAATTCATTTAATTCCCAAAAGTAATAGATTGATTTGGATTACCTTAAAGATAATCCAATATTACTCCTACCTTAAAAACACAAACCGGAGCTGAAGTTAACCAAGATACAGCGTTCATTAATCTTTTCAGGTATAAATAGATTTTTTTTATCTATTTATTTTTCTTTTTGATTATATTACCATAACTTCTTAATATAGTTTCACCATGGTATGATAAAGAAAAAACCATATTACCTAATTGATTGATATTGCCGGTAGAAATGAATTCAGTAAAATATCAAATGAATAAAAAATGTTTTTTTTGGAATTATTTAATATGAAGATTTGGGTAAAATCAGGAATTATTATCATCGCTTTGATATTAGAGATGATTTTAGCAAATTTTTTAAGTCATCATATTGTTAAACCTGATTTAGTGTTAATTGTAGTTATTTGCTTTTCTTTTATCTCCGGTTCAGAAGAAGGAGTGGTAACAGGTTTTGCAGGGGGTTTATTAAAAGACATCTTTTCTATTCATTTATTAGGAATGAATGCAATGGTTAAAACCATCATTGGATATATATCCGGTATTATAAAGGACAGAATATTCTATCAACATCTGATATGGATGGTTACTATTTCTGCATTTATTTTTACTATCTTGAATAACATTATCATTTATTATTTACTTCATGCTCTTCATGCAAATTATGATTTTATGATTTTGCTGAAGAAAGTAACCTTGATACAGGCAATGATGAACAGTATCATTGCCCCTTTTATCTTTACAGGCATCAAAAACACAATGAGTTATTTTCAACATAGGGGTTAAGAACATTGTTTAAGCAAAAAAATTTAAAAACTGGAAAAGAATTATCCGTAAAAAGATTAAATGAGCTATTTGTTTTTATTATCATCTGTTTTATGATCCTATTCATCAATTTATGGTACTTACAGGTCATTAGAGGAAAAGAGTATGAGCAGAGGGCGATTAATAATTGTATTCGTTCACTTGTTGAGCAGGCACCCAGGGGGGAAATCTATGACTATCAAGGGAAACTATTAGTGACCAATCGGCCTGCGGTTAATTTTTCAGTTATCCCAGCTGAAATAGTTAATTACCAGGACTTATCAAATGAAATGAGTCCCATTGTGTCCTTGGAATCTTCCCTTCTTAAAGAAAAGATTCAAAAATTACAGCAAAATCCATTTCAAGCGCAGGATATCATGAAGGATTTAGAAAAAGAACAGATCATTGCTATTGAAGAACAAAAATATAAGTTTAAAGGAGCCCTTTTGACGATACAGCCAGAAAGAAAATATCTCTATCAGAATTTAGCTGGTCATGTTTTAGGTTATGTCAATGAAATTAGTGAAGAAGAATTAAAAGATTCCCTGTATGAGTATTTAAGCGGTGGAGATATAATCGGGAAAAGCGGTCTGGAAAAATCTTATGATCTCTATTTAAGAGGTGAAAAAGGAAACAGGGAAGTAGAAGTTGACGCTCTGGGTAGAGAGGTAACAACACTTCGATCAAAGGAACCTATTGCCGGGAATGATATTTATCTGACCATTGATAGTGATTTACAACGATATGTACAAGATTTATTAGCTGATCAAAAGGGAGCAATTATTGTCAGTGAGCCCTATACGGGCAGAATTTTAGCAATGGCTAGTCAACCAGGCTACGATCCTAACATGTTTACCCAACAGATATCATTGCAGCAATGGCAGGAAATAGCGCAAAATAAAGAGAATGTTTTATATAATAGAAATATTCAAGGGGTATATTCTCCAGGATCAGTGTTTAAGCTGATAACAGCGATTGCTGCATTGGAAGAAGGTATTATTAATACTCAGAGTAAAGTTTACTGTCCAGGCTATTATAAGCTTGGAGATCAGACCTTTAAATGCTGGAAAGAGACAGGTCATGGAAACCAGATGATTGTTCAGGCAATTACTAATTCATGTAATGTTTTTTTCTATACGATGGGACAAAAATTAGGCATAGATCGTCTCAGTCATTATGCGAAATTATTTGGTCTTGGAGAGGAGACTGGAATTGACTTACCTGGTGAATTGGATGGATTAGTTCCAAGTCAGGAATGGAAAAGAAAAACATTCAACCAGATCTGGTATCCGGGCGATACGATTAATATGTCAATCGGTCAGGGTTACTTACTGGTAACACCTTTTCAAATTCACAACATGGCTTGCCTGATTGCCAATGAAGGGCAGTTTTTCAAACCAACTCTTGTTCAAAAGATTGTCTCACCTGCCGGAGAGATAATCAAAAAATTTGAATCGGAATTAATCAATAAGATTGATATATCTTCAGAAACATTCCAAATTATTAAAGAGGGCATGAGAAAGGTAATTGAAGAGGGAACGGGAAGAATAGCCAAGATTGAAGGGATATCAATATCAGGGAAAACAGGGACTGCTCAGAATCCTCAAGGTGAGAATCATGCATGGTTTATCTGTTTTGTTCCCAATCAGAAACCGGAAATCTGTGTTACAGTATTTATAGAACACGGTGGAGACGGCAGCCAGGCAGCAGCACCACTGGGTAGTAATATCGTTCAAAAATATTATCAATTAAGATATGATTTTCTGGCACAAGCTAACAAATGATAGGATATTTAAAAAGGCAGGGTCCATGATAATGAAGGAAAATCCTTCCCATTTTACTTCTGATAAAACTTCAATCTATAAATCTTTTCGATTAATCAAACATTTTGATTATAGTTTATTGTTTGCAGTTTTATGCTTATGTTCTTTCGGATTGTTGATTATATACAGTACAACACATATGGAAAGCATGAATGAAGAAAACTCCATTTTTTTAGTAAAAAGACAGATTTTTTTTATTATATTAGGTTTAGCACTGTGTTTACTAATAGCCCTTATTGACTATCACGAGGTTGAAAAGATTGCTATTCTTATTTATTTCTTAGCCATAATAGCACTGACTTATGTTATCCTGTTTGGGAAAATCGCGGGAGGTTCACGAAGGTGGATTGTTATTGCCGGTTTTGATTTTCAGCCTGCAGAATTTGCAAAAATTGCTTTAATCTGTTTTCTGGCTGATTTTCTGTCTCGTAAAAGAGATCAATTGTCTGATCTTCTGTATTTTTCCTTACCTTTTTTCTTTACCGGTATCCTGATGTTATTAATTTTTAAGCAACCGGATTTAGGAACTTCCCTGGTGTTCGTTGCCATACTCCTCTGTATGATTTACATAGCAGGGATTCCCTGGAAATATATTCTATTTGTATCATTTATTATACTTTTATCCTTTCCGGTTATGTGGTCAATGCTTCAGGAATATCAGAAAAAAAGAATCATATTTTTTCTGAATCCCAATTTAGATCCATTAGGGGCAGGCTATAATGTAATACAGTCAAAAGTAGCTATTGGATCTGGCGGACTACTTGGTCAGGGCTTATTCAGCGGCATTCAGAGTCAACTGAAATTTTTGCCAGCCAGGCAGACTGATTTTGTATTTTCAGTACTTGGCGAAGAAATGGGATTCATCGGGGCACTATTAGTGTTAATTTTATTTATATTTATTCTATGGAAAGGAATTAATATTGCCAGGGAAGCACCTGATGCATTGGGAATATATCTCGCAACCGGAGTTATTGCCTTTCTTTCTTTTCATATTTTAGTCAATGTTGGTATGGCCATGGGTTTAGTACCTACAACCGGTTTACCTTTGCCATTTGTCAGCCACGGTGGAACTTTCATGATATCTAATTTTATCGGGATCGGATTACTGCTGAATATTCATATCAGAAGCCTTTTTATATAATTTTAAAGATGATGGGATTATGAAGATAGAAGAATGGCATGAATCATATAAGAAAAGAAGCAAAAGAAATAAATAGATTGTTAGAACAAAATATTCTTGAACATGTGGAAAAGCCAGGCCGTTATACAGGGAAGGAATATAATGAGATCCGTAAAATCAATTGCAGCAGGATGGTGAAAATAGCCCTTGCTTTTCCTGATTTGTATGAAATTGGAATGAGTTATTTAGGATTTAAGATTCTGTATGATATCATCAATAAGCGTGAAGATGCTCTTGCAGAGAGAGTTTTTTCTCCTGCCAGGGATATGGAACAGTTGATGACAAAGGAAAAAATCCCTTTATTTTCATTAGAGAGCCGCACCCCGCTTTATGATTTTGATATTCTCGGTTTCAGCCTTCAGCACGAGTTATCTTTTACCAACGTACTGCATATCATTGATTTGGGAGGAATATCTTTGTATTCCAAAGAAAGAACCTCAGAAGATCCCCTAATCATCGCGGGAGGACCATCCGCATTTAACCCTGAACCCTTAGCTGATTTTATAGATGCCTTTATAATCGGTGATGGAGAAGAGATCATCAGTGATATCATCAATGAGTATAAGTCATGGGAACACAGTGAAAGTAAAAAAAATAAAATCGATCTACTGCAAAAACTGATGTATATACCTGGAATCTATATTCCTTCTTTTTATTCTGTTAGTTATTTTGATGATGGACGAATTAAGTCTATTAAAAAAAGGGAGAAGGATGCGCCCTTAAAGATTAAAAAGCGAATTTTAAAAGATTTAAGCAAATCATCATTCCCTATATCTCCTATTGTGCCAAATATAGACATTGTACACAATCGTATCACATTAGAAATATTTCGCGGATGTACTCGGGGTTGTCGATTTTGCCAGGCTGGAATCATCTACAGACCGGTCCGGGAAAGACCTGTGAATGTGTTATTGACCTTAGCAGATAAGAGTCTAATGAATACCGGATATGAAGAAATATCACTATCATCTTTAAGTTCCAGTGATTATAATGGCATTGATTGTCTGATAGAAGGATTGGTAGATCGTTATCGAGACCAGGGAGTGAGTGTATCATTGCCTTCACTGCGTGTTGATAATTTTTCTATAGAATTAGCCAGGCAGACTCAACGGGTTAGAAAGACAGGACTTACTTTTGCACCTGAGGTTGGAACCGACCGGTTAAGCAAGACGATCAATAAGAATGTAACTGGGGATGATTTATATCAGTCCGTGCAGATGGCCTGTAAAGAAGGATGGAGAAGAATTAAACTATACTTTATGATCGGTTTACCCACTGAAACATGGGATGATATCGATGGCATTATCAAGATGGTCAAAAAGGTAGAGCAGATTGGTAAAGGAATAGCAGGAAATAAATTCACTTTAAATATTAGCATCAATGCCTTTGTACCAAAAGCGCATACACCTTTTCAATGGGTTGGACAGGAAAAGGAAGAAGATCTGTTAAAAAAATATAAAACTATCATCAGAAATATTAAAACAAAAAATATTTCCTCTCATTTCCCTGACACAAAGGCTTCTTTATTAGAGGCAGTCTTTGCTCGAGGAGACAGGAGATTGGGAAAAGTATTGCTAGATGCCTATAAAAAGGGATGCAGATTTGATTCTTGGCGTGAATCTTTTAACTTTGATGAATGGATAAATTCCTTTCAAAAGAATAACTTAACTATGGAATTTTATGCCTATCGGCAAAGGGGGAAAGAAGAAGTTATGCCTTGGGATAGAATAGATTCCGGAGTTGACAGAGAGTATTTGTGGCATGAATGGAAAAAAGCAGAGACTGCTGCCATTACAAATGATTGTCGGCTAGCAGAATGCAATCACTGTGGATTGGAAGGAATTTGTAATATTTCCATAGGCAAAAGTGATTGTTAATATTAACAAGAGTTGTATTAAATTTTATGGAAATAGTGAATAAGATGTCAATTGTTTATCGTATCAGATATAGAAAAGTTGGTCCTCTGAGATATATATCTCATCTGGATTTAAATGTTTTATTCAGAAGATTATTAAGAAGAACACAATTACCTGTTGAGTTAACTGGAGGATATAATCCGAGACTGAAGGTATCTTTTGGTCCTGCATTGTCTTTGGGAATTGAAGGCTGGGAAGAAATCCTGGATCTTTATTTGAAAGGGAGGATGGAAACCAAACAAATAAAAGAGATGATTAATCGTCAATCTCCAAATGGGTTCATGGCTTTACAGGTTGATGAAATCGATGAAACAGGGAATGCGCTCAGCAAGTCACTTCGATGGGCTTTTTATCTTGTCGAATTAATCCTTGATCCTTGTTTGAACAATACAAATACTAACCAATCGATTAAAATGATAAAGCATCATATCAGTAAATTTTTTAATCAAAAAAATATTTTAATCCAAAAACAGTCCATAAAAGGAATAAAGGAAATTGATCTCAGGCCTTATATACATAAGTTGGAATACAGGTCCCAGGAACAAAATCATATCATCATTCGCTTAATTGTTGATCTTCAATATAAAGGAAGCATTAATCCCAAATTCATTGTAAATTCTTTTCTTGCTCATCTGGGTGACGATACAATTCACCTTTATAGGATCATCAGGGAAAAGATGGTTCTTGAAGAGAAATAAAGACAGGCATGATATACTCAAGCTGAAAATAAAGCTTGTTTTAATTATTAATTTTCAAATGATTAATTTATAAAAGGGTAGGTGATACTTGAAAAATGGAATATAAAGCCAAACAGGTTATTATTGATAGCGGACTGAGCGAGGAGCGAGTAGCTATTTTGGAGAATAATAAATTAGTAGAAATCTACATGGAGAGATTAGAAGATCGGAAAATCATCAACAATATTTACAAGGGTAAAGTCATGAATGTATTACCAGGAATAGAAGCAGCCTTTGTAGATATAGGCATTGATCGAAATGCCTTTCTTCATTTAAATGATTTAAAACAATCCTCAGATGGTCCGAATGGTGAAGAGGTTGATGTCAAAGATTTAATCAAAGTAGGGCAGGAAATTGATGTACAGGTTGTCAAGGAAGCTATTTCTCCCAAAGGAGCCAGAGTAACAACAAATATCAGTTTACCGGGTCGTTATCTGGTTTTGATGCCTAATAATAATAGTCTGGCAGTTTCCAGGAGAATTGAGCAGGAAGAAGAGAAAGAGAGACTAAAAAAGATTTTACAGACTATCCGGAAAAAAGAATATGGTTTTATTGTTAGAACAGCTGGCGTTGGAAAAGATCAAGAGGATTTAGCCCATGATATGGATTTTCTTCTACGATTATGGAATAAGGTACAAAAAAGAAGTCTTAAGGCAAAAGCGCCTATGCTGCTACATGAAGATATTAATTTAACCTATCGTATCATCCGGGATTTATTTACAGAAGATATTGATGAATTTGTAGTTAATTCAGAAAAAGAATATGAAAAAATCATTAGCTTTCTTGATTCACTTTCTCTGTTCAATTTGAAAACGAGAGTCTCTTATTATAACGGAGATAAGCCAATTTTTGAGGCATATCATATCGAAAAAGAAATATACCGTGCTTTGGAGAAAAAAGTTTGGCTAAAATGTGGTGGTTATCTTGTTTTTGATGAAGTAGAAGCTTTAACGGTTATAGATGTGAATACTGGCAAGTATGTAGGCGGTAAAAAAATGAAAAATACGATTTTAAGAACTAATTTACAGGCTGCCGAAGAGATTGCCAGGCAGTTAAGGTTAAGAGATATTGGCGGTATCATTATTATTGATTTTATCGATATGGATAACAAGGAAGACCAGGAAAAAGTTCTTAAAAAATTGGAAGAGGCATTAAGAAAAGACAGAACCAAATCCAATGTGGTGCAAACAACTGAATTGGGATTAGTTGAAATGACCCGTAAACGTTCAAAGAGGGATTTGGATTCATTATTGCGGACATCCTGTCCTTATTGTTCCGGGATTGGCAGAATCCTGTCTCCGGAAACTGTTAGCAATCAAGTGATACATAAATTAGAGGATCTAAGTCAACATTCCAAAGCTGAAGCAATTTTGCTGGGTGTTCATCCTAAAGTGGAAGAGGAATTAATCGGCACTAAGATGATGCTGATAAAACAATTAGAAAATGACTATCAAAAAAACATTTTTATCAAAGCATTGTCAGACCTTCATATAGAAAAAATCAAAGTCATTGCTGTTGGTAGAAAGAAAGAAATTAAAAAACTTCTAAAAGTATTCTGAACAGGAGAAGAAAGATAAGCTGCTTCTGAGAAGATTAATTCTCCGGAATTTCAGTTATATAAAGTTGAGCGAACAAAATGATTTGACATGATTCATCTTATATGCTACATTTTATAAGCCAATACGCACTGGAAAGGCTGGAAAGCTTTATGCTGCCTTACAGGCGATTCTATTAAGCAGGAGGAGATAATAAAGATGCATGCAGTGGTTGCCACTGGCGGAAAACAATATCTGGTGACTGAAGGAGATTTGATCAAGGTTGAAAAACTTGAAGCAAATGAAGGGGATCAGATAAAATTAGACCAGGTGTTAATGCTGGAAAAAGATGGCGAATACCTGTTTGGACAGCCCCTTATTGAAAAAAGTTTTGTTGAAGGAAGAGTAATCAGGCATGGAAAGGCTAAAAAAATTGTTGTATTAAAGTTCAAGCCAAAGAAAAAGTACCAGAAAAAATCAGGTCATCGACAGCTATTTACAGAAATAAAGATCGAACAAATTCATGATATCTCATTAATAAGTACTCAGGGTTAATCGTTTAAAAGAGGTGATAAAAGTATGGCTCATAAAAAAGGACAGGGTTCAGCTAAAAATGGCCGCGAAAGCATTTCAAAAAGGTTAGGAGTCAAAAAATACGGTGGACAATTTGTACATAGTGGAAACATTATTGTCAGACAGAGGGGTACACGAATCCAACCTGGTAAAAATGTAGGACGTGGCAGGGATGACACACTATTTGCCTTGATTGATGGATATGTTGATTTTAAGACAAAGGATAAAAGGAAACAGGTATCTATTCATAATACTAATTCTTAGTAAAATTAAAAAAAATACCCTGAGTTTTGAAAGAAACTCAGGGTTTTTTATTATATGGATCATTGGATATATGATAGAGAAAATAAAAATAAAAAAGCTAAAAGGAATGTAATGTTTTCTGATCAAGTAATTATTATAGTTAAAGCTGGTAATGGCGGTGATGGTGCCGTTAGCTTTCATAAGGAACGCTTTGTCCCTAAAGGAGGTCCGGATGGCGGAGACGGAGGTAAGGGGGGGGATGTATTTATAAAATCCGATGTACATACCAATACATTGATTCAACTTTACAGACATCCACATCTTAAAGCCAGCAACGGCAAAAGAGGAAGCGGTCAGAAGAAGAGGGGAAAAGACGGCTCAGATTTATGGTTAAATGTTCCGGTTGGAACGATTGTTGAAGATTTAGAGAATTGCATAATTCTAGCTGACTTATCTAAACCGGATGATCATGTCTGCGTTGCAGATGGTGGATTGGGAGGCAAGGGCAATTTCCGCTTTAGAAGCTCTGTTAACCGGTCGCCTAATTTTGCTCAGAAAGGTCAAATTGGTCAGGAACGTAAACTTAGATTAAATCTCAAATTGATTGCCGATGCCGGATTAGTTGGATTACCCAATGCAGGGAAATCAACTCTTCTTTCTCTGATAACAGCAGCTAAACCAAAGATTGCCGATTACCCCTTTACAACCTTGGAACCATCCTTGGGCATCGTTCAGGTAGATGAAGAGCATTCTTTTGTACTGGCTGATATTCCAGGATTAATAGAGGGTGCTCATCATGGAATAGGTCTGGGTACCCGTTTTTTGAAACACATTGAAAGAACAAAGGTTTTAGTACATCTTATTGATGGCTCAAGAGTAATTACTGATAATCTTTTTCATGATTTTAAGATGATCGAGAATGAATTAAAACAATATTCTCCTATCCTGGAGAGAAAAGAAAGAATTGTCGTTGTCAACAAGATAGATTTACTTCCGGTAAAAGAAAAAAAAGAATGGATTAGACAGTCATTTATGGAAAAAGGCATTTCAGTCTTCTTTGTCTCAGCGCTTACCGGCATTGGAATCAGAGAACTTATTTTTAAAATATATCAGATAATCAATATCGTTCCTGAGGCAGAAATACAAGAGTCTGAACAGAAACAGGATAATTTGATCCATTATCGTTATCAACCGGCATTTTTAATCCGGAAAGAAGGAAATACTTTTATTGTTGAAGGAGAAAAAATTACACAGCTTGTCAGTCAATACGATCTGAATAATCCTCAGGCATTAAAATATTTTCAAAAAAAGTTGAAATATTTAGGCATTGAAAAGGCCCTCAGAAAAAAAGGAATTTTAAATGGAAATAGAGTAATAATCGGGGAAAAGGATTTTTACTTTTATGATTAGATACTGTATAATATTATGTAAAATAAATTTTCAAAGACGGTGTTTTTATTATTAATAAAAGAAAAAAATGTGAATTTAATCAGAGATGAAGGTAAACCAAATGAATAGACAGCGAATAATCCTTTTTTTTAGAGATAGATTGATGCTGATTATTAGTTTCTTGCTATTGGTAATGACTCTTTTATATCCTTTTTCTAACCTTGCCTCAAGTAGCAAATTGTCTACATTTACAGTTTACAACTTCAATAATCAGTCGGAAATTGAAGATTGGGATTGGTTGGAAAGAGGATTACCTGACATGCTGGAGCAGACCTTTTTGCAGAATGAGAGGGTTCAATATGTTCCCTTGTCTACAACAATAGGGCTTCCACAGGAAGAATTTGCAGGAATCTCCAAGTACAAGGACACCCATTTATTTCACTCTTTAAATAATTTTTTAAATGTTGATAATATATTTACTGCAAATTATTTTCTGGATCAACAAGGAAAAGTACACTTAAATTTAGTCATGTATCAGTCAAATAATGATGAATTATATGAATTTCGAGAGCTGGTGGAATCATCTGAAAACATATTCAAGCTTAAAGAAGATATTGCCATGATGATTTTAGAAGAAGTAGATATTACAGTTGATAAGGAGTTAGAAACCAGCTTGAAAACGAACATTTCTACATCTATTTCAGCCCTGAAAGCTTATTATCAGGCAATTGAACTTAGAAACCAGGCGATTCATGAATACCAGGGAATTGATTTTCCAAGTAAACCATTATGGTCAAAGGCAATTGAATATGGTGAAAAAGCAGTGCTGGAAGATCCTCATTTCTCTGAAGCATATTATTTATTAGCTGAGATTTATGAAAGGACCAAATGGACAATCAGAGAGGCATCAAATTTAGAAAAATACATTGAGGCAGCTGAGAATCATCCCAATATAAAGGTAAGTTATGAACGTCTGTCCAATGCACTATACCGTTTAGCTTATTCAAAATATAACCAGGGGGATAAAACTGCAGCGATTCATCACCTGGAGGATTCAATATCTTATAATCCAAATCATATTGAGGCCAGGACATATCTAATGAATATTTATTATGAAACAGGCCAGGTTGCAAAAGCTTTGCAGCAATCAGAAGAAATTGAAAGGATACTTCCAGACAAGCAAGGGTTAGAATGGTTATCAAGAAAGACCCAACAATCAGCAAAGTATGGTAAGGAAGCATACGAAAGTTATGAAAGGGGTTATCATACTTACATCAGCAAGAATTATCCTGAAGCAATTCAACTGTTAGAGCGAGCAGTTAATTTAAGTGAAGATTTTAAAGAAGCTCATTATTATCTTGCATTAAGCTATTATCATTATGGAAATCTGGACGCAGCTATTAATCATTGGGAAGAGGCGATAAGGCTTGATCCTTTTGATAATAATGCCAGAATTTATTTAAATAAAGCAAATGAAGAAAAAAAATATGGCAGAGAGGTAGTCTGGCTTTTTAACCAAGGATATAAACATTATATATTCGGTGAATATGATGAAGCACTGAATATATTTAAAAGTGCTATTCATATGAACCCTGAATTCGAAAAAGTGAGAATGTACCTGATGCGAACTTATTATCATTTGAATCAGATGGATAAATATTTAGAGGAAAGAAGAAAAATCGGTGAAAGTGAATCATTTGCTGATGATGGAGGAAGAGAATACTATCTACTGGCGTTTGACTTCTTTTCCCTGGGAGAATATGATATCGCTTTGGAAAATTTAAAGGAAGCCCTTAAGATGAATCCTGATTTTCCCGAAGCAAGGTTTCTTATCGCTGAAACATTCTATCAAATTAATGATTTTGATGAGGCACTTTTTCATTATCAATATATCGTTGACAATTTCAAAGAAAGCGAATATTATGATAACTCTTTATTAGGTGGCGGTTGGTGTGCTTATTTACTGGAAAATTATCTGCTATCAGAAGAATATTTGGAATTATTAGTAGCTCAATTTCCGAAAGGTACTCTCTATCAGGATGGCATGTATAAACTGGGAAGAGTATATTTTATCCAGGAGAAGTATCAGGATACGATAAATATTTATGAAAAGCTTAATTCTCTTGAATCTTTGGCATATGATGCCCTGGAGATACAATTCATCCTGGGTCAGTCCTATTTTTGGATGGATGAATATGAGAAATCAAAAAGTCTAATGAAAGACCTTATAGATTCTTATCCTGATTTTATTTTAATTGATGAAGCCCGTTATTTTTACAGCTTTAGTTTATTTAAGGAAGGAAAATACCAGGAGTCTGCAAAAAATCTGGAAGAGATATCAACTGACGAAAAAAGCAAGGTATGGGAAGAATCACTGTATCTTTTAGGCAGATCACTCATTGAATTGAAAGAATATGATAGAGTGATAGCCATTAATCAAAAACTGCTGGAAAAAAACCTGAATGATGATATATTGGAAAGGGTCTTATTTGATCTGGGCTTATCCTATTCCAGGAAAGGTAAAAATGAAGAATCCATCTTGTATTTAAGACGTGTGATTCAAGAATATCCATATGGAGAATTAGCCGGCATAAGCCACATTGAACTTGCCCAGAGTTATTATGATTTGGGACAATATCAAGATGCTTTATCAACTTTAGAAGAAATAGATAGCAAGGAGGCTTTAGAAATTAAAATCGATTCAGCTGTAGCATTGAATGATGATGCGCTTTTGTTATCACTTTATCAGGAATTGGGAGAAAGATATCCTGAGGATTCCTTAACCGCAGACGGGCACTATTCCCTTGCCAAATCTCAATTTGATAAAGGTGAATATCAAAAAGCCATTGATACATTTAAACAGCTGGAAAACATGGAAAGTTCAGAAGAAATGATTAAAGAAAGCAATTACTGGCAGGGATTAAGTTATTATCGACTAGGAGAATATCAGTTAGCTAATGAGTATTTCGGGAAGATTGACCATTCAATGCTAACTGAGGATGAAGTTACGATCAGATCCTTATATATGCTTGCTGAAACATATTATCAGCAGAAAGATTTTCTTCAGGCTATCCCGATTTATGAGAAATTTTTAGAAAACTATCGTGCACATTCATTGGCAGAACATGCTCATTATAGTCTTGGATGGGCTTATTTGAATCATTCTGATTATCAAAGAGCATTACAGATCTTTAATCTATTTATACAAGAATATCCCGATAGCCAGTTTTTTGAAGAAAGTTTATTTTTAATGGGGAAAATATATTTTTTATCTGCAGATCGTGATAAGTCTCAGAAACAATTAATAGATTTTATAGACCAATATCCTGATAACTTATACAGAGAAGAATCTTTGTACATTATTGCACAAATTGATTTAGAAAATCAAAAATGGATCGATAGCATCATCTATTTCGAAAAATTAATAGACGAGTATCCTGATAGCCAGTTTTTACCTGGTTCCCTGTATGGACTGTGTCTTAGTTACTTCAAGAAGGAAGAATATAGTAAAGCAATTAGCGCTGGAGAGGAATATTTACTACTTTATTCCTCTGGTTCTTTTGCATGTGATGTCTTATACATTACGGCTATCTGCTACGAAGAGTTGGGAAGCATAGATGAAGCAAGAGTAAAATATGAACAGATAGTATCTGATTGTCCAAATAGTATTTATTTTGAAGGTGCTCTGAAACAATTGGACGTCATCGCTTCATCTTCAGAATGAAATAACGATATTCATAATTCAGTAAATAGCATGTAACGTAAAGCATAATTTGAGTGTGTGGCATTATTTTTTTAAATGAGAATAATGAGATTTCAAATGATTTAGAGGAGGCAACTGTTTCATGTTAGATTTATTTAACAAAGGTGGTTTTTTGATGTATCCCATCTTTTTCTGTTCATTATTAGCAATTGCTATTTTTTTTGAGAGAATGTTTTATTTAAAAAGCATTAAAACTTCCACAAGAAAATTCGGCAATCGAATAAGCGATTTAATAAGAAAAGGAAATATTAATTTTGCAATCACTGCCTGTCGTAAAAATTTCTCCCCAATATCTCAAATCATTTTAGCTGCCTTGCTTAAATATGGCAGTTCAAGGGAAGAAATAAAGGAAGCCATAGAGGATACCGCTAATCAAGAGGTAGTAATATTAGAAAGGAATTTACCTATACTGGCAACTGTTGGCAATATCGCTCCCTTACTGGGCTTATTAGGAACAGTATTCGGGATGATCAAGGGTTTTCAGGTAATATCTACAATGGGTGTTGGCAATCCGGAGGCCTTAGCTGAAGCGATATCCCAAGCCCTCTTAACAACTGCATTTGGGCTTTCAGTGGCTATTCCGACCATCGTTGCATATAATTATCTTGCTCATAGGGTAGACAGACAAATTAGGGAAATGGAAGCAACCAGCGTGGAGATTTTAGAGCTCTTATCTGTAAAACAGGATAATTATGAGGAAGGTGTGAAAATAGATGAAATTCTATCATCCCAATCCTAATAGTAAGACTCTTAAATTTGATTTGACTCCTCTGATCGATGTTGTCTTTTTACTGCTTATCTTTTTCATGTTAACCACAACGTTTATCAATGTAGAAAGTGGAGTGAAAGTAGACTTACCCAGTGGTGATTTTGCGGAAGTAAATGAAAGACAAAATATTTCAGTGACCATTACTGAGAATAATGTTCTTTACTTAAACAATCGCCTGATTGATCCAAACAGTCTCTCAGATAGTATCAGGGAACAGATTGGTGAAAATGTTGATTCCTTAGTTGTTTTAGAGGCAGATCAGAATATTTCTCATGGTAAAGTTGTTCGTGTGATGGATTTAATCAAAAAAGGCGGAGCGAGTAGAATCGCCATTGCAACCAGGCCAACTGAGGCAAATCAATAAATGTATCATCATTTTAAATTCATGTAAAAATGGATGAATTCAAAGGAATAAGGTGAGAGATAAAAATGGTCGGATACAGGGCAAATAGAAGAAGAATTCGCTCCAAGAGTTTTTTGGGACGTTCATTCTTAATTTCAATATTAATTAATATATTATTTATCTTTGTTTTCAATAATCTCGTTTCATTCAGTATCCTGGAATTGCCGGAAGAAGAACTTGTTATGGTAACATTGGTAGAATTGCCAGCTAAAGAAAAACCAGCTACGATAAGACCAGAAATAATCAGAGAAGAACCTGTAGCAGAATTGGATGTAAAGCCTAGAGTGGAACCTGCTTTACCTGAGCCAGCTAAAATTCAGGAAATTGAAACACAACCATTGGTAGAAAGAGAAGAGGTTGCAATGGAAAGCAGCTCTAGAATAGAGGTTAAAATGCCTGAAATAGAAGTACCTGCTACAGAAGAATTAGCTTCAATTCAAGAAGAGGTTTCTGCCAGAACTGATGTACAGGTAGCATCTGGTTCATTAACGCCTACCATCAGCAGCAGAAGAGATGTTGAAGGAGAGATGCTGGAACTGGGACAATTTGAAATAGAAGCCAGGTTAGGCCAGGAGGAGAGAGAAAGGATTGAATCAACTTATGGGGATGTCGTAACTCCAGGGAAGATAAGCGTATTACCTGAGGCAATGGAAAAAGAATCTCCTTTTGGGAACAGGCCTTTAGCTGTGATGATTGACAATGCAAGTGATGCCCGCCCACAAAGTGGTCTGGATAAAGCAAATATTGTCTATGAGATGTTGGCAGAAGGTGGTATTACCCGTTTTCTAGCTGTTTACTCTACCCAATCTTCGAATAATGTAGGGCCCGTTCGCAGTGCCAGGCCTTATTTCATTACCAAAGCATTGGAACATAGCGCTATTTATGTGCATGCCGGTGAAAGTCCCGATGCAGCAATATTCATCAGAGAAGAAAGAATTGACGACATAAATGAGTTAATTCATTTCCAGCCATTCTGGAGAACTCAAAATCGTGCAGCACCCCATAACCTCTATACATCAACTGAAGGACTCAGAGATGAGGCAAAAAAATTAGGCTATGTTGAAATGGTCAACAGAGATTATTTTCAATTTGAAACAGATTCAGAAGAAACCCTGAACGGCGACGAGATTAAAAATATTGATATCAGATATCATGATAATTATACGGTAAGCTATCAATATAATGAAGAAACTCAGAAATATAATCGTTTTATTAATGGCGAACCACATATTGATGCAGTGACCCGGAGACAATTGGAAGCAAAAAACCTCATCATTCAAAATAGCGATCGAAAAGTTCTGGATAGTGAAGGTCGATTGTCCCTGGATTTAATTGGAGAAGGCAGTGGATTGATCATTTTTAATGGATATTCAGAAGAAATTATCTGGCGGAAAGGAAGCCTGGCATCAAGAACTTTTTTTTATGACAAGGAAGGCAATCGTCTCGCTATACAGCCGGGAAATGTGTGGATTCAAATTGTTCATCCTGACACTGAATTGACTTTTTAGCGTCATCTTTAATTTTAAATAAATAAAACCAATTAGAGTATAAATATATCAAAATAAAATATCTGAATGAAGAAATGTAGTCATGAAAGCATTAATTTTCTGGATCGAAAAGATAAAATACAATTTTACCTAAGAATGTATGAATGAGAAGACGAAGAAATCAAAGGAATTAATTGATATTTTTTTAGACTATCTTTCCCTGGAAAGGGGACTAGCTTCTAATACTGTTATTTCATACCGTTACGATTTATTGAAATATCAAGAATTTATTATTTACAAAAAACATACAACCTTTCAGCAGGTAAATCAGGAAATACTGACTGAATATTATCATTATTTATCAAATCTTCATTTAGGAGTTAATTCCATTTTCCGTAATCTGGTAGCACTTAAAATGTTCAACCGTTTTCTTTTAACTGAAAGATTTGTCAGTAAAGACTTAACTCGTTTTATAGAATTTCCCAGATTAAGTAAAAAACTTCCTCAGATTCTTAATTTAAAGGAATTGGATAGACTGTTGGCTAAAGATAATTTCAAAGGCATATTAGGGAATAGAGACCAGACAATGATCGAACTTTTATATGCCACCGGAATGAGAGTTACTGAACTAATCAGTTTAAAGAGAAATGATATCAACTTGGATCATCAATTACTCAAATGTAAAGGCAAAGGAAATAAAGAGAGATGGATCCCATTCAGTGACAGAGCGAATCGCGCTTTACATGAATATTTACACTATACAAGACCAATGCTTGTAAAAAAAAGGGATACAAATATATTATTTTTAAATAATCACGGCGATCCTATTTCTCGACAGGGAGTTTTTTATTTAATAAAAAATTATGCTCTTAAATCAGGAATTAAGAAAAATGTTACACCCCATACTTTAAGACATACATTGGCAACCCACCTGATTGAAAATGGAGCTGATCTAAGAACTGTCCAGGAGATGCTGGGCCATTCAGATATTTCCACAACACAGATCTATACTCATGTTAGTAGAAAATGGGTCAAAGAGGAATATTTTCGTGCTTTTCCGAGAGTATAAAGAGTATAAATTGATATTGAGCTATTCGTATTGTGTATTGAATTATAAGAGATGGACTCAGGTTAAAATAGGAAGAGGATGCAGGAATTTAAAATATATTGTAAAATCAGCAGAACTATACCTTGTCAACCTGATAGAATACATGTTAAAAATGGAATTATTATTTAACTCGAAACATGCACTTAATAAACAATACGATTTCATCATAAATGGAGGGTTTAATGAGAGGGATGTTAAAAAGAATAGAAGAGAGTATAGAATCTATCCATAAATACTATAAAGAAAAGCCTGATATTGCGATCATTCTGGGAACTGGTCTGGGAGGCTTAGCAGAAGATATTCAAGAGAGTGTTATTATTCCCTATCATAAAATTAAGCATTTTCCTGTTTCCACGGTACATGGTCACATGGGTAATCTTGTGATAGGCCGATTAGAAGGGAAAGGTGTTGCTGCAATGCAGGGAAGATTCCATTTTTATGAAGGATACAGTATGGAGGAAATTACTTTTCCCATCCGGGTATTAAAAGAAATGGGTATCCCTATTATTATTATTTCCAATGCAGCAGGTGGTATGAATCGCTTTTTTCATAGAGGTGATCTGATGTTGATTGTAGATCATATTAATTTAATGGGAGTCAATCCCTTGATTGGACCAAATGAAGATAAATTAGGACCTCGTTTTCCAGATATGTCACAGGCATATGATCCAGAATTGATTAAGTTGGCTGAAACGATGGCTTTGAGGGAAGGTATACACCTTCATAAGGGAGTTTATGCCGGGTTGCCCGGACCTATGCTGGAAACACCTGCTGAATATCGATTTCTAATCAACATCGGCGCTGACGCTGTAGGAATGTCTACTATTCCTGAAGTCATTGTTGCCAATCATATGGGAATGCGTGTATTAGGTATATCGTGTATTACAGATTTGGCAATTGATGGTATTGTTGAAAAGGTGCATTTTAACGAAATCTTAAAAGCAGCAGCTCAATCAGAACCAATGATGACTAAGATTGTTAAAAAGGTGATTCATCATATTGATAAATGATCTTATTAAAGTATTATTTTTATCAATGTTACCGGTAACTGAATTAAGAGCGTCTTTACCGATGGCTATCAGTTATTATCATCTGCCGATCATTCCAAGTTATTTTGCTGCTGTCCTGGGAAATATCATTCCAGCAATATTTTTGCTGAAATATTTAAAGCCATTTTCTTCTTTTTTAAGAAGATGGAAACCTTTTGACATATTTTTTTCCTGGTTGTTTGATAGAACCAGAAGATATGAAAGTCGATATGAAAAATATGGAGCAATTTTTTTATTCTTTTTTGTGGCTATCCCCTTACCGGGAACGGGTGCATGGACCGGCTCGGTGGCAGCTTTTTTATTTGGCATCCGTTTTGGATATGCATTTCCTATGATATTTGCCGGTGTTTTGGTTGCCGGGTTGGTTGTTATATTAGCAAATTTAGGAATGATTAATCTCTTCTCTTATTCAAAAATGATATCCATGATATCAATTTTTAGTTTGGAGTGATATTCATCAAGGAATATCTGATTATAATATGAAAAAGACTGTTGAATGGAAAGAAAATCAGTTACAACTGATTGATCAGAGAGAACTTCCTCATCATTTTAATCTTTTATATTGCAAAAATCATCATGAAGTGGCAGATGCAATCAGACAGATGGCTGTCAGAGGAGCGCCTGCAATAGGTGCTGCAGCAGCGTACGGAATGGCACTTGCTGCCCGTAATATTGCTTCTGACAGCAGATCTCAATTCATAAGAGAATTAAAAAAAGCAGAAGAAGAATTATCTCATACCAGGCCCACTGCAGTAAACCTATTCTGGGCTTTAAAAGAGATCTGGCATATAATTGAGAATTCAAAAGAACCAATTGAACAATTGCGTGAAAAGATATTAATAAAAGCTAATCAGATTGCACAAGAAGATATTGAAATAAACCATCGAATCGGTAATAATGGTGCTGATTTATTTGATGATGGGGATGGCATACTCACTCACTGCAATGCCGGATCCCTGGCTACGGTATGTTATGGAACGGCTTTAGGTGTTATACGCTCAGTATTCAAGCAGAAAAAAAAGATTAAGGTTTTTGCTGACGAGACACGACCTGTCTTGCAAGGTGCCAGATTAACTGCATGGGAATTACAGTCTGAGAATATTCCAGTAACTCTTATTTGTGATTCTGCAGCAGGTTTTTTGATGTATCGGAAAAAAATAAATAAAGTCATTGTAGGTGCAGATAGAATTGCCGCCAATGGTGATGTAGCCAATAAAATTGGAACATACAGCATTTCTGTTTTAGCAAAATATCATCATATTCCTTTTTATATTGCTGCTCCCGTTACGACAATAGATTTATCCGCCAAAAGTGGTAAAAATATTCCGATTGAAGAAAGAAGTGCTTTTGAAGTAACGACCATTATGGGTCAAAGAGTCGCACCGGAGGACATAGAGGTTTTTAATCCTGCTTTTGATATAACTCCGTTTAAAAATATTACAGCCATTATTACGGAAAAGGGTATTGCTCGCCCTCCCTATGAAGCCAGCTTAAGAAGGATTACAAACTGTAAAATTTAAAAAATGAGGTGAAAAAATTGCAAAATCCTGATAAATTTTTTATTACTGGAGGAAAACCATTAAATGGAACAGTTCATATTGATGGAGCAAAAAATTCAGCTTTATCAATTATGGCAGCCTGTTTGCTTTCCAGTGAAACGACTATTCTGGAAAATGTTCCTCGTTTAAAAGATGTTTACAGTATGGTTGAGGTGATTAAAACGCTGGGAGTTCGGGTTGATTGGAAAGATGAAGGTACCCTTCTAATAGATCCAGATGATTTTAATAACTATGAGGCTCCCTATGAATTAGTTAAAACGATGAGAGCTTCGTTTCTGGTTATGGGACCACTGCTGGCAAGATTAAAAAAAGCAAAAATATCACTCCCTGGAGGATGCGCTATTGGAGCGAGACCGGTTGATTTTCACCTGAAAGGTTTTCGAGCCCTGGGAGCAGAAATTATTACCGAAAAAGGATACATAAAGGCTGAGGTAAAGACTTTAAGAGGTGATGATATATATATTGATTTTCCCAGTCTGGGAGCAACGGAAAATATAATGATGGCTGCATCGTTAGCAGAGGGTACCACAATGATAGAGAATGCCGCAAAAGATCCTGAAGTGAGTGAGTTAGGAAATTTTATAAACAAAATGGGCGGCCGCATCGATGGCCTAGGCAGTGATATTATCACTATTCAGGGAGTAAAAAAATTAAAAGGTGTCCATTATCGGATTATTCCTGACAGAATAGAGGCTGGAACCTATATGATTGCAGCTGCAATTACCGGTGGCCAAATTGAGATTAGAGAGATCAACCCTTACTATTTAAAATCATGCATTGTTAAACTGGAAGAGGCTGGTTTAAGTGTTTTAACTAACGAAGATAGTATTCATATATCTAATACAAAGCAACTTAAATCAGTTGACATAAAAACAATGCCTTTTCCTGGATTTCCTACCGATATGCAAGCCCAATTCATGGCTTTGATGACCATTGCTAATGGTACCAGTATCATCACCGAAAATGTATTTGAGAATCGATTTGCCCATACCGGAGATCTCAGAAGAATGGGAGCAGATATTAAAGTAGAAGGCAGAAACAGTATTATCAAGGGTGTGAAAAAACTCAGTGCAGCGCCGGTTATGGCTTCTGACCTAAGAGGTGGGGCTGCTCTTGTATTGGCTGGTTTGGTAGCTGAAGGAACGACTGAAATCAGTAGAATTTATCATATTGACAGAGGCTATGTCAGGTTTGAAGAAAAATTGAGAAGTTTAGGTGCAGCCATAAAAAGAGCATAGAGGGCGAATAGTGATTCTTAACAATATGTTAGATTATGATAAAATAGACACTATATAAAATAACAGGTAAGATTAGCTTAGAAATTGTGATGTATGAGGAGGTAGCTTCAAATATGCTGGGAATGGATAAGAGTTTAGGAATAGATTTGGGAACTGTAAGTGTTTTAATCTTTCAAAAAGGGAAAGGGATTGTTCTTCAGGAACCTTCCGTAGTATCCATTTATAAAGATACCGGGAAAGTTTTTGCTGTTGGAAGAGAGGCTAAAGAAATGTTAGGGAAAACACCAGGAAATATTATCGCCTTGGAACCGATGAAAGCCGGAGTAATTGCTGATTATGATGTCACAGAAAAAATGTTAACATATTTTATAAGAAAGGTCTCTTCTAATTCAAAATTATTCCGTCCCCAGGTAGTTATTTGTGTGCCGGCAGGAGGTACGGAAGTTGAAAAAAGGGCGGCACTGGAGGCTGCTATTCAGGCTGGAGCCAAAAAAGCCTACCTGGTAGAGGAATCGATTGCCGCAGCGATTGGAGCTGGTTTAGATATCAGCGAACCATATGGTAATATGGTTGTAGACGTAGGCGGAGGAACTACTGATATCGCAGTCATTTCTTTGGGGGGAATTGTAGAAAGCGAGTCCATGCGTATAGCAGGCAATAACCTGGACGAAGATATTATTAAATATATAAAAAATAAATATAATCTTATGATTGGTGAAAAAACCGCAGAAAATTTGAAAATTGAAATCGGTACAGCTATGGAACTGGAAAAAGAAATGTATGCAGAGATTAGAGGAAGAGATCTTATTTCCGGATTGCCAAAAACAATTGAAGTTGGTTCTTCTGAAGTATTAGAAGCTATCTCCAAATCATTAGAATCAATATTGGACGGTATTCGATTAGTCCTGGAAAGAACCCCCCCTGAATTATCAGCAGATATTGCTGACAAGGGGATGGTACTTACCGGCGGAGGAGCCTTACTAAGAAATTTAGATACATTACTGACTAAAATAAATAAAATACCTGCCTACGTTGCTGAAAATCCCATATCCTGTGTTGCTTTAGGTGCCGGCAAGGTATTGGAACAAATACATTTACTTAAACAGGGATTGATCAGTAGTACCCAGCGATAACGGAATATTTCCAAAAAATTAATTAA
Source organism: uncultured Atribacterota bacterium (assembly GCA_964433635.1). Taxonomy (GTDB): domain Bacteria; phylum Atribacterota; class Phoenicimicrobiia; order Phoenicimicrobiales; family Stramentimicrobiaceae; genus CAYSSG01. Next base: position 17,324 of record CAYSSG010000004.1, on the reverse strand, counting down.
TATTTTATAGAGCTGATGATAAAAAATAGAATATCCTGTAATGATAATATGTTTTTCAATTGGAATGAAAAAAGATGCTTTAAGATCATTCTTTTCTTATTGCTGCCATTATTTATCTCTTTATCTGTACAGATAAGCCATGGAGCACAGGAAGAATTTATAGCGTTGAACGAAATTAATCCTGGAATGCAAGGTATCGGTAAAACAGTTTTTTCGGGAACAAAGATAGAGAGTTTTGATGTCCACGTCATTGATATTATACCTGATACAAATCTAAGCAATCCTTATATATTAGTCAGGTTAAGCGGCGAGAAAATTGATGAAAATGGTGGAATTTCTGCCGGTATGAGTGGCAGTCCTGTCTATTTTGATGGTAAACTTGCCGGGGCAGTATCCCATTCATGGGAGATGAGTGAGCACAATTTGTGTCTGATAACTCCGATTAACAGAATGCTGCCTTTGTTGGATTATACCAAGGAAAAAGCACAATCTATCGACTCCGTAAATTTTATAGACAATTTCCAGGAAGTGTCCATTTGTTTAGACAAAAAACTTCAAAAAAATATTTCTCAAGATATACCATCAATATTTGAGAATAACCAAATTATTGAATTAGTGAGTGAAAATCAGACTCTTCATTTCCAAACAATTCAATCACCGATATTAATCAGTGGTTTTGAAGGTCGTGCCTGTGAAATATTAGAGGAAAAACTGCTTGAGCGAGGAGCTCCTTCGGTTAAAAAAGTTATCGGTTTTTATGATGTTGGTGATGAAATAGAGATAGGGAAAAATATCAGCAAGATAGACCCCGGATCTGCTATTGGAGTGCAATTATCTGCAGGTGATGCCAGTTTACTTACGATCGGAACAGCAACATATTGTAAGAATTTTTCTGTATTAGCATTTGGACATCCTTTTATGCATCTAGGTGACGTATCTTATCTTTTTTCAGCAGTCTATATCTACCATAGTTTTCCCAGCCTTGTGATGCCCTTTAAAGTCGGATCACCTTACTTACTTCTGGGAGAAGTAGTACAGGATCGAGATACTGGAATTCTGGCAAAATTAAATCAATTTCCGCGAATTGTATCCTGTAAAATATATGTTCAAGATTTAGACAGAGATTTTAAAATTCAAAGCGGCACAAAAGTGGTACCACAAAGTGATTTCTTGAAAAGCGTTATCAGTTCCCTTTCTATTCAGTCCATAGATCGTACCATCGATCGTATAGGCCAAGGAACAGCAATGGTTCATTTGAAAATCAAAGCTTCGCAGTCTGGTAAAGAAATAAATCATGAGAATATATTCTTCAATAAAGATGACATCGCTTTACAATGTAGTGAAGATTTAGAGGAAATGATTGACTTGTTAGCCAATAATTATAATGAATATCTGGAGTTAAGTGAAATACAGATTGACATCAAAATTAAAGAGCAAAACCAAAGTGCAATTATTAAAGAGGTAAAAATTGATCAAGAATATTATATTCCTGGCGACACAATAAAGGCACAGATTTTTCTGAAACCCTTCAGGAAGCCTGATGAAATAGAAGTTGCGGAAATTAAATTGCCAGATGATATTCCAGAAGGTGAAGCAATACTCATTATAAGAGGTGGGGCTACTCCGGAAGTGATAAATGATAGAGCTTTTGATTTAAGCGAAGAAGATTATTTGTTAGATGGATGGATCGAAATTCAGGATTATCTGAATCAAAAAGAAAAAAATAATCAGATCATTTCAGAATTGCTTTTTCTAAATGAAAGTGAAAAATTAACCTCATCAGATCAAGAAAATGAACAGAATGATCATTCAGCAGTCAAGAAGATTTTAAATACAGATTTTGTTGTAGAGGGATATCACGAAATGTTTCTTCATATTCAGCATATTAAGGAACAGGATAAGGTTTCAATTAATGAGTAACTACGCAATTATTGCTGCTGCAGGAAATGGAGAGAGGATAAACAGCCTTCACAGCAAGATGTTATTAAGAATAATGGAAAAGCCCGTTCTTGCTTATACGATAGATCAATTCGAACAATCAGAGAAGATTGACAAAATTATATTAACCATTCGTTTACAGGATCACCAGTTAATAGAAAAGGAAATTCTGCAAAAATATAACTATAAAAAGATATTTATGATCGTTTCAGGGGGGCTTACCAGGCAAGAATCCGTTCACCACGGCTTAAAGGCTATTAAAGAAGATGATGGTATTGTGTGTATTCACGATGGTGCTCGACCTTTGGTCAAAAAGTGGATGATAGATGAAACCATCGACTGTACCAATCATTATGAAGGGGCAATCATGGCAATTCCAGCAACAGAAACCATCAAGAAGATTTTTCTGGAGAATATGACTGTTGAAAAAACTATAAATCGGGACAAATGTTGGATTATTCAAACACCACAGTCTTTTAAGCTTAAATATATCCGTTCGTTATACCAGAAGGCATTAAATGACAGATTGACAGTAACAGATGATTCATCTATTGTTGAGCATTATGGAGGAACGGTTAAGATTATCACAGGTTCAGAAGACAATATCAAGATTACTACAAAAGTTGATATGGCATTAGCAGAAATTTTAATAAAAAAATCATGTGAATAATATGTTACATTTAAGGAGTTTTGCAAAAGTAAATCTTTACCTGGATATCGGTAAGAGAATGGATAATGGATATCATCTTGTTGAAACGATTTTGCAGACAGTCGGCCTGTATGATGAAATAACGATCCAAACATCAGATCATTCGATGATTCGAATAGAATGTGATAACAAGGAAATACCTGTCGGTGAGAACAGCCTGGTCTATCAAGCTGCAGCAACCATGATGGAAAATAGGAAAGAAGGATTATCAATTTCAATTCGCAAGAACATACCAGTTTCCTCTGGTTTGGGTGGTGGTTCTTCTAATGTTGCTACCATATTAGCCGGAATCTGTAAATTGCTTCAATTAAAGATTAGTTTGTCTGAATTAATGACCATTGCTGCCAATTTTGGGATGGATATTCCCTTTTTTTTGTATGGGGGTACAGTATACGCAAAGGGTAGAGGTGAAATTCTGTTCCCCCTAAAGCCGATCAATCCACCCCTTCATTTTGTCTTAATTAATCCTGGCATTAAAATATCAACAAGATGGGCTTATCAGACCTTTGACCAGGAATCGAAAAATAACGGTTTTAAAAAGCCTTCTTTGGATATTCAACGTATTATAAAGCAGAAACATTCAATTCAACTTAAAGATATAAAAAAAATAATATACAATCGATTCGATAAGACGATTAGCCAAAAATATTCCCTTATCATGGAGATTAAAGAACGATTGAAGAACGAGGGAGCACTTGCAACAGCACTTTCCGGAAGTGGTCCTACTGTATATGGCATTTTTGAAAACAAAATCAGATCTGATGAAGTATACCGAAAATTAAAAGATCAATACTTTTTTGTGTATCATACTACGACCATTTCAACAGGACAAGTGTTATAAAGGACACTTTCAATTTCAGACGTTCAGACAGGTTGAAGAAAATATTTAATATAAAGAATAATGAAAAATAAATGATGAAAATAGGATTTGGATACGATATTCACCGTTTTAAAAAAGGGAATATACTCTTTCTGGGCGGTGAAAAGATAGACAATGAAAAGGGACTAGAAGGATATTCTGACGCTGATGTCGTGATACATGCTGTGATGGATGCCTTGTTAGGTGCATCTGGACAGGGAGATATTGGTATGCATTTTCCCGATAATGACCTGAAATGGAAAGACATTTCCAGTTTAATTTTACTTCAAGAAGTGCAAAAAATAATCAGAAAAAAAAATTATAAAGTGATTAATATTGACATAACAATTGTGCTGGAAAAACCTAAAATATCATGTTATTATCCAAATATGAAGAAGAACATAGCAAAAATATTAAAATTATCTCCAGAAGACATCAACATTAAAGCTTCAACGAATGAAAGGATCGGATTTATAGGTAACGAAGAAGGAATTGTTGCCTTCTGTGTTGCTTTGCTGGATAAAACAATTTAAGTTAAAATTAATTTAATGGGTTATTTGGAAGTAATGTGGAGTATTTTTCTGTATATTATTGATAATTTTTGTTTGAAAGGAGACTGGAATTGGAGAGTCAAGATCAAGTACATAGGAATAATCATCAGGAGAATAATGAAGCCTATCAAAAACTTTATCCCCACCAACTGCCATTGGAAACCTTATATGCCTGGTTTATTGGAATTTTGAACGGAAAAGCCTGGGAATATCTGGGTTTAATGATGAATCCGGAAACGAAAGAAAGTGTAGTGGATCTTAAAAAAGCCAAGATTTCTATTGACAGCATTGAATTTTTACTAAATCAAATTCATGATCAATTGGAATTAGAAGAAAAAAAACAATTAGAAAACCTCCTGGCAAATCTTCAGATGAATTATGTTGAAAAAAATAAAGATAACAAGAAATCTTCGACAGAAAAATAATGATTATTATTCTCAAAGAAGAGCAAATAGCAGATTGATAGATAGAAATAGAGGTGTGATATGAATCGATTGATTAGCATAACAAGTAAAAGGACTGGACAGATCATAATAATTCTTGGTTTATATTTGATCTGTTTAACAAATACTGGTTTTTCACAAGACGCCCAAACTTTCTATAAAAATGGATACCAGTACTTCGCCCAGGGAGATTATCAAAAATCAGAAGAAAATTATCAGGAAGCCATCAATTTAAATCCGAATTATGAAGATGCCCATTATTGGTTGGGTAAAGTATTCAGAGAAACCGGGCAATACGATAAAGCGATACGCCAATGGATTGAGGTATTAAGAATAAATCCAAGAAATCCCTATGCTTTTAGATATTTAAATGAAAGCTACCGCGATGTTTCCCGCGTAAAAAACGGTACAGCCAATGATTATTTCTCAGAAGGGCTTGAAATGCTGGGAATTACAAATGAAGCTTTTTTGGATGAAAGTCGATATAGCAGTCAAACATTATTATCGATAGTTCCCTATTTTAAAAAAGCGATTGGTATGGAAAATGGTTTAACCGGTGCCCATTATTGGTTAGCTGAAATATACCAGGCACTCTCGAAAAAAATCAGTTGGCAATATACTTCTGTCGCAATAAGCAGTTTTGAAAAAGCGATAGCAGCTGAAGAAGAGAAAAATAACCATACATCAGAGCGACCATCAGAATATTGGCATTCTTATCAGGAATTAATGGTCATTTATCAATCATTAGGTCTGAATGAAAGAAAGGAAAAATTATTGTCACAATTAGAACAGATAAAAGCAGACCCCTACGAGCAGGTTTTAAACCATGCCGGATATCATGATTACGGTTATCCAGATCATATTGAAATAATCAAAGATAGTGATTCTATTATTGAATTATGGAAATATTCTGATGAAAATAAGACTTTCAGAGTGATTAACAATGAAATAGTGGGTGAAGAACTTTCCTTTAAGGATAACCTCCCGGAAGAAGAGTCAACTGAAAAGAAAAACACTGATGAAAACTGAGGATAGATCTAGAAAAAGAGATATGAATCATTATGGTAATAATAGAATCGGAATCATGGGAGGAGTTTTTGATCCGATACACATCGGACATTTATTTACTGCTGAAGAAGCAAGAATTAAATACAGCTTGAGAAAAGTCATCTTTGTTCCCTGCCTGCAACCTACTCATAAGAGAAGTGATCAGGTAACAGCAGTAAAGCATCGTTTAAAAATGACCTATCTGGCAACTGAAAACAACCCCTATTTTGAGGTTTCAAAGATAGAAATTAATCGTCCCGGGCCTTCCTATACCATTGATACCATTAGAGAATTTCGTAATATTTATGGGCACCAGGTAAAAATATTTTTTATTACTGGAGCAGACGCTTTCTTGGAAATAGAGACCTGGTATAAAAAAGATGAACTGCTTAAATTGTGCCAGTTCGTAGCGGCAACCAGGCCGGGATATGACATGGGAAAATTACATCAAAACTTCAAGGAAGTATTGCAGATTATGGAGATACCTGCTTTAGCTATCTCTTCTACGAATGTAAGATACCGCCTTAGAAATGGCCTGAGTATTAAATATATTGTCTCAGAGGAGGTCCGTAAATATATTTATCAGAATAAATTGTATCTGTGAAAAGAATCGTAAAAGCGTTGAAGAGTAAATATCGAGAAGTATTAAAGATGATGGATCTAGAATATATCGAAAAACAGATAAAAGAGAACATGAGCACTGAAAGATACCAGCATTCACAACAAGTCAGCCAAATGGCAGTTATGCTCGCTGAATATTATCATCTACCGACAGTACAAGCAAAAATATTGGGTTTAGTTCATGATTGTGCCAAAGATTATTCACTGATGGAATTAAAACAATTGATCAGTAAATACCATCTTCGTCTTAATAACATCGAAATCAATATTCCTGGATTATGGCATGCTTATGTAGGAGCAGAGTTAGTGAAGGACATTTTTGAGATTCAAAATAAAGAGATGTTAAACGCTATACGATATCACAGTACTGCCTCCATTCATTTAGGGTTATTAGGAAAGATTTTATATATTGCTGATAAAATCGAACCCGGAAGAAAAACAAAAGGACTGAAAAGAATTAGAAAATTGATCTGGAAGGATATTAACCTTGCGATGATCAAACTGCTAGATCAAGAACTGAGGTATTTAATTTCCCGGAAATCAATTATTCATCCTGACACTTTACAAACCAGAAATAAGATGGTATTGGAACAAAGGAAGAAACATTTATGAAAAGAGCACAGAGAAGAAATCAGAACAAACAAAAAAGCAAAAAGAAATTTTTACTGATCTTATTCTTTTTCTTTGTATCGGTTATCTGCGTTGCTTTTTTATATTATTTTAATTATTTTCCTTTTAATAATGACATTTTGGCTTATGATAGAATCAATATATTAGCAGTGGGAACTGACAGCGAAGAAAGTGTAGCCAGAGCTGATACCATTTTAGTGTTAAGTTTTTCTCCTAAAACAAAAGATACCATATTATTTTCCATCCCCCGGGATACCAGGGTTATGATTCCCGGGAAGGGAGCAGACAAGGTCAATCACGCTTTTGCCTATGGAGGCATCGAGTTATTAAAAGATGCCATAGAAAACTTCATGGGCATACCTATTCATTATTATGGTTTAATTGATTTTGAAGGATTTAAGTACATCATCGATTCTCTGGGAGGAATAAATATCGTTGTAGAGAAAGATATGTATTATGTTGATCAGGCAGGAGCATTAAAAATTAACCTCCATAGAGGACAACAAATATTAAACGGAGAAAAAGCATTAGAATATGTTCGGTTCAGATTTGATCCGCTGGGTGATCTGGGAAGAATACAAAGGCAACAAAAGTTAATCAGCGCTATGATTGACAAGGTTATGAATTTGGAAAGTATGACAAAAATTCCTTCTATGATTACCAGTTTGATTGACCATATTGATACAGATATGAGTCCAAACGAAATTATCTTTCTGACGAAACTAATGAAAAATATTGACAGAAGTAAGATCTGGATTGAAACAATACAGGGAGAACCTCAATACATTGATGGTGTCAGTTATTTAGTAGCCGATACTGAAAAAATAAAAAACAGAGTGAAATACCTCATTGATAATAAATATAGAGGTTTAAATGTTGAGGTATTAAACGGAAATCAAATTCCTGGAATCGCACACCAGGTAGCGAACAAGATGAAAGAATTGGGTTTTAATATAGTCAATATTGATAATGCTGACCGTTTTGATTATGAAAAGACTGTCCTGATCATTTACTCCAGAGAGATTAAGGCTGATTATTACTTGGAGCAACTTGGGAATGATGTGGATATCATTTGGCAGGAGCAGCCCCATGGTGATAAAGATATAACTATAATCGTAGGTAAAAATATGGTATACTGAATCAGCTTGAATTAAAATATTACATTTTGGTATTCTTCAGAAGATTAAGATAAATCTTACTGGAATGATCTGATTTTAGAAATATTTTGATAAAAAACAGAGAGGTATGTTTGAATAACAATACTAGAGATGTTGCTCTTTTTTTTGCAAGACTATTAGTTGATAAAAAAGCGGAGGATACCATTATTCTGGATATTAAACATGTTACTGCAATTGCTGATTATTTTATCATTTCAACAGCACAATCCCCACTCCATCTAAAAATGCTTGCTAACACCATTATCAAGATAATAAAATCAGGTCATATTGATAGAAATTTAAATTACGAGGGAAATCACAATACCGGTTGGTTGCTGCTTGATTGTGGCGATATCGTTATTCATTTATTTTCCAGAGAGAAAAGAGATTATTACAATTTGGAATATATCTGGCAAGAAGCAAAAATCATTTCTTTCTCTTGACAATAATCTAACCGTATTCTTATATGAAACACAAAAAAGATAGGGGGTTCAAATATGGGTATGGCTCATAGAAATTCTGGACAGTGGTTTTTTGGTTTAATCATTCTGCTCATTGGCATCATTTTTCTGCTTGAAAATGTTTTAGGTATCAAAATATGGGAAATCGTTAAGCTATTCTGGCCAGTATTACTACTTTTATGGGGATTAATGGAAATATTTCAAAGGAAATCTATTTTTTTTGGTCTTATCCTATTGGTAATTGGGGTCCTGTTTTTATCGAAGAACTTCGATCTTTATCAATGGTCAGAAGAATTATGGAAATTTTGGCCTGTAATTATTATTGCTATCGGTATCGATCAATTATTCAGAAAAGGTGAATTCACACCTGTAAGAGGGGATAAAAAAGGTCAACGAGGAAGAAAAGAAGTGATTACTCAGGATGATGAAATTATCTAACTGAGTAAATCATTCATAAAAATATGATTGGTACAATTATCAACAGTATTTCCATCATAGCAGGATGCCTCATTGGACTTACCTTAAAAGGACATTTCCCTAAACGTATTGGTATTATTCTTTTTCAAGGCATAGGTTTGACAACATTCATGTTAGGTACCCAGATGGCAGTTCAGGGGAAAGAGATTCTGTTTATTATACTTTCTCTGGTGATAGGAGGCATTATCGGGGAAACGATTGATATTGAAGAAAAATTAGATCACTTAGGCAGTCGAATCAAAAGACTTTTTAAGCAACAGAAAGGAAAGGAAAGATTTACAGAAGGATTTATTACCGCAAGTTTACTCTATTGTGTTGGTTCCATGGCAGTGATGGGTGCTATTGAAGAAGGTATTAATGGAAATCCTGCTATATTATTAGCTAAATCAGCATTGGATGGCATATCATCCGTTATTTTTTCCGCGTCACTAGGTATTGGAGTCTTATTCTCTGCTATTCCGGTATTTCTCTACCAGGGCATCATTACGCAGGTTGCTCATTTAGCTAAAAATTGGATTTCTGAAAGTATGATTAATGAAATGACGTCAGTCGGTGGCATATTGATTATCGGACTTGCCCTGGGAATATTAGAAATTAAAAAAGTCAAGGTAGCTAATCTCTTGCCATCTCTGATAATTATCCTGCTGATTACCGCATTGAAATGATAAGTCTATTATGAGGATTGACTCAGAATTTCAAGATAAAAGATAGTATATGTAATTTGGAATATTACCGGAAACCATGCGTCACAATGCTGGAGATAATCATCCTATTTTAACATTGGCAATGACAATATCGTATCATTAAAAATACAATATATAATTACAAAAAAGCACTTGCAGATAATATGATCCTATTTTTTGGGTAATTTATTTTCTGATTCATATTTTTTATGTTTTTATGAAGGAGACAAAATGATGGCAAAATATCAAACAATATCTTATCTGGAAGATTGCAAAAAGGAAGAATTACAAAACAAGAAGGCACTGATCAGGGTGGATTTTAATGTTCCTTTGGATGAAAACTTAATGGTAAAAGATGATACCAGAATCGTTGCAGCACTAGATACTATAAAATATTTATTATCATTAAACTGTACAGTGATTCTAATGAGTCACTTGGGTAGGCCCGACGGGAAAATCGTTGAAAAAATGAGATTAAATCCAGTAGCAATCAGATTGGAAGAAATAATGCAGAAAGAAGTTATCAAACTTGATGATTGTATCGGGGATGAAATAGAAAAAGAGATATCAAAGGTAAAATCAGGAGAAATTGTGTTATTGGAAAATTTACGCTTTCATAGAGAAGAAGAGAAGAATGATCCATTATTTGCAAAAAAACTTGCATCACTGGGGGAATTTTTTGTTAATGATGCCTTTGGTGCGGTACATAGGGCTCATGCTTCAACCACTGGAGTTGCTTCATATTTACCATCTTTTGCTGGTTTCTTAATGGCTAAAGAAGTTAAAGCTTTGAATCAATTATTGTCAAATCCTGAAAAGCCATTTATTTCCATCGTAGGTGGGGTTAAAATCTCTGATAAAATTGAAATATTAGAAAAATTGGCAGAAATAAGTAATAAACTATTGATTGGCGGAGGGATGGCTTATACTTTTCTAGCTGCTCAGGGATTTGAAGTAGGCAAATCTATTTTAGAAAAAGACTTTATAGATTTTGCAAAAAGCTTGATGGATAAAGCCAAAAAGGGGGGTAGGGAGATTATCATACCAATCGATATTCTTGTTGCTGATGAATTTAAGGCTGATGCAGATAGTTTTAACGTTCCCAGTAATCAAATTGAACAAAGAATGATTGGCATGGATATTGGTACTGATACAATTCTCCTCTTCAAGGAAGTCATTAAAAATGCCAGAACAATCTTCTGGAATGGACCTTTAGGTGTATTTGAAATGGATAAATTTGCACACGGAACCAATGAGATTGCCAAAGAAATTGCCGGTTTAAGCAAAAAAGCTTTTACCATAATTGGTGGAGGGGATTCTATTGCAGCAATCAATAAGCTCGGTCTATCACAAAAAATTTCTCATATTTCAACCGGAGGAGGCGCTTCACTGGAATATATTGGTGGTAAGATATTACCGGGGATTGAAGCATTAAAGCGATAGTGATTCTTTTCTCAGTTCAACATTTTTTGATCTTACCTGATTTTGAATCCATTAAATAATGACATTACATCCATCAGAATCTCATCAAAGATTTTGTTAGCTACCTACAAATAGTGAGGCAGACGTTTTGTCTGCCTCACTATTTGTCAACGAAATATTCCCATCAAAAACGTCATTTGAAAAAACGATATAAGGAAAATAATAGGAATGCCTTTCAATGATGGTATTGACAAATGAAGTTTGTGTTATATAATATAGATACCCTGGGGGGGTATATTGATGCCAAGGGATTTAGAAATAGATGAAATAAATAAAATTAAAATATTGCAACGGCTTAAGAAGATTGAAGGTCAAATCAGAGGAATACAGGGTATGATTTTAGATGATCGGTCCTGTGAAGAAATCCTAATGCAGATATCAGCAGTCAAATCAGCTTTACACCGAACTAACCAGGTCATTTTAAAGGCAAAAGTTAATACATGTTTTCAGTATTCTGAAGAAATAAATTTTTCGCAATTCAATTTTGATGAGATCATTGAATTGATTGTAAAATTTTTAAGATAAATTGACATTTTTTTCCTGTTTACACTATAATTGAGCGAAAACCCTGATAACTAATTTAACAGAAGGTTAACACAGATGATATGTCAGATATGCAAAAAAAATGATGCAACCATGACTATTGTAAAGGTTGTGGGATTAAATAAAACCGAATTGAAAGTTTGCAATGAATGTGCAAATTATCTGCTGGGACTGACTATTTCTTCTATTTCCTTTTCGCAGCATAATATCAATGAAATTTTAATCAGTCTTTTAAGCTCATTTGAAAAATATGCTCAAGATGAGAATGTGAAAGAAAATAAGAAGGAGATGAACTGCCCCAGGTGCAGGATGACATATATCGAATTTATTCAAACCGGAAGACTTGGCTGCAGCCAATGTTATGAGACTTTTATGAAAAATATAAATCCGATTTTAGGGCGACTGCACGAAAATTCTCAGCATACTGGAAAAGTACCTCTTAAAATGAAAGTTTATTTTGACAGACTCAGAAAGATAAAAGATTTTAAAAATGAGCTGCAGCAGGCTATTATCAGGGAAGAATATGAGAGTGCTGCCATCCTGAGAGATAAGATTCTTGATGAAGAAAATAGGTTAGGAATCAGGAAAAATCATGAATAATCAAGTTGGAGAAAAATATATTCGAGAGTTAAGAGACAGCACAGCTCATTGGGTTAAGGAAAATGGACCAAGTAATCATTTTGTAGTCAGTTCCAGAGTAAGATTGGCCAGAAACATCGGCGATATTCCATTTCCTTTTAAAGCAAGTGAAAAACATCTGAAAATAGTTTTTGATAGAATTGAAAATATCGTTCTGGGGAATAAAGCTTTTAAAGATTTTAAAATAATAAAACTTAACAAACTGGATAAAATGAATATTCAATTTTTAGTTGAAAAACGTTTAATCAGTATTGCCCAGGCACAATCTGCCTCTCCCCATAGAGCGATTATTTATAATCCTGAAGAAATTGTTAGTTTTATGGTTAACGAGGAAGACCATTTTAGAATTCAGTGTATTCTTCCTGGATTTCAGCTCAATAAAGCCTGGGAAATAATCGATTTTTATGATAACCAGATTGGAGAAAAGATAGACTATGCGTTTGATAAAAATATAGGATTTTTAACTTGTTGCCCGACAAATGTAGGAACAGGCTTAAGAGCTTCGGTCATGTTACACTTACCCGCTTTAATTATCTTAAATCAGCTAACCGATTTGATGACTTCAATATCTAAAACGGGATATGCAGTTAGGGGATTTTACGGAGAAGGAACAGATTTTCAAGGGAATTTATTTCAAGTATCAAATCAAACTACCTTGGGATTAGAGGAAAAAGAAATAATAAAAAAGCTAGAACATACCTGCAGGCAATTAATCAATGAAGAGCAGAGGGCGAGGGAAAAATTAATAATTCGTTCCAAGCATAAGATTGAAGATCAAGTGATGCGAGCATATGGTATTTTAAAGAATGCGAGGATGATTTCAACAGCAGAGGCGGTTGACTTATTATCCAAAATCAGATTTGGAATTGAACTGGGAATATTTACAAAAATTGGCTATGATATTATCAATCGATTAATGCTTACCATACAATCCTGTTATCTGCAGTTGTTAAAAAACAGAAGAATGGCACAGGAAGAACGGGATTTTGTGAGAGCTGGTTTAATCCAGGAACTATTAAATTAAATGATTTCCAAATGATGAGTAATCATATTTATTCAATGAAAATAATTTGGCTTAGTATTAACCTGGATCTATATAAATCTGGAAAATGATGGGAAGGAAAAGAAATGTTTAAAAGATATACTGAAAAAGTCAGAAAAGTGATAATGATGGCTCAAGAGGAAGCTGTCAATTTAAATCATAACTATATCGGTACCGAACATATTTTAGTAGGTTTAGTCAAAGAAAACGAGGGAATTGCAGGAAAGGTATTACGGGAATTAGGAGTAGATGCGGAAAAAATTATTGAGGAAATTGAAAAAATTGTTGGTAGAGGCGAATATCAGGAAGTTAGTGAAATTACTTTTACTCCGAGAGCAAAAAAAGTATTGGAATTAGCCTCACAGGAAGCAAGCCAATTAGGACAGAATTATATCGGTACGGAGCATCTCTTATTAGGATTGATTAAGGAAGGCAGTGGAGTGGCTTCCAGAATACTGACTGAAATGGGCATTGACCTTGATAGTATCTATTCTCAAGTTATGAAGGTACTAATGGAAAGCGGGCATTCTGAAACAGTTTCAGGGATTCCTGTCCATAAGGATAGTAAAGTGCCAACATTAGATGAATTTGGAAGGGATCTTACAGAACTTGCTAAGGATGAAAAACTGGACCCTGTTGTAGGAAGAAATAATGAAATTCAACGTGTCATCCAAATTTTAAGCCGCAGAAAGAAGAACAATCCCTGTTTGATTGGTGAAGCCGGTGTAGGTAAAACAGCTATTGTAGAAGGACTGGCACAGAAAATTTCCAATAATGATGTTCCTGAAATTCTTAAAAACAAAAGAATTATTTCGCTGGATCTGGCATTAATTGTAGCCGGAACAAAATATAGGGGAGAATTTGAAAAACGACTTAAAAAAATCGTCAAAGAAGTTCAAAATTCGAATGATGTTATTCTATTTATTGATGAATTTCATACCCTTGTTGGAGCAGGGGCAGCAGAAGGTGCGATTGATGCTTCAAATATTTTAAAGCCGGCTTTAGCCAGGGGAGAAATACAGGCTATTGGTGCTACGACTACAGATGAATACAGAAAATACATTGAAAAAGACAAGGCATTGGAAAGGCGTTTTCAGCCGATTTATGTTCCTGAACCTTCTATTGAGGAGGCTATTCAAATATTAAGAGGTTTAAGAGACAGATATGAAGCTCACCATAAATTAACCATCACTGACCAGTCAATGGAAGCAGCTGTAAAACTTGCCGCGAGGTATGTTAGCGGACGATTTCTACCCGACAAAGCTATTGATGTTATTGATGAAGCCTCTTCCCGGGTAAAATTAAAAAATACTGTTTATCCTCCTAATGTAAAAGAAGTTGAAGAACAATTATTAAAAATCAGAAAAGAAAAAGAATCAGCAGTAAAATTACAGGAATTTGAAAAAGCTGCCAAATTAAGAGATAAAGAAAGAAAATATGAAGAACGCTACAGTGAAATTAAAAAAGAATGGGAAACTGGAAGAACCAAGGATAAAATAGAGGTCACAGTTGAAGATGTTGCGGAAGTTGTATCAAGTTGGAGTGGTGTGCCAGTCTATTCTCTCAAAGAAGAGGAAGCAAAAAAATTGATTCGAATGGAAGATGAATTACACAAACGAATTGTCGGCCAGGATGATGCAATTAAAGCAATATCAAGAGCCGTACGCAGAGCTCGGGCGGGTATGAAGGATCCCAAAAGGCCGATAGGTTCATTTATCTTTCTCGGACCTACCGGAGTAGGAAAAACAGAATTAGCCAGAAGTTTGGCTGAATTTCTGTTTGGAGATGAAAATGCGATGATCAGTCTTGATATGTCTGAATATATGGAAAAATTTGCAGTTTCACGCCTGGTAGGTGCTCCTCCCGGATATGTCGGTTATGAAGAAGGAGGACAATTGACCGAAAAAGTAAGAAGACGTCCTTATTCGGTGATATTGCTGGATGAAATAGAAAAAGCCCACCCTGATGTATTTAATATTTTACTTCAAATATTTGAGGATGGTAGATTAACTGATGCACAGGGCAGAGTGGTTGATTTTAAAAATACAGTGATTATCATGACCTCTAATGTTGGGGCAACATTGATTAAAAAAGGAACATCTTTAGGATTCAGAAGTACCCAGGAACCTGAGCAGATGTCCTATAAAGATATTAAGGAAAGCGTAATGGGAGAGTTGAATAAGACATTCAGACCTGAATTCCTTAATCGCATCGATGAAGTTATCGTATTTAAAAGTCTCACCCAGGGTGAAATAAAGCAGATAGCGGATTTATTACTTAATGAAGTTAGGGAACTATTGAAAGAACAAAAAATCACCTTTGAAGTCAGCAAAAGTGCTAAAGATATTTTATCAAAAGAGGGTTATGATCCAAACTTCGGCGCAAGACCTTTAAGAAGAACCATTGAAAGAATGGTGGAAAATCCCATCTCAGAAAAAATACTTTCCGGTGAATTTAAAGAAAATGATCAAATTATCATTAAAGGTAAAAAAGGGAAGATCATATTTGAAAAAAGTAACTTGAAAAACAATGAGATTCAAGAGAAGGAAGAATAGCTTTACAATCATTGAATAAAGTTAAGATCTCATTGATTCAATAGAATCATTTAAGTTTTATTCCTAAAATACGAATGAAAAAAAATAGTAAACAATTATTCCGTTGTGAACAATGCAATTATGAAACTATTCAGTGGCTGGGACGTTGCCCCAGCTGCGGAGCATGGAATTCCTTTATCATTCTGGAAAGGAATGAAAATAGACGCCAAAACGCAAAGAGTAAAAAGGATAATCCTGCTCAATCAATCAGATGTATTCCATTCAGCAGTAATAATAGTCGTTATCAAACAGGCCTTGAGGAATTTGACCGTGTCTTAGGAGGAGGGATCATCTCGGGATCGTTTGTTCTGATTGGAGGGGAACCTGGGATAGGTAAATCAACACTCGTTCTCCAAGTCGCAGATCAGCTTGCCAAAAACATCGGGACTTCTCTCTATATAACTGCTGAAGAATCAATAGACCAGATTCAATTAAGGGCACAACGGTTATCCGTTAATGCTGACAAGTTGTATTTATTGTCAGAGAATGATCTGGATAACATTATTGAACAAATATCCTGCTTAAAGCCAAAAATAGCTATTATTGATTCTATACAGATTATTAATGATAGTTCAGTCCCCTCAATTCCAGGTAGTGTCAATCAAGTTAGGAATTGCACTTCAAGACTAATGGAAATTGCCAAAAGCTGCAACATTGCCATGATTATAATCGGACATGTAACCAAGGGTGGAGCTATTGCAGGTCCAAAAATATTAGAACATATGGTTGATACAGTGTTATATCTTGAAGGAGAAAGATACCATTCTTACAGATTATTAAGAAGTATCAAAAACCGCTTTGGAACAACCAATGAGTTAGGTATTTTTCAAATGGAAAACAATGGATTAAAAGAAGTTGCGAATCCTTCAAGAATCTTGTTATCCTCCAGAAATCATCCCATTCCTGGCACAGTTACAACAGTTACTTTTGAAGGAAGCCGTCCTTTTGTTGTAGAAATTGAAGCTTTGATCAGTTCATCTTTCTTAAACAATCCCCGACGAATTACTTCTGGAGTTGATTATAACCGGGTTTCATTAATCATTGCAGTAATAGAAAATAAATTAGGAATGAACTTTCAAAATAAAGATATATATGTTAATGCTGCCGGTGGAATCAAGATAAGTGAGCCATCAATTGACTTGGGAATCGCATTAGCAATGATCAGCAGCCAACAAGGATTCTCTATAGATATGGATACTGTTGCCTTCGGAGAATTAGGTTTGACCGGTGAGATAAGATCGGTAAATATGTGTGAACGAAGGCTCAATGAAGCTCAAAAAATTGGTTATAAAAAATGTCTTATTCCTTTAGATAATGCAAAACAGATTTCACCTTTGACCAACAATATGGAAATTGAAGGTATTCAAAATATAGTTGATATAAATGATCATCTGCAGAAGACTTATTTACGGTAAAAGAAAATGATCGGCAGATTTCCTCTTAACGTT
>CAYSSG010000003.1:0-89027 GCA_964433635.1 uncultured Atribacterota bacterium | reverse complement strand
TTTAATTTATCTTATCTTTTATCCGATTACATGTCAATTTATAAAGACAGATTGTTTGGAGAATTTTGATGATTCAACTGATAAATCTTCCTTAATCCTTTCAGAGTTAGCCAGGGGTCTACCTTATCGATTAAGCTGCAGCCTTTTACAATCAATCCACCCAATCCACCCGTAGCAATGACCAGGGAGTCTCCGGAAAGCTCTTTTTTAAAACGCTTAATCAACTCCCGGGTTAATCCTATATGACCCAGATAAACTCCTGATTGTATAGCTTGAACTGTATTCCTGCCGATGACATACTTTGGTTTTGTCAGCTCGACTTCAGGCAATTTGGCTGTCTTTTCAAATAAGGCATTGCTGGATAATTCTATTCCCGGGGCAATAGCACCTCCCAGATAGTAACCCTCTTCGTCAAGAGCACAGAAGGTGGTAGCCGTTCCATAATCAATAATAATCGCCGGGGTACTGTAATGCTCATACACTGCAACGGCATTGGCGATTCTATCTGCTCCCACCTCTTCCGGATAATCAACTTTCATCCTGATGTTCAACTTCAGATGACAGTTGACAATTAAAGGTTTGACATGAAAATATTCTTCAGACATCTGCGTCAGTATCCATATCAGGGGAGGCACCACACAGGAGATGGCAATTGCCCTGATATCGGTATACTTATAATCCTGCTCGGCAAGTAGATTCTTAAAAAGCATGGCAAACTCATCCTCTGTCTTCTTCCAATCGGTTGAAATTCTCCAGGAATGTTTAAGCTCATCACCCTTAAAAATTCCTAAAACCATGTGTGTATTACCTACATCGATCACCAATAACATAGTAAAATACCTCCTCTCACTCATAGAATGCTTATCTTTAATTTGCCGGAATACTTATCTGATATTCTTTCAATTTGGACTGCAGACTTCTTCTGCTTATCCCTAAAGCCAGCGCGGTCTTTGTCCGGTTTCCCTGATTTTGAATCAGCGCTTTTTTGATAGCTTCTTTTTCCATTTCTTTCAGTGTGCCGTTCCTCTGTTCAATAGAGTCCTTATCCAGAAAATAGACATATTCTTTTTCTATTGCATCGGCGGTACACATGATCATCGCCCGTTCCATGATATTCTCCAGCTCCCTGATATTCCCGGGGAAAAAATAATCCATTAATAAGCTCAGGGCATGCTGGGATATACTGGCAATCCGTTTATTCAGAATCTGATTATACTTCTGAATAAAATAATTGACCAGCAGGGGTATATCTTCTTTTCTTTCTCTTAAAGGAGGTACATGGATATGAAAGACATTCAGCCGATAGAAGAGATCCTCCCGAAACCTGTACGCTCGGACTTCTTGAAGTAGATCCTTGTTGGTTGCTGAGACAATCCGTACATCCACATTGATGCTTTTTGAACTTCCCACCCGTTCGAATTCCTTTTCCTGTACCACGCGCAACAGCTTTGCCTGTGTTACGGCATTCACTTCTCCAATTTCATCTAGAAAGATTGTTCCTTTGTGGGCAATCTCGAATCTTCCCATCCGGCTGGAATTTGCCCCGGTAAAAGACCCTTTTTCATGACCGAAAAGTTCACTTTCCAGAAGATTGGCAGAAAGAGCCACGCAATTGGCCACAATAAAAGGCTTTTCCCTTCGGGGGCTGTTCTTGTGAACAGCGCGTGCCACCAGTTCTTTACCTGTGCCGCTTTCTCCGGTAATCATCACTGTGGTTGGTAAGGGAGCAACCTGCTTGACCATTTCCAGTACTTTTTTCATGGATTGGCTCTGGCCGATGATCTCCTTAAAATTAAAGCGCTTATCCTCTTCTTCCCGATAATACTGATTTTCGTTTTTTATTTCATCCTGGCGAATGATACGGTCCAGGATGATTCTCAATTCATCCAAGTCGAAGGGTTTAACCAGATAATCCACTGCTCCTAATTTCATTGCATCTACGGCTTCCGGAACCGTACCGTATGCGGACATCATGATTATCGGAGTACCGAGATCTGTCTCTTTAATCTTTTCCATCACCTGCAATCCGCTCATTTGAGGCATCTTCAGATCAAGCAGAATGGCATCATATCTTTCCCGGGCAATTTTCTGCAAAGCCTCCAGTCCGTTTTCCGCTTCCTGGATCTCGTATTCATCTTCGGAAAACACCCTTTTCAGCATAATACGAATATTTTTTTCATCATCCACAACCAGCATCTTATTCATCTTCTCTGTTCCTCCTTAAGGGTAAAAATATCCGCATGATGGTACCTTTCCCCTTCTCCGATTCCGCTTTGATATCTCCCTGATGTACCTCCATGATATTATATGCTATCGATAATCCCAAACCAGACCCATCACTGCGGGAGGTAAAGAAAGGGTCAAAGATATGGATTAAATCACCTGATTCAATACCTGCCCCATTATCCTGTATGATGATTTGGACTGCATCCCGGTTTTTGAACAGGGAATACTCAAGAGAAATGTTAATCTCTCCCTTTTCTGGTATTGCTTGAATGGCATTTAATAAAATATTCATCAAAACCTGGCGAATCTGATTCCGGTCTGCCTGCAGCAGCTGTTCATCAGGAGGTAATTCCAGCTGAAAAGAAATATCCTTCTTCTCCTTACTTTCCTTGCTCAACAGTTGAACCAGTTCCCTGATTAAATCATGCAGGGAAAATTTGCTGATTTCCAATTTTTTGGATTTTGAGAAGTCCAGTATCTCGTTAATTAACCGGTCAAGCCGGTCAACCTCGTCGAGAATGATTTTCAAATCTTCCTTCCGCTCATCAGCGTTCATGCAGGATTGATAGAGAAATTGGGCTAAACCTCGTATGGCACTGAGGGGATTCCTGATTTCATGGGCAATACCACTGGAAAGTTTACCTAAAGAAGCTAGTCTTTTATTTCGGTTGATCTCTTCCGACAAACTTTTCAGACGGCTGACATCCCTGATTAAGACTACCATTCCGCCGTCCTGATCGTTTTCATTGGAAAGCAATGAAGTATTGACTTCCAGTATCTTCCGGCTATGATTTTTTGTTAAAAATTCTATCTCCTGTTCAATCTTCTTTCCCTCCCGTAATCCCACCTGATAGAGGGATTCATCTTTGACCTGAATCGGCAGCACCTCTTCTGCATCTTTTTCGATGACCTCGTCCCTGGTCATCTGAAAAATCTCTTCGCTTTTGCGATTAAAGGTTTTAATAATATTCTGTTTATCGACTGAAATTACACCACTATCCATCGTTTCCAGTAGCTTGGTCGTATAATTTCTCATGCTATCCAACGTTCTTTTCACCACTATACTCTCCTGTATCCGGAATATCATGTAAATCCCAAGCAAAGAAAGCAGCAATATGGTCAGATAATTCAGAATCAACCTCTGCTTAATCTGATTGTAGCGAAAATCATAATCTTCCAGATTGACGCCGATTAACAGGTACTTATCCTGTAAAAAAAGATACCCGAACAGATCGGAGGGAAAGCGCTGATCAAAGTCAAAAGGCTTTAGAATCTCTAAAATTCTTCGGTCTTCTGAATCACGGCTTTGAATATAATTCACCTCTCCATGATATTCTATTGCTACCTGCTGATTTGTCCTTTGCTCATCGGTACTTAACCTGATAATGCCGTTTCGGTCAACTACATCAATAAAAGTGATGCCTTCTTTTTGAAATAAGTCCAGTACCTGGATTAAGATATCCCTGTTTAAAATAAATTCTGAACCCAGCATCTGAATAGAAAAGGCAATATTCAAACCTTCCGAGCTGGCCAATTCTCTTAAATAATTTTTTTCCCTCTGCAATTCCTGATAGCTTATAAAACTCAAGATAAGCACAAAGAGAATCGTGGCAATGAGAACAAAATAGATATTACTCTTTTGAAGAAATTCTTTTATTTTTTTTAATGATATCATGATTCCAGTTAAAATCCTTGAATGAAAAAGAGAACCGGATGGTACCGGTTCTCTTTTTCTCGTATTGATTACCTTAACATAGGTTATTCCAATTCTTCTATCTTAATAGGAGCATAATAGGTATGTCCATCACGGAACACCAGTAAAAGGAGTGTATCTCCTGTCTTTAACTGTCCAATGATATCTTCCCACTCATCGATGGAAGAGATCTCTCTGCGATTGGATTCCAGTATAATATCTCCATTTCTTAAGCCTCGGTCATCAGCAGAGCTGCCTGGAGTTACATCTGTGATCATCAATCCCCTTACCCTGGACAAACCCGCTTCTCGGGCAATTTCCGGCGTTACTTCTTCAACCCGAAGCCCTGTCTGTTCGGAAAAGACCTTTTCCCTGGTTACCATCCCTTCCTCTGAGGGCATTTCTGTTACCTTGACCATAAAGATGGATTCTTTTCCGTCTCGATTCACTCTGAGCTCTGCCTTCTCACCAATCTCCAATTCGCGTATGGCATCCTGTAACTCCTGGGGTGTATTCACATCTTTCTCATTCACCGAAAGGATAACATCGCCCCGGTTGATGCCTGCTTCTTCAGCCGGGCTATCCTCGATAACATCGCCAACCAGGACACCTACTGCCTCTTTCAGGTTAAATTGTTCAGCAATCTCAGGTGTTACCTCCTGGATGTAAACACCCAGCCAGGATCTTCTTACCTTTCCCAGGGTAATTAAGTCATCCAGGTTTCTCTTGGCTACATTGATGGGAATTGCAAAACCGATACCCTGGGCATAAGGAATAATTGCTGTGTTGATACCAATGACTTCCCCTTCGGTATTCAGCAAAGGCCCTCCACTGTTACCCGGATTGATTGCCGTATCAGTCTGGATCAGGTTGTGATATTCCTGGACTCCTGATCCGGCACTGATATCTCTGCCCTTAGCACTGACCACACCCATGGTAACCGTCTTTTCCAGTCCATATGGATTACCAATGGCTATGACAATCTCTCCTACTTTCAGGGAATCGGAATTTCCTAATGTTGCCATCGGCAGATCGTTGGCTTCAATCTTGACAATTGCCATATCGGTGGTTATGTCAGAGCCCACCACTTCTCCATCAAACTCACGTCCGTCTGACAGGGTTACCTTGATCTCATCTGCATTATGAACCACATGCTCATTTGTCAGGATGTAACCCTCACGGTTGACAATAAATCCCGATCCGGCACCCTTCTGGGGAATACGCCTTCTGAATTCTTCAAATTGCTCAAAGAATCGTTCAAAGATTGGGTCTCTGCTGAAATCGCCAAAGGGTGAGGTCTCTACATATTGTATGACATCAATATTTACCACTGCCGGGCCTTCAGCTTCGGCAATCCGGGCAATATCCTCACTGAGTGACTTGATAGACAGCTGCTCCTCTGCATTTACCGTTAATCCACTCATGATAAAAGATACTACCAAGATAGCCAGCAAAACTGCGGCCTTTATTTTTTGTTTACTTAAAAAATATTTACTGTACATAATATTTTCCTCCCGTTTTTCTTCTAATGAATCTTTATCTGAATGTTCTATTTTTTACTTTGCTTGTCTTATGATAACCATAAGAGTATTCTTCCGGCTTTTTAAGCAGGTCACAGAAATGGCACTGACATAAGAAATCATCTCCTTTGGAATAAATTGATTTTTTCACTCATTTAAATAAGCAATTCTTATGCCAATATTTTTGTGTTTAACCAGACTCTCTATAAATTTATTTCAATTTAGCCGTTATGTACCTCTTCCATTCATTTATCTTATCAGATAATCCATTATACTATACTCTGAAAGATCACCCTGAGTTCACTGATTTCTATTATCGTAAACATTCATTCCGCAATAACAATAAGTATCTGTGCATTTTTTTCCCATTATCCGAAAAATGACTGTAAAAATATTTCCCAATTCTTCTTCGACGTTTTTTTACCTCAACGATCAAAATAGATATTCTTGCCGGTTACTGAAAAAGGTATGCCCATCACGAAACTGGCTTCGATCAATGCCATTTTCCTGGCTACCACACCTGCCCGATACATAATACGGTTATCGATGCTGAGAATTCCAGCCAGCTTGGCAGCCGAACCGATGGCAATCCCCATATCCAGAACACGGAAGGCACACAGTGGACCGTCAAACTCGGGACCGGCATGAGCTATGCATTCGGAACAATGATCAAATCCGCACGCTCCGCAATCAAGACCCAGCGTCTGGGCATCTTTTAAGCCAACTAATAATACAGCAGAGGAATTTTTCACATTTTCACCGTCCCGGTCAAAATTCCTCTTATTGTTATCTATGCCGTATTTGATCATTTCTTCTCCCAGTCTTCGCACATCTTCCCCGTAAAGAACCTTAATTTCTACAAAATCCTTACCGGCAGATTTGGGTGCCGTCCTGGCGGATAATGCCATTAACTCTACTGCATTTCTGATTACCTCAGCGGGATTGACATAGCCTAATTGATTATTCATAAAAAAATCCTCTCCTTATATTAATATTTTTCATCCTTAAAATTTCATAAAAACAGATATTAAACTTTTTCTATCCTATTATAATCGACGACCTGAAAAGTTTTCAACTTTCGATTGGTGGTTAATAGCCATCTCACTCTGACGGGAAAGGCAAACTCCGGCTGCAGCCTTCCCTTTTCCAGCCAGTAACGGGAACGTAGATTATTAAACTGACCCTTGTTTGCCTTGATGACTAATTCCAAAGGCTGATCAACTACCTCGCATTCTTCAATCTCCGGCAACTGCATAATCTCTTCTCTCATTCTGGTTAACCATCTGTTATCGGGCAGTGGAAATACATTTATCAAGGCAATGTTCTGTTGTAAAGGGCCTATAATCTTTACATTGGCGATTTGTACGGTCATCCCTGTCTGTTCAAGCTGTGCTAATAGAACTTCGTTTGCCAGTTGAACAGCTTGCCCGTGATAGAAAGGATTGATCAGAGGTTTGAGAAGATGCTTCAATTTACAGCCTTCCCGAT
Organism: uncultured Atribacterota bacterium; assembly: GCA_964433635.1. Taxonomy (GTDB): domain Bacteria; phylum Atribacterota; class Phoenicimicrobiia; order Phoenicimicrobiales; family Stramentimicrobiaceae; genus CAYSSG01. The sequence continues at coordinate 82,100 of CAYSSG010000003.1, read as the reverse complement.
ATGCATTTTCTCCGATACGCCTGATTTCAATATAGAGATCGTCAGCTATATTTTTGATATCTTCCTTGGAACATTCAAATAAAGGCGCATACATTCCATCCTGAAAATCTGAGCCAAACTGTCCCCAGCTGTCACTCTGATTAGAGCCGGTTAAGATAATCTGGCCATGGGAATATTTCTTGATTAATCCCAGCTTGATTTGCCTGGTGCATAAATTGCAATCGGGTCCGCCATTTAAGACAGATACCTGATCCGACTCCCCGGAGATAGTAACCAGTTTGGTCTTTAATGAAGCAATGGTCTTATTTACGTTTTCCCTGGCTCTTTGGTAAGTATAAGGTCCGAAGTCAATATTGACTGCGGTCACTCTCCGGCTGCCTAAAACACTCAATGCCAGATGGAGAACAACTGTGCTATCTAATCCACCAGAAAAGGCAACAATAACCTCTCCATCCTGGACGATCTGTTTAATGCGGTTCTTAATTGCTTCAACTCGTATGGTTAAATCATGCATGGTATTCTGCCTGACTTATTTTTCTTGTTTCTGAATTTATCATATCACATCCTGCAGCTGGGGACTCAAATCTACTGATATGATATAAAAAAATGGGATAGTTAAAAAATAAAATGTTCACTATCCCATTATGATTTGATTATAAAAATATTTTTAATTCTGGAAATACATCTCCAGTCAGGATCTCTTGTCCTGCTGCTCCATATATTCCTGAAAAGTAACATCCTTATACTGCTCTTCTTTTATATAACGAAGAATATAATTCAGCATTTCTGCTTCCACGAAACCAGGTAAGGAAGCTATAGGCTCATTGTCCTTTCCTAAAAACCAGATGGTCGGATTTCCCCTCACCTGATATACTTTATCGGATAAATCTTTTTGGGTGATCTTCTTTCCATCTTCAACTACCCACTCACCGGAATCGCTGTTTATCTTGGACAGTGCAAAAGACTGGCTCATCAACTCCCGAATCTGCTGGTTGGTGAATGTTTCATTTTCCAGCTTCCTGCACCAGCCGCAATGATCAGAATAGAAGTAAATCAGGGTGGGAATATGCTCAATTTTTGATTTCGCCAACGCCTGCTCATAGGTTAGCCAGTTTAATGGATTATCGTCTGCAGTATCATTTCCACCGGCACAGATACTCCATCCATTTATACTTAAAACAAATAAGATAAGAAGACCTAAAAATAAATAACGGGATATTTCTCTTTGTTCATATCTTTTCATAACACCATACCTTTGCGGTTCTATCAATTTTTTTGCCATTTTTGTATTGCTCTATTATACAAGAAAAATCCTCGAAGTCAACCTGCCTACTGATGAAATGTTAAAAGATTGAAAGGCTGTCAGCAAAGATAAACAAGCCAATCAGAATCAGCAATATCCCACCAACCCACTCAATCATCCGAAAATATTTCTTGATATATCCTGTTAACTGGTAGAATTGATTGACCGCCAATGCAGTTAAGAAGAAAGGAATCCCCAAGCCCGCTGAATAAAGCAAAAGCAGAATGATGCCTTTTGATACTGTTTCCTGAGTTCCGGCATAAACCAGGATAGCTGCCAGAATCGGACCGATACAGGGAGTCCAGCCAAAGGCAAAGGCGAAACCTATCAAAAAAGGAGTAAAAACAAGATTGAAAGATAGTTTTTGGCTGGTTTGAAATTTTTTCTGATAATTCAAGAAAGAGATATTCATTATGCCTAACATGTGCAGACCAAACAGGATAATAATAATACCCCCTACCCTTTTGAACCAGACAGAGTACTCCTGCAGGAATTGGCCGATATAGGTGGCAGAAGCACCAAGTAAGGTAAATACAAGTGAAAATCCCAGGATAAAGAATAAGGCGCCAACCAAGACCCGAAACAGGGAATTTCTATCCTTCCGGCCTGTTTTACCCAAGTCCTCCAGAGATATTCCGGAAATAAAGGATATATATCCGGGGACCAAGGGTAAGATGCAAGGTGAAAGAAAAGATAACAATCCCGCCATCAAAGCAGCTAAATAGGAAACTTCCTGTTGTACAAACATGTGATTCATACCTTTCTGAATAATTTATTACGTTTCTCCATTTAACTACATTTCTGGTATTTTGGCAAATCATTTCAGGCTGAAAAAATGAAAATAAATCATTAAATATCTATTAAGCTGTATCTAATCTAACGAATACTAAAATGGTTAAATTCACCGGTATAGGGCTGCCAATCAACAGTGAAACGCTCTACTATTGCCAGGCTGGGACCTTTCTTGCACCAGCCAATCATCTGCTGCACCGAACTGCGTTCTCCCTCAAGAACCGCTTCGACGTCTCCGTCCGCTAAATTCTTTATCCAGCCTTTGATTCCAAACTGATAAGCCCTATCCCGGGTATAAAAACGAAATGCCACTCCTTGAACTCTACCGCCCAGCCTGATGTGAGCCCTGACCTTTTCAATGTCATGAATCATATTGATTTCTCTTTTGACCAATGATAGTCTATGCGAATACTTGCTGTTAGAACCACCTAACTTGATACTATTTTTACTTAAATAAGAACATTTGTCTACTTTTTTATATTTATAATTTGTCTTAGAAACGCATCATTTTAATCTTGTTTTCCCCATTTGCCGGTTTTCTCTGATACTGCCAGGGCACCTGTACTCGGTGCTGGACATTAAAGATAAAAAGTGCTACACTCAAAACTGTGTCAACATCTGAACCGCAAATACAATACAAGGCAATGAAGTTTAATCTTTACTGCTACCTGAATATACATCGAATAGATTAAATAAAAAAAGATTTTTATATATTGATCATGAAAGCAAAGTCATGATTAAAGTGAAAAAATGATAGATTGTTGGTCCGGAGAAATAGTATCAGCCTGTTTAAAAAGCTGGCAAACAAAACTCTATTTCCAAAGGAGGTGAATCAAGTAGGTAGACCAATATCTATATCCATAGAAAAAAAATTATGTAAAATGACTGAGATACTTTTCTTATCATTTGCATAAAGAACATTATTTATGATTAATAAGGAGTTGTGATAAAATGAATGATACTGGAAGAGGACAGTGGCAATCACGTGCAGGCTTTATTGCCGCAGCTGCCGGTTCAGCTATCGGTTTGGGGAACATCTGGCGTTTTCCCTATATCACCGGTAGATATGGTGGCGGAGCCTTTGTGCTGATTTACATACTGTTGTTAATTTTCGTAGGTTATCCTGTTATGAACTCCGAGCTTTTACTGGGTCGTAAAACGCAAAAGAACCCTGTTGGTGCTTATAACATGTTAGCTCCGGGTACTCCCTGGATTATTGTCGGATTCATGGGCGTTCTGGCAGGTTTTGTCATTCTTTCTTACTATTCAGTTGTAGCAGGATGGGCACTTTCTTACATCTTTAAATCCGGTGCCTATATGGCTGCCGGCTCTGATACTGCTAACATATTTGTCAGTTCTATCTCCTCAACATTCGGAGGGATCTTCTGGCATACCTTATTTATGGCAATATGTATCGGGATCGTCATGGGTGGAATCGAAAATGGAATTGAACGCTGGTCTAAAATTTTAATGCCGGTCCTTTTAATTTTATTGATTATCCTCATCATTCGTTCCGTTACGCTTCCGGGAGCAGGAGAAGGACTATCCTTCTATTTAAGGCCGGATTTCAGCAAGTTCAGCGGTGAAGGTTTTCTGGCAGCCCTTGGTCAGGTCTTCTTCACCTTAAGTCTGGGGATGGGCTGCATGATTACCTATGGCAGTTATCTGAATAAAAGTGAGGATTTACCTTTGAATGCAAAATATGTGGTAGGCGCTGATACGCTTATCGCTTTATTAGCCGGTTTTGTTATCTTCCCGGCGGTTTTTGCCTTTGGATTAGAACCGGCTACCGGTCCCGGACTTACCTTTATCACTCTACCTGCGGTCTTTTCTCAGATGGGAGCTGCCGGACATGTCTTTGGTGCCATCTTCTTTGCCCTGTTGACGATTGCTGCTTTAACTTCTGCTATTTCTCTTCTGGAAGTTGTTGCTGCTTACTTTATTGATGAAATCAAGTGGGATCGTAAAAAAGCCACCGTCATAATGGGTATCGCCATCTGGTTGCTGGGAATTCTTCCCTCCCTGGGATACAGCACCCTTTCCAGTGTCAAAATTATTGGCGGAAGAGATATTCTTGATTCCTTTGACTTTTTTGCCAACAATATCCTGCTGCCGTTGGGCGGGTTGCTGATTGCCATATTCATCGGATGGTTCTGGGGTACTGATAAAGCCCTGGAAGAAGCCAATAAGGGTGCCAGCACTAAAATTGGTGCCAGTTATTCCTTCCTGATTAAGTATGTCGTTCCGATTGCAGTATTTATTGTCTTTCTAAACAGCATAGGAATTCTGGGATAAGAATATTAGCAAGTAACTGTATATAGAAGATATGAGACCCGTGTATATCTTTGAACATCTTCAAGCTATACCGGGTCTCTTTTGTTTGGAAAGGTTAATCAGTTACCAGCAGAGCAGGCAGTTTTAATTTGAGTTGCCAGAAGATTCTGGAAATTTTTTCCTTTGCCTGCTGCAACACTTCAGCTGCAGGTACATTCAAAAAATCAATCTCTTCCCTGGATAAAGATATAATCTTTTCACTGCCGATCCGCAAAGTACTTTTCTCTCCATCTGTATACAGAACGATTTCATAAGGTTCCAGATCTATCGTCAGTGATCGGTCTAATTTTGATTTCACTTCCATCATTTTCCGGTAAAGCGATTCTTCTTCACTTCCGGAAAAAGACAGGATCTCTTCCTCGTTCAGGAGTATCCTGGCTACTTGAATGTTCCCCTGCTTCCGGACCTCGCCGTCTACCCATAAATAGTTGGTCGTCAGACGGCGATCTACTTCAATACCATTATCCCTCAGATACTGTTTTACCTTTTTAATCCGTTCTTGCACATCAGGATGAGTCTGGAAAATTCCCAGATTCCTGTCAGGTTTAAGCAGATATTCGCTGTTGACACGCTCAAAATAGGTTAATAAAGCCACCGGGTAATAGACCGGGCTTTTAATCAGCAGCTCAAGGGCAGTCAAATCAGCTTCCTCTTCGTATTCCCGGCGATAAGAGTTCAGAAGGGTAATCGTGGTCAACTCACCCAGAAGCCCTATCGCAGGGTCTCCGGTTAATAATATGGCTACCAGCTCTACAATCTTCATCTTCCGATTGTCCTGCATCTGCTTAATGGAGTGCTGGTGAATGACATGCCCCATTTCATGGGCAATCACGGCAGCCAGTTCATCATCAGAGTGGATATATTCAAACAGTTCTGGTGTAAGAAAAATGAATCCTCCTGGAAATGCATAGGCATTGGGCCCTTCTCGATCAATAATATGAAATTGATAGTTGATCTCCGGATAACCAGAGATATCCTGCAGATGCTTGCCGATAAATTTGACCTTATCCAGTTTCTCCTCATCCTCAATGACACCATATTTCTTCTCAATTCTATCAGCCATCTTTTGACCGATCTTCTCTTCCTTCTCGAAGTCCCGGTCCTGCCGGGCATCAGCCTGCGTTGTGCACATGAATAGCATCATGATAAGCAGAAGGATGGTCGTAGCAATTATTTTTATTTGATTGTTTTTAAGAAAACGATTTTTTTCTCTTATTATCATTGATATGTCTCACCAGAAGGATAGTATAGACTTACTTCCCCTGCACCATCAAAGTGTTGATCTTCTGAAAGGCATTTTGCATATCCGCCACCCTTTCAAATTTTCCCACAGCCAAAAAATCAGATCCTCCACCCTTGCCATGACAATCTGTGACAATCTTCTGCATCAATGCTCCCGCATGCAGCGTAAGGTCACGGGAACGGCCAAAACACAGGACCGGACCCGGTTTTTCAGCGCCCAGAATAGCGATACATTTATTCTGGCCAATCAGAAGGGAAACAATCTGCTGAAGTGATTCCAGAGACTTCTCTGAAAATATCTTCCTGACCGCCAACATACCTTTTTGTCGCACACTACCTTCAGCAAGGAGTTCCTCAGTTTCAAACCGAAGCAGGTTTTTTTCTGCCTTGTTATATTGCTTGTTCAAGTCCTTGTTTTCCCGGTTTAACCTGGCAATCTTTTCCTCTAACCGATCAATTCCAGTAGTTAGGATGAGAGAAAGTTTTTTCGTCACCTGATGTTTTTTCTGATAATCCGCCAATGCGCGATAACCGCAGAGAAAAGAAATCCTGATTTTATCCTTAGAATTCTCCCAGCCTGTTATCTTGATAATTCCTATTTCGCCGGTATGACGGCAATGGGTTCCCCCGCAGGCAGTCAGGTCATATTTGTCCACCTCAATCATCCTTAATTTTTCATGGATTTCCTGTAATTTCCTTATTTTTTCACTCTTCAAATCGTTAATGTCTTTTAAATAATAGTGACGGATCGGTTTGTTTTCCAAAATAATTTGATTGACCTTCTCTTCCAGCCTGCTAACCACCCGGTCATCAAAAGGTATAGCAGGTATATCAATGGTACAGTAATGTTCACCCATATGAAATGACTGGGTTTCCCTCTGCCACAGGTCCATCAAAACACCGGAAAGAATATGTTGTCCGCTATGCTGCTGCATATGATCAAATCGGTATGGCCAATCTATTTCGCCGTTTACCTTATCACCGGCATTTGCCTTTAGCTCCTCCGGTAGGTAATGAATAATATTGCCATTAACTTCCTGAACGTTCAGCACCTGTATTCCCGCAATAGTTCCCCGGTCACAGGTCTGGCCTCCGCTTTCGGGATAGAAACAGGTTCGATTCAGGATGAGAGCATATTTTCCCTGATGAGGATATTGACTTACGATGGTCCCCTGAAAAGTTATCTGGTAGGCATCATCATGATATAATCTTTCGGTCATGGTAACATTTACCCCGGTGTTCTTTCCCTGTAAAGTAGAAAAATATATTCCTTATTTTATTTTACCATAAATAAAAAATCTCCCGGGGTAACTCAGGAGATTCTTTATACGGTTTCAAAGGATAACAACATATCAATCAGGTTTTTTTTCACAAAAGAAAAAACATTTCATACCAAAACCATTTCATCTTCAATATATTCTTCTTTCCTCAATTTTGAAAACTGCTTTAACAGATAATCGATGGTGATATCCTCTCTCTTTTTTCCGGAAATATCCAGAATGATCCGACCACGATCCATCATGATAGTTCGATTCCCTGATCTTAACGCCTCTTGCATGTTATGGGTTATCATGACCGTGGTTAATTTCTTTTCGGTCACTATATCCTGGGTAATACCCTGAATTTTTTTACTGATCTCCGGATCAAGGGAAGCAGTATGCTCATCCAGAAGGAGCAGTATGGGATTAAACATGGTAGCCATCAAGATGGTTAAGGCTTGCCTCTGCCCACCGGACAGTAAAGCTACCTTTTTAGAGAGCATATTTTCCAGACCTAATTCAAGCTGGGCTAACTTATCCCGAAAGAATTTTTTTCTCTGGCTGTTCAAACCGGGACTTAATCCCCTGCCGGAACGCTTGATGGAAAGTACCAGATTTTCCTCAATCGTCATGGAAGGAGCGGTACCCATTAAAGGATCCTGAAAAACGCGGCCAATTAATCTGGCTCTGTCATGTTCAGCCTCCCCGCTGACATCCTGCTGATTAATTCTGATGACACCCTTATCAGGCAGTACCGTTCCGGAAATAATATTCAGGAGTGTTGTTTTACCGGCACCGTTACTGCCAATAACAGTCACAAAATCACCTTCTGCAATATGTACACTGATTCCCCGTAAAGCTTGTACTTCATGAGAAGTACCCCTGGCAAAGCATTTATGTACATTTCTTAAATTTAACATGATTCTCTCCTCTTTTGGTTATCCGTTTTCTTTTCCGTTTGAACCGTTGGATGTAACCATCGTCTTTATTCTTCCCTTGAATGAAGGGAAAGTTAAGGCAATAACGACCAATGCTACAGAAATCAATTTCAAATCTCCGGGCTGAAAACCAAACCTGTATCCGTATCTCAAGGCAATCATCACCGTTGCCCGGTAAATGATTGAGCCTACAATGACACTGGAAGTCATCCAGGCAATCCCGCCATTCTTAATGATACTGTGCCCGATAATCACTGAAGCCAGACCGGACACGATGGTACCGATACCCATGCCTACATCTGCAAATCCGGAATACTGGGCAAAGAGAGAACCGGATAAGGCAACTAGTCCGTTAGAAAGGCACAAGCCAACAATCTTCGTTTTCCTGGTATCTACTCCCAGGCTGCGAATCATCTGTTCATTATCTCCCGTTGCCCGAATGGCCATGCCTATTTCTGTGCATAGAAAATAATCCAGCAATATCTTTACCAGTATAATAATCAATAAGAAGAGTAAAGGAGTCAACTGATCAATGGAAAAGTTAGGAAAAAAGCCTTGAATCAAATCAAGAATGGTTTTTTTCCCTAAAAGGGGAATATTCGATTTTCCCATGATTCTCAGGTTAACCGAATAGAGCATGGTCATGGTTAGAATTCCCGAAAGCAGATTGGTAAACTTGAGTCTGGTATGAAAGAAAGCTGTCAGGCCCCCTGCCAGTAGACCGCCGACAATAGCCCAAAGAATCGCCGTAATCGGATGACCTCCAGAAAAAATAATTTTAGCACTGATAGCGGCACCAAGGGGGAAACTTCCGTCTACACTTAAATCAGGAAAATTCAATACCTGAAAGGCAATATAAACTCCTAAAGCCATAATACCAAATACAAATCCCTGCTCTATTGCATGTAATACTAAGCTCCAAGTCATATTTCGTTAACTCCTTTTCCTCTCATTAGTTTTCATTTATTCGCTGCGATTCCAGGATATACCTGATAGGATGATTTCATCTGCTTCTTTTACCAGCTCTTCCGGAATCTCCAGCTCTAACTGTTTTGCTATATCCATATTAATGACAAAAGACAATTCTTCCGGTTGACTTAATTTACCGATAGGTACCTCCGAAGGCAGACTCCCTTTCAGTACCTGAACTGCCTTCTCAGCACTCTTCTGCCCCAGAGTAAAGTAATCAATACCGTAAGAGGTTAAACCTCCCTCCGGAACAAAGGTAGGATCAGCTACCAGAATAGGTATCTTCTCTTCCAGGGAAACTTTCACAATGGAGTTGAAGGCAGATACTGCTACATTATCCGTTACAATATAGAAAATATCAGCCCTGCCGACCAACGACTGTGCAGCCATCAGTACCTCATTCGAATTACTTGCAGTGACTTCTACTAATTCCAGATCCAGATTTCGGCATATCTCCCGGGAAAGTTCTACTTGTACCACAGAGTTCGCTTCACCTGCATTATAAATCGTTCCCACGCGTTTAGCCTGCGGGAAGAACCTGGGAATCAGGTTTAATTGTGCTTCGTTGGGTGCCGCATCAGACATACCTGTCACATTATTCCCCGAACTCTCCCAACTGGCAGCAATATTGGCTGCTACAGGATCTGAAATAGCTCCGATAATAATGGGAACTTCACTGGTAACCTGGGCCGAAGCCTGGGCAATAGGTGTAGAAATAGCTACAATTAAATCTACCTTATCATCCTTGAATTTCTGGGCAATGGAGATGGCATTACTGAACTCTCCCTGAGCATTCTGGAAATCATAGATCACATCTTCACCCTGAACATATCCGGCTTTTTCCATTCCGTCTACAAAACCATCCCGACAATTATCCAATGCAGGATGCTCCACAATCTGGCTGATGCCAATGTGCAGCTGCTCCGCTCCAGCCGATATACCCATAAACAGCAGACCCAGCACAGTCACCGTGACTAGAAAACTGAACCGTAAATTTAAGTGACATACATTTTTTTTCAACTTTATTTCCTCCTTTTTTATTTTCTTTCCTTTACAAAAACATGACCGAAAAGAATTTTATTGACTGGTCCATCATCCCCCTTTCCTGCCGGATAACCTTCCGGTAATAAAAATAAAAAACCACGAATGCTTCACACACCCGTGGATAAAAATAAAACCACAGGCATCTCTCAGAGGTAAATGCCTGTGTCTCTTCGTATCGGAATTTAATTGTACTTACTGATCACTATCAATCCCGATAGGCACTTACCTCCGGAATATAATAGTAATAATAGTAGTATCTCTTATGCAATTTAGCAGAAAATTCTATCTCTATGACCATTAATTATTCTTTCTTCTTCATTTACTTTTTTCTATTCTACTCATAGAATTTTGAAATGTCAACCAGACTGCCAATATTTTTTATTTTAAGTCAATAAAGAGGTAAAAATAAATATAAAACACAGATCAGCATTAAATTAAAAGGAAAAGAATTGACTGGCGTTCCGGGTCGTTACTTCGGCAACCTGGCTTAATGTTTCTCCCTTCAATTCTGCAATCCTTAGGGCAATGAGTGGAATATACTTTGGTTCATTGGGCTTTCCACGAAACGGACTGGGTGTCAGAAAAGGTGAATCAGTCTCCAGCAGGATATGATGAAGGGGTATTTCTAAAATCAGCCTGACTAACTTTCTGGCATTCTGAAAAGTGATGACTCCTCCGATACCAAAAAAGTATCCCTGTCTGATACACCATTGAGCCATATCGTAATCCCCTGAAAAACAATGCAATACCACTTTCATGCCCTTTGCCTCTTCCGACAGAATCTTCCTGGTATCTTCATGAGCCTCCCGGTCATGAATAATGATTGGCAGGTCAAGATTTTTTGCCAGGGAAATCTGTTCCCTGAAGGCAATCTTCTGAATTTCTCTGGGACTGTGCTGATAATAATAATCCAATCCTATTTCGCCCAGTGCAACGTTTTTGGGATGGGTAAACATTGCTTCCAGTTGTGCAAGTTCTGCCTCTTTCATTTTTTTGCTTTCGTGAGGATGAAAACCCATGGCAGTATAAACATTTTGAAATTGTTCAGCATATTTTAAGTTTTTCCTGCTGGATTCTATATCAATTCCGATAGTCACAATCTTCATGATGCCCTCCTGGTAAGCGTCTTGAATCACATCAGCAGGATCTCTTTTTATCATGTCCAGATGAGCATGTGTTTCCACAAATTGCATTTATATTGTTTTTCCTTTCAAATTATCCTGGTGTTCATAGATATATAACAGAAAATTGTTTGATAATAACTGTAGTAATGATTCATTATAATACAGAAGAGGTTATTTTTCATCATTTTAGGGCTGTTATCTCTTATTTTACTGTTTGTACTCCTCTATGCGATCCATGAAATAAATGGGAACAATATTTTTTGACATTTAAATTGACAAAACAAAAAGATATGATATCCTTTTGATAAGAGTTCTTTAATCTAGTACGGGATACTAGAAAGGTACGATAGATGATGTTCTGCTTGACAAAACATAATAAACCAAGGGAAAACGATATAACCTTTTCGTAGATGATACGAAAAGGTTTTTTTGTATCACTTTCTTTAATTCAGTCCGGAGAGGCTAAAAGGAGGGAGTAAGGATATATAAAAATGCCTGTGATAGTTTTTAATCAACCGTTGAAAAATCAATATTATTTACTCAAAATTGACGGAGAATACCATGCTGAGATGGGTCAGTTTTACATGATTCGGGTCGACTCGCAGGCTATGTTTCTAGCCAGGCCAATGAGTATTCATGATATTGCCAAAGACGGAATCCTTTTTTTATATCAGGTTTCAGGAAAGGGAACAGCTGCTTTGGCTTCCTGTAAACCGGGTGATCATATTACCGTCCATGGTCCTTATGGACACGGCTTTCCCTCCGATGTGACCGGCCATATTGCACTGGTAGGGGGAGCAACCGGAATTGCTCCCCTTTTCTATACGGTCAAGCAATTAAGAAAAATAAATAGAATAAGTGCTGTTGACATTTATCTTGGATTACATGAAAGAAATGAATTTGAAGATGGATTCCGTCCCTATGCTGATTTTCTGAAAATAGATTATGGAGGATTTATTACGGATCATATTCTCTATGAAAGATACCAGGTTATCTTCAGCTGCGGACCGGAGAGCATGATGAAAAAAATCGAGCATCAGGCTAAAACATTTCATATTGCACATTATATTTCCCTGGAAAGAAGAATGGCCTGCGGAGTCGGCGCCTGCCTGGTCTGCTCCTGTCAGACCATGGAGGGTAATAAGCGGGTCTGCAGAGAAGGTCCGGTTTTCAGGGGAGAGGAAATTTTTTACCATGAATAAACTACTGGAAATCCGATTTGCAGATATTTTCTTTAAGAATCCCGTCATTATGGCTTCCGGAACCTTCGGATTCGGCAGAGAATATGCCGAGATATACAACATTGAAAAACTGGGTGGCTTGGTCAGCAAGGGATTAACACTTCATCCCAGACCTGGTAATTCAGGAATCAGGGTCTGGGAAACAGCATCCGGAATAATGAATAGTGTAGGACTGGAAAATCCTGGTGTCGATGCCTTTATTAAAAATGAACTTCCCTATATGAAGTCTCTTGACCTGGTTCATATTATTAATATCAGCGGATCAACGCTCGAGGATTATATTCAATCCTGTGAAAAAATATCGCAGGAGAATGTTGATATGATTGAATTAAACATCTCCTGCCCCAATATCAGAGAGGGAGGTATCCCCTTCGGCATAAAGGAATCAACCACCAGAAAAGTGGTCAGAGAAGTCAGAAAGGTAACCCGAGTTCCCCTGATGGTTAAGCTGAGTCCGGATGCCGAAAATATCATCAGAATAGCCCGAACTTGCGAACAGGAAGGTGCAGATGCCGTATCCCTGGTAAATACCTTTAAAGCCTTTGCTGTTGATATCCGTAAAAGAGCCAGGGTTTTCGAGAATACCTATGCCGGGTTGTCCGGTCCCTGTATCAAACCGGTTGCACTGAGAATGGTCCATGAAGTTTCCACTGACATAACGATTCCTGTCATGGGTATAGGAGGAATCATGACCTGTCAGGATGTACTGGAATTTTTAATGTCCGGTGCCCGTGCAGTTCAGATCGGTACGGCAAATTTCATCAATCCCAGAATAGGTGAAGATATCCTTTATGATTTAGAAAATTATCTGGCTCATCATCATATGTCTAATATTTCGGAAATAATCGGCATTGCCTGTTAGTAAATTAAACCTGTCAGACAAGCTTACCATCTTTATTTATTTTATGTCTATTTATTGATTGTTCATTCTCTATGACAAACAAATCCTGCTCACTGAGCCCGAAATAGTGTCCTATTTCATGCTTTACTACCCGCTTCACCGCATCGATAATGGATTGCTTATCCCTGTTCCTTGATAAAATCGGCATTCGAAAGATGAAAATCCGATCCGGCATGACATTACGGTAATGAATTCCTCTTCGAGTTGCCGGTATCCCCTGATAGAAACCCAGAATGGAATAGGGAGAGGGATAGCCCAGGCTTTTTAGAATATTCTGATCGGGAAGGTCTTCGATATGAATGGAGATATTCTCCATCTTTTCCCTGAAATATTCCGGTAATTCCCCAATTGCCTGGGTGACGACAAATTCAAATTGCTGCCTGTTCATCATTTCCTGGGAGTTCCTTCGACTGATTGAATCTTTTGGATAAGTTCTTCTACCATCTCAAGGTGATATTGCTTTTTCAAGTCCCGTCGTGTAAAATTCATTACCGCTAATGGCTTTCTACCTGTAATCTCTTCCATAACCGCAAATACGGATTTAGGATCAGTACCTATACTTGTACAGAAGAAGGTAACCTTCTTAAAAGTATCCTTATATTCTCTTAAAAAAGTACGCACTGGTGTTGATATATTTCCTCCCCAAATCGGGGTTCCTATAATGACACAATCATATTGAGAAGGATCTCTCTTTAGCTTATCAATTGGGGTTGACAACCTTTGATAGGCCTCGTTGCCGCTGGCAATAAATCCTAAGATACCCCTTCTATTTCTATTATCTTTAATTTCTTCTAAATCTGCCTGGATTCTTGATCCGATTCTTTCAGCAATATCACGAGTATTTCCGGACAGTGAATAATAGACAACAATTGTTTTCATGTCTCTTCTTCCTTTCATCTATTGGTTCTAGAATGTTTCTTGTTGACCACTGATATGGGCTAACCATTAAAAAAATCTCGTAATTCTTTCTTAAAATATGACCAGAGATCTAAACCTTCCGTTCATCCGGGTACCAATGTATACCGCCTATTCGGATCAGAGCTTTACCTTGTGTAACATTCTGTAGCACTTCCGCCATCCATTCCTGTAGCGAATCGGAAAGATAAAGGATGATTTTAACCTTTTCTCCGTACTGAATATCACCGATTCGCCCCTTTTGAGTCTCAATCAACTGCAAGACAGTTCCCAAAACCGGATAGTCAATATCTGTCAGAATCATCTCCCTCAAAGGATATTTTCTTATCTTTCCTGCCGACCTTAAAGCCATCAAAGCTGTCATGCGGTAGGCCTTTATCAGTCCGCTGATACCTAATTTGATTCCCCCGAAATAACGACAAACCACGATCATTACATTAGTTATCCCGGCTTGCCTGATCGCCTGTAATATAGGGAGGCCTGCTGAATTAGACGGCTCACCGGCATCAGAATATTGAGACAGTTCTTCACTGCCTATACCCAATCTGTAAGCCCAGCAATGATGTGTGGCATCAGGAAACTGCTGAATCATTGCTTTCAAAAACGTTCTACCATCATGCTCGATCCCTATCTCCCGGATTGAGGCAATAAAACGACTCTTTTGAATCGTATTTTTAACCTGTGCGGAATGACCTATGGTAAAATAGTAATCTGGCTTTTGCATAACCTCCCCTATCATCCTGTAATCAAATAAGTCATAGTTTCAATCTTATCTCTTTTTAACCTATCAAAAAACTGCAGTTAAAAAGTCTGGAATAGAAATCGCTTTATTTTACATATTGATGATAATAATCTATAAACTGATCCCTATTCTTCCGGGAATACATCGCCAGAATAAGCATTTCTTGCCGACTTTCAATCTGATATGTTATATATACCCGATAATCCGGGGGTGATAAAAAGGAAAAAAAGATGTTTCTTTGGGCAGGAAGAGACATATCTTTGACCTCTTTCCAGGATATCTGGAAAGACATCCTTTTGGCCAAATCTTTCTTCTGCCCATTTCCCATCAAAGAGGTGAACAAGCTTTTCTTGGGAAAGGTTTGAAAATAAAAGGATTTTTTCGTGTAATAGAGAAGTCCCCATGTTTTTTCCTTCATCCCGGGGAAGCCTTCAACATATTCACACATACCCTTCCCCGTTATCTCTTCACCCGTTTCCCGCTCTTTTTCCTGCCAGTATTTTTCAATATTATTTTCAGGAAATTTTTTCAATTTGACCTCCTCCTATCCAGTCTTACCTATCGTATGTGTTTTATGTTGCATTCTTTCCTATAAAATAGCATTTAATTCAATTTATGGAAACCCCATTTGCAAAACTGCATGATCATAAAAGGAAAATAGGGTAAAGATCATCATGGAGATCACAGTAGCAAGAAAGAGCTTATTTAAAATACAGGGCTGGATTTATCCCTGGGAAATAATAAGAGGAATATAAAGGCAGGGGCAGAATGAACAGAGAATTCCATACAGCTATCTATCAGACCGGAAGAACGGAATTAAACCTGATGGGAGAGTATGATCTGAGCCCCTGCTTCTTCCATTTCTGAATAATGCTTTTTAATCTCCTCTTCCTGTTTGGAAAATATAGCAATTGCATCACGAATTAAAAATACCCTGATACCGGCCCTGAGTGCATCCAGAGCGGAAGATTTTACACAGAATTCCAATGCAATTCCGCTGATGTACAGGTCTGTAATACCCTTTTCTTTCAGAAATTCTACCAGCTTGACATTGGTAGCCTCAAAGGCAGAATATCCGTCATCCTTATCATCTGTTCCCTTATAAAATACCTGGTCAATCCTACCTGTCTCAAGATCAGGATAAAACTCAGCACCTTTACTGTCTGCGACACAATGAACTGGCCACCTCTCAAAATGGATTGTCTGTTGAGGATGCCAATCCTTTGAAGCCAGTACCAGATCAAACTTATCCATCAATCGATTAATAACCGGAATGACTTTTTCAGCGTTTTCTAACGCCAAGGAACCTCCTGTTAAAAAATCTCTTTGTACATCCACAATGAACAAAGCCTTCTTCATTTTATTCATCTCCTTTATAATCATTTTTATCTGCAGTAAGACCTATCTCCCGGCATATATTCTGAGCAAAGCGCTGTGCCCTCTCCCTAATATCAGATATATCCTGTATCGAACCCGGATCATTAGCAATTGCCGTTAAAGCAAAATAAGGAGGGAGCCGGAAACCTTTATTAACATTCAATGCTCCGATCAGCTGCATAGCTACATTTTCACTACCTGAGTTTCCTGATACAATAAGTGCAAAGAAGGTCTTCTGATGAAAATTAATCCTCCGGTAGAGAACAGTCAGCCGATTGATCACCGCCATCATCTTGGCTGAAACAGCATCGTTATAATTTGGGCAGAGCCATACCAGATAATCGGCTTTCTCAATGGCAGGTAATATCTCCTGGACAACAATTCCACCATAAAAACAGCCTTTCCTTTCACTATAATGCAGGCAGGTCTTATAGAGACAACCCCGGCAGTCAACAATTGTACCATTTTCTATATGCTGCTCGACCAAATCTTCGTCTCGATAGGGAATATATCCTTTCACTATTTGCCAGAGCATCATCGTGTTGGAAGTTTTCCTGGGATTAGAATAAAGTACTAAGATTTTTGGATTCAGGATAGTGACAGGGTCACTTTGAATCAGCCTGCGAACCAGATGACTGATGTTTCTCCTGTAAATCTCAGATAAAGATATCCTGGAATGTTTTTGCCAGGTAATAAAATTGACTAGATTTCGCGTTGCTTCTGTAACAGAATGACCCATATAATAACAACCCAGCAGATTGGTCTGGAAGATAATCCGATAGGCGGTACATTTGGTCCATAATTCCACAGGACTCTGAATAATAACTGCTCCCTGTGCATTCTTCAGTGCCTCGTCACCTCTCTGGGCAATCTTCTGTAACATCTCATCCAGGTTAATATTGAAACCACATTCATCTAATTCAATAGCCCATAATATTCTTTTATTTTGGAGAGGCGGAATATCCTGTGAGCGGGTAATGAAGCGATCCGGGTATTCAGCAACCGCTTTTTCAACCATATTACGGAATTCTGAAGATGTCTGACCCGGCATAAGTATCATCAAATCCTGATCCATCTATTTCTCCAACAGGCGTGATTGTTTTTTTAATTCTTTATAGCTATGATTCAGTCTCAGGAATAATGGATCGGGTAAGTCAAATTGCTCCCATTCCAATCCAATGGGTGTCTGTCGATTTCTGGAACCCCAGAAAATTCCTCCGAGAAATGCAGCACTGTAATGCCACTGTCCTTTGATTAAAGCAATTAATGAAAGGGCACCAGAAGATAATGCTGGGGCAATATAAGGCTTATAACCGATCTTTCTCAACTCAATGTTAGCCTGTAAAACCTTTTCCGTTAGGGACAGAGATTGCTCCTGATTATAATTTTTTATATCATCAGCGACAATCAATCCTTTGCCATGAGGGCCAAATACCCTTCCCGTATGAATATAATTCTTGGTCCTGATATCCTTCCGGGAATAGTAGACAGCCCTACCATGCATCACTCCCAATCCAAAACCTTTGATTTGATCGGCACTGAGACCTTTCCCGTCCAATTGACCCTCTTCATTCATATTGCTTGCCAGAAAGGCACTCTGACATAACAGATCTATGGGATCAGAGACAACTGCAAAGATACCGTTAAATTGAGTCTTCCGGGCTCGATGAGCATAATATCTGATAATCCCCGAATTAGCCTCCAGTTGCATCATTCTTACATCCTGAATTTCTTTTTCAGGTGGTGGAACACCTATAGAAATGCAGAATACTACCATATCAGCCTGAAAAATTGCTTCAGACGGAATGATTTTGACAGTAGGAAATATTCTCTGGTTTGAACCATCAATAATCTGGTTTGTTTCCTGTTCCCAGCGGGAGACAGCCTTTTCATTGGTATCAAAAATTCCTATGGTCCCAATTCTATCACCTCCCAGTAAACATAAAGCAGTCAAAAGCGTTCCGCCCACATTTCCCAGTCCTATAATATTTACGTGCCATCTCTCCGGGGGTATCCATTCCAGGCGATGCTTCCAGCGGGGGTAGGTGTAATTGCAGAGACCAATTTCTTTGCGCTTGATTTTTTCCTGAATCCATTCAGGAAAAATGCTGAATTCTTTACTTGATTCGTCAGGTTTTTGCAAAATATTGATTTCAACTTTTTTACCGGAAACCTGGTCAGGATGAATAAGGACAGCCAGGGGATTTACTGTTTGCCAGTCTCTTCCCACCAGATAATAAAGGTATTTATTCTTCCTATTATTTACCAATTCTGGATCTACCCTTTGCAAATTTTCAATTTTCAAGTCAGAGAATAGTATCTTTCTATGAAAGCGATAATAATGAATCATAATACCTCCTTTTTTATTGAAAATTCCTGTGCATAAGGATAAAGCAATAAATTCTTCTGTCTACTCCTGCTGCCACCTTCCCAGATTCTCAGTAATAATTCCAGGTCATTTTCTAAATAAATTGAAGTTGCCATGGAGAGATTATAATGCATCTGTGTTCCATGGTCCGGGTATCGCGGGTAAAGGCATACTTCTCCAAGGTTCCCCAAAGTCAATTTACGGTGATAGATGGATTGATATTCTTCTTCCAGTGCCTTCATCATCTGGATTGCATTTTCTATGCATGTTTCGGAAAAACAATAAATTGTTTCCGGATTTACTCCCTTTAAAAAAACAGGATAGGCATAAGGCAGAATCATATTCACTGAACGAACCAGATTACCCTGCTCCGGCTCCTGACGGAACAATCCATCACCGCCAAAAAAGGGATATAAATCGCTTTCATTAAACCAGATGCGAAGATTGGGAATGAAATAAGCACTTTCTACAGAACGTTTTTGAATCATAGCCAATTCCTTACCCCTTCCCGATAGTAAACCTACGATAATCTTGTGGACTTTAATATTTTCCTTCCTTAACAAGGGACTCAACGCTTTGAGGCGATACCCTTTATGCAGTAAATCATCAATAAGCAAAACGGGTCGATTAAAGGATTTGATCATTCTTATCTGGTTTTCCAGACTCATATAATAACCGAAGGAATCAATCTTGAAGTGCTGCATATCCGGGGTAAATATTTTATCCGTATGTAATGATTTGGTAACAGTATTGGGCACAACCATCTTATGAAGGATTTTGCCAAAAGGAACGCACATCAACGGCCCCAGGGTTCGGCTGATATTCTGAATGGGAGATACACCGTTTTCCTGGCATACTCTAACAGCAATCGATTGGTTAATGAGATCAATGTTAAAGGGAATTAACAGATGTCCGGGATATAATTGGGTCATTACTCTCTGGAGACTTTTTCGCGCAAGATCTATTGCCTCGGTCACCCTTTTACTCTGTAAAAAAGGATCCTTGATAAGTGTTTCTATATCCATACTTATGGTGCAGGGTTTACGTATATCAACAGTCATCACAGCGTGGGGTATATTGGATACCGGTATTTTTGAAAAACCAAAAAGTGTTAATGTTTCTATCAGTTCAGGAGAATCTGTTTCCGGTACCATATTTTTAAAAACAGCATAATCATAATCTTTTTTAAGACAAAAAGTCAGGGCTTCGGTTAAAAGAATCTGTATTAAATTTGTAAACTGTGAGGTATTCCTGGCAGACTCAACGGTAAAAATGCCATCAAGAACAATCGTTCGGCCGGTAGCATGGTCCCTGATATACTGTGAAATGTGATGATCTTCAAATTCATGATATAACCTGCTGGAACGAATCCAATGAACTGACACAAAACCCAAAACTTTTTCCAGGTGATGGGTATCCTTTAAGAGAATAATGCGGGGATTCAGTTTAGTATTGAACTTCATCAGACTGTCCCATGCCTTTGCCCTTAAATTTTCGGGAAAAATCTCCTCTACCAGTTTTTCCATAGCTGATTCTGTCATATGTTCAACCACTTCTATCCTGGTATAAACCTTCTGCAATGTGGATTTATACTGTGGCTCTCTCTGGTACAGTCCAAATTGATAGATATAACGTTCTGCGAGGGGATCAACCAAATCAGAGATATCACGGTGATTATCAATATTCTTTCGAATCTGGCTGGAACTGATTTCTTCAAAAGGTGCCTGTAGATTTAACTGAATAACATCTTCCCCCAATCTACTGAGAATTTTCTGGTACTTTTTCTGGAGCTGTGTGGAAAGATGCAATGCCTTTCGACTGAAAATAATATGCGGAAAGCGAAGTACAGAATCCTGACTTCTGATATCCATATAAGCTGTGGCATTCAACAAGACATCACTCCCAACGACAATATAAACCCTGGAATGAGGAAATTGTTTTTCCAGCATATTTAAATCGTTTGCATTGGCAATGTTACTGGGCAAATTTTCAGGATAGAGATAAACATCTAATTCATCTGCGATGGACATATTAATCAGGCTTTTTCTAAACAGATGAGGCTGAGTCCTTTTAGACCAGGAATATTCATCAACTGACAGATATACCTCCATACGCAGCTTTTCAATCTCCCTTACAATCTCCTTATGACTCAGAGAAAAGGGATCAAAGGAACCGGGGAAGAAGGCAATAGATTCAGGTACCGGTAGGTTAATTCCTCCTTCATAAAAATGATAATCAGAAATATACACATAAAGTTGATGCAACAGAACTGAATCAGCAAAGAAGAGAAGAATATCCTGTTGATTGATGGGACTGATTAGATTAAGTAATTTCTTGGCTATAAGACGAAAGATTCCAGCCTTCTCCTTCAAAGTCATATGATCTGAAGCAAAGATTTCCTTTCCAATCACCATGGAAGTAACCCTTTTTACCAGCAGATCATGATGTGCCAGACCATTCATCAAGATTCCCAGCATGCGCAACAGTCTTTTTTGAAAAACGATCTGATCTTCCTGATGCCTTTTTTGATAAGAAGCGTATCGGCTAATGGCAACAGCGATGGTGCGAATCAGCAGCGTACAGGTCCATTGATCGGAAATTTTTATCTTATTCTCTAATTCGTCAATAAATTCATCGATCTCCCGGGGTGGAAGAAAAGGAATGGATTGGCCTAAATAGTAAGGGATATATTTTGTGTATTGAAAATCATCAATCTCCAATGCCTTTAAAAGTTCTATAGAGATATCATTCTTCTGCTCCAAACTTAAGGATGGGATAATTTTGATGAGAGCACGGCCGGCATAATTACGAATCGGTTCATGACTGCTTACCTTCAATATGTTACAGAAATGCAGGGCAGTATAAACTATCTCCTCTGGATTTGATAGTGCTCTTTCTGTTAACATATCAATCTGCACTTGCTTAATCATAGCATCGGTTGACGACTTCAGGTTATTCAGATACATTCGATCAATATTCTGAACATCCCTCAGGCAATATTCTTGAAATTGTTTAGCTAAAGACTGTCTGGCCTTAACCTTCTTAATCAATTTATATAAAAGAAAATTTTCAGCAGGAATCAGGGAACATGTTTTAATCTCGTTCAATTTCAACCGGCATATCTTCAGGAAAGGGTCCTTATCCGATATCTTATCCAGCAGATAATCCGTAACATTCAGGGCATTGATTCGCAGGGTTTCATTCTCATGAATCAGCAGTCGAATTAATAAATGACCCATTACTGGATCAATATACTGTTTGTGCAGGATGGGAATATACTTTAAAGACTGAAGCAGATATTTGGCTATATTCCCGTTTACCTGGTTATGATTATATTTTTGATAATATTTCCTGATGATATGATTATACTGGATTATTTGGTTGCCTTGGCTATTCTGGAATAAGGAATCCAACATGAAGGGCAGATTTTCTCTTATCCTGTACTGATTAAGCTCTGAGGTTTTCACTGTCGGTTCAATAAATAATTGAATATATTTCTTTAATAGGTCTGCACTCTTAACCTTTGATGGTTCCATGCATACATCATCGGGAATTTCTTTGCGGTATTTCTCGTCAAAGCTGGCAATCAGATATCCAATCAACTTGGCACTTCTCCTTCGAATGCCTTCTTCCGGAAAAATAAGCTGTTCATAAAGAAATTTCAAGGTCAGAATCTTTTCATTCTGGTTAAGGTAGGTTGCATACTCAGAAAATATCCTCAGGTATTCCTGCAGATTCTGCCAGCTTCTCTCGCTCCTTGCTGACTCTAGTATGGAATTGATAGCTGATTCATTCCTTAACTGGAACATCAATTGAAAGCTGTGTTCCAGAGATAGATATTTAATCTGCTGAATCACATCTTCTCCGTGAAGTAAAGCAAAAAACCGCTGCTTTCTCTCAGGATTAACTTTTTTTTCTGAGAAAGGAATTAGTTCTAAGTCAATGCTTTTTTCCAGGAGAAAATCTTCAAAATCCTTCAACTTGGCAAATACCCTCCGGTATCTCTTTTCCTTCTTTTCATCTATATTATCCAGTTTCTTCAAAATGACCTGAAAGGATTCCTGAAGACTGTATATATTCATCTGGCTGGTGTTCTCCTTATTCTTTACCCTGAAATCAGAATAAATAAGAATAAGTGATTCTACAGAAAGGTTTTCCAGCTCCAGATCCCATACTGAATGGTTAACCGCAATATGTCCAATATAGGGAATATGAAGTCGCTGGAACCATAAATCAGTATAATAATAATGGAGATAAGGCACCCTTCTTTCCTCACTGGTTCGACAACCATATTTGCCTATATCATGACCGGCTGCAGAACCAGATATAATATCTAAGTTAAGAGATAATCCCTGTTTTTGTAATTGTCTGGCAATGCTTAAAGCCAAAGAATGAACTCCGCAGACATGATCCAACGTATTGTATTGATAAATTTCACTGCTTAAAGCCATCATCTCATAAACAAACAGCTGGTAAAAGGCATCCAAAAAACGCTGGTATTCCTCTCCCTGTTCCAATCCTCTTATCTCTTTTACTGAAAGAAAGGAAAGAGGATATTTTCCAACGAAGGAATCCGTCTCGAATTGTCTGCTTAAGATAAGAATCTGACGGTAGGTTAATAAAAAAAGGATAAACATTTTTTTCATGGTCAAAGAAACTGTATTGAATTCAGACCTGGTTTCCGGAAATGACAGATATTGACAAAAATGATAGATCTGTTTTAACCATTGCTCTTTGCTGATTTTTTCATCAAAGGCATGGAATTTTTCCCAAAATAAATCAAGGATATGATTTGCACCAAAGGACTTCTTACTGATTATTCGGGATAGACCTTGTTTAAAACCGGCAATTTCTACCAGTGCGTTGACATCATTCAGCTCAATCCCATAATGCTGTAATACATCTATTCGGGAGATGCTGTTAAATAAATGATTCACTATTTCACTTATTTCAGAATTCCTGGAACTCTGTGATTTTGACATTTAGTCACCATAAACGCTTATATTTTAATCAGACTCTTATCTATAGTTCTATTTTACTATCTTTACAGTCATAATTAAACTATCTTATTTATAATATTCTTATTTATTATATTATAAATATGAACAATTCATCTTTGAAGTAGTTTGCCTTTCAAGGACTTAAGGATGAGTCACTCTGATGAACTCCTTCCTGTAGAAAAAGTTGAAAATTCATGTTGTCTAATATACAATAATTGAGTAATATTTTATCCTATCAGCCAGGAAGGAATGAAGAATTGATGCCAAACTACAGTTATGAATGCCAGAATTGCCATCACAGGTTTAACATAAGGGCATCCATTAAGGAGATGGAAAAAGGTCAATTTCTCTGTGAAAATTGCGGCAGTAACAATACGAAAAGGTTATTCAACGGATTTGGATATTGCCCGGGCAATCGTTCTGAGAAGACGGGTCATTCAGGTTGCTCTGCCTGCTCCAAGGGATCCTGCTCCACCTGTCATCATTAAGTTTCAATAGCTCATAGTAAGTGCACTTTTTTGGTATGAATACCGTTTAACAGCATCAGATATGAATTAAGCATGATGAATCCGCCACTTTCCTGTTTGGTTATAAATCATTAAGCAATTCGTTGCTCAGAAAGGAGTGTCAGGAGATGAAGATTGCCAGTGTAGAAGAAATGCAGAAACTGGATCGGGATGCAATTGAACAATATGGTATTACTGAAGCTATTTTAATGGAAAATGCAGGGCTTGCAGTATATCAGGTCACCTCCCAGCACTTTGCAATAGAAAATAGCCATTTCCTCATCTTTTGCGGTATGGGAAATAACGGTGGAGATGGAATGGTTTTGGCTAGAAAGCTATACTCAAACGGTGCGCATATTCAACTTTATATACTCAGCCAGCCGGAAAAATATAAAGGTGCTGCCCTAGAGAACTGGAATATCATTCAAAGATTAAATCTTCCTGTTTCCATCATGCCTCCCATAGAAGAAATTCAATCCTTCATCAAACCTGAGCATATTGTGATTGATGCTATTTTTGGTACCGGATTAACCAGGGATATTGCCGGATATTATTTTCAGGTCATTCAACTACTCAATCAAGTGAATAATCCAGTCATCAGTATTGATATTCCTTCCGGTATTCATGGTGATAATGGTTCCATCAGGGGAATCGCTGTTCAGGCAGATTATACGGTCACATTCGGACTTCCCAAGGTGGGGAATATCCTCTATCCAGGCTATCAAAATGGAGGTGAGCTCTATGTTTCCCATATCTCCTTTCCGCCGGACTTATATAATCATCAAAATCTTCATATTTATGTTAACACCCCTGTTACCTTACCCGATAGACCGTCAGACGGTCACAAGGGAACATTCGGAAATGTACTTTTCATCGCCGGCGCCCAGCAATATTATGGTGCACCTTACCTTTCATCCCTCTCTTTTCTGAAAGCAGGTGGTGGTTATTCCCGGTTAGCTGCACCTGCAGCTATGGTACCCTATATCAGTACCAAAGCCAGCGAAGTTGTTTTTCTGCCACAAAAAGAGACAGCCTCAGGAAGTATCAGTTTAGCCAATTATAATGAACTCCTGAAGTATTCAGAAACAACAGATATGGTGATTATCGGGCCCGGCCTCTCTCTGGAAGAAGAGACCCAGGATCTGATTCGTAGGTTAATTATTGAGATTCAAAAGCCCTTATTGATTGACGGAGATGGATTAACAGCATTGAGCCAGGATGTCTCTACTCTTAAAAAACGTAGTGCACCGACTATCCTGACCCCGCACCTGGGAGAGATGGCTCGTTTAATTAACCAACCAATCCGGAATATAAAAGAAAATCCCATAAAGATCATCCAGAAATTCATTCAGGATAATCATGTCATCTGTGTACTTAAGGGTGCGCATTCTATTATCGGATTGACCAGCGGAGAAATATATATCAATATGACTGGAAACAGCGGCATGGCTTCAGCCGGCTCAGGTGATGTACTTACCGGTACGATCGCAGCCATGTTTACCCTGGGTCTGCCATTGGAGTATGCTGTACGGCAGGGAACACTGGTTCATGGATTAGCTGGAGATTTTGCTGCCCATAAAAAAGGAGAGGACGGAATGACCGCAGAAGATGTACTCCATTCCCTTCCCAAAGCGATAAAATCAATCCGTCATAATCAAAACATGACAAAACAATTGAATTTTTCAGGTTTTAACCGAATCTGATTCCAGGTAAAATATCTTTTTTGCAGATCATTTATTCTTGTATCAGAGATTTTTTTTCTACTAAAAAGTGATTGAATTCTTCTAAAAAATCCTCCGGACTCATTGTTACTCTCTCTGAACAAAATAATATGGGATACGGCAGCCTTACTGCTACCACTAACCAATTTTTATTCAGATAAATGACTTCATCCGGGTACTCCAACTGGTAGCCATGATCAATCTTTTTTAATCGAAGAGGAAATCCCATTTCCTTGAAGACTTCGGAAATATGAGATCCTGATCTGATGGTTACAACCTCATCTGCGACCTTTAAGTTCCCGTAGCGGTTATCCCAGGATTGTACTTTCCAGTCATGATTAAAATAGATGGGGGAAGTCCGATAATAATAAATACGCTTTTCTTCATCCATCCGGTCAGGTATTCCCATGACTTCCCGAACTTCTTTTGCCGAAAAGCCGATTTTAATTGGACCTGATATGGGCTTTTTAACCAGAATGTCTTGATCCCTATTTAAGAAAACATTATCAACGGAAGACCAGCTGTTTTCAATTTGAGTATCATCATCTGCTTCTACCTGCGCGAAAGCAGATAAAGAAGTCAATAGAAAGAATATCATGAAAACGAATAATCTATTTTTTACCTGTCTCATTTTTACACAAACCTCCCGCTATTTATATTTTATTACCTTCCGCGCTATTATTGTACCATGTTTTGATCTCTTTTTTAAATGATTCTTATACATTTCTCTCTCTTCAGTTGCTTAAATAGACATCAATTGTTTCTGATCAGGAAATCAGTGTTGAATATATTCTCCTCATTTTGTGATTGGATATGCTTTATTCTCTCAGATCTTCTAATTGGACCAACAACTCACCAAATAGATCCATGGCCTCTTCTAAAGACTGACCGTTTGCTATATCAATTCCCGCTTGTTTTAAGATGGGGATTGGATAATCTGAACTCCCTTTGCTGAGAAAGGCAAGATATTTCTTGATAGTCGACTCTCCTTCCTGTAAGATCCTGCGTGAAAGAACAATAGCTACTGCGAAACCGATTGCATACTGATACACATAATAATGATAATAGAAATGAGGTATCCTTGCCCATTCCATGGTAATTTCCTGGTCAATGACTGTATCTCTTCCATAATAAATTCGATTTAAATCAGCATATTGCCGGGAAAACCATTCTGTTGTGAGGGGCTCCCCTTTTTCATCATATTCATGAATCATTCTTTCGAATTCGGCAAACATAGCCTGCCTGAAGAAAGTAGTCCGAAATTGCTCTAAAAAATGATTTAGAATGGTTAGTTTATCCCTTCTATTCCTGGCCCGTTTAAGCAGAAAGTGTGTTAACAGGGCTTCATTGGTTGTAGATGCAATCTCTGCCAGAAAAATGGAATAACCGCTATAGATTAAAGGCTGCTTTCTATTGGTATAATAACTATGCAAAGAATGGCCAAACTCATGAGCTAAAGTATAGATATCTTCCAGGGTACCCTGATAATTCAACAAGATAAAGGGTTTACTCCGATAACTACCGGTAGAATAAGCTCCGCTTGTTTTCCCCTCATTTTCATATACATCCACCCATCTCTCTCTGAATCCCTCCTGAATGATTGCTTGATATGATCCCCCTAAAGGGGCAAGTCCCTGAATAATTATTTCCTGTGCTTCAGAATAGTTGTAACACATTTTTTCTTCTGATAATGACACATACATATCATACATATGAAAGGAGTCAAGATGTAAAAATTCTTTTTTTAACCGGATGTAACGTTGAAGTAATGGAATATTCTTGTGAACAGCATTCAGTAGATTATCATAGACTGCAACCGGAATATCATCCTCGAATAAAGCTGCCTCCAAACTATTTTTATATTTCCTGGTATGACTGTAGAAACGGTCTTTCTTTAAATTTCCCGCCAGCAAAGCTGCAAAAGTATGTCTATGTCGGGCATAGATCTGATAATACTTTTTAAAGACATTCTTTCGAAAAAGCCTGTTATTACTTCTCAGGAGAGAAATAAAATTACCATGACTGATGGAAATATCGTTGTGTTCTTCATCTCTTACCTTGGGGAATTTCAGATCAGCATAACTGAGCATGCTGAAAGAGTTTTCCGGAACCATAGCTATCTCTCCAGCCTGAGCTATAATTTTTTCTTCATCGTGCGATAGAATATGTTCTTTTTTACGAAAAATATCTCTTAAATAATGCCGGTACATTTTAAGCTGCTTATTTTTTTTAATCCATTCTTCAATCTTGTTCACGTCCATAGACATGATTCCAGGCTCAATAAAAGACATTCCTTCTTCAGTCCTTACAAGCAGCCTGGATGCCTGATAAAAAATGGCCTGATAACCACTGTTCTGATTTTCCCCATCCTTTATCATATGTGCATAAGTATAAATTTTCTGGACTAACTCAGATAATTGGTCTTTTAACCGTAAACATCTCAGCAAAGAGCTGTCATCAGAGGTAAAGCAATCTTTCTGTTTCACCAGTTTATTTATGCATTTTTCAGCTTTACGGCAGTCCTTCTCCCAAACCTCTGTATCTCTGTAAATTGAATCGATATCCCAACGATATTGGATAGGAATTTCTTTTCTGAACTTAACTTTACCAGGACGTTCACTTTCACTTCTCATGGACATAAGACTTACTTAATACCTTTCTGTTTATCTGATTAATTAATTTGATTGAAAAATGCAACGAACTTATCCTTTAACAAGGGATCAACAGTCAGTAAATTTGCCTCCCACAAATCAAATGGTCTGCCATCAAGAAGGGAAGCAGCAGCGCCAGCTTCCTGTGCAATTAACACTGCTGCAGCCATATCCCAGGGAGCAAGTTTGAAGTGCCAGTAACCATCCAAGATTCCCGCACCTACATAACAGATAGCCAGACTGGCACAGCCCATATAGCGAAAGAGGCATGGTTGTTCTTTTACCAACTGATTCATGACTTGTATATTCTTCTGGTAAAGAAGTGGTTCATGCCCCCAATCGGATGCCAGCAAGCAGTGCTTTCCCTGATGGTGATCTCCCAGGTGAAGTGCCCTACCATTGAGATAGGAACCATAGTCCTTCCGGGCATAAAAGATATCATTCCGTATCGGGTCAAAAACCACTCCACAGAGGGGTGTATTATTCTTCCAATAGCCAATGGATACCGCAAAAAAGGGGATTTTCTTAACAAAATTCAAGGTGCCATCCAGCGGATCAATCAAAAAGGCATGTTCCTCTTTACGGAAATCTTTATCTTCTTCCCCGATAATTGGAATTCCGGGAAATCGTATAGAGAGTTCTTCCTGAATGACTTCCTGTGATTCCCTGTCTATACTTGTCACCAGATCATGGGTATCTTTCTTCTCTGCAACGCTGTATTCTCCCGCTTCAAAACGATAGCGGATTAAATGACCTGCCCTCAGTGAAATACTGATGATACTTTCCAAAGGATCATAAATCATACTGGCTCCTTCCGCATTACTGGGGAGGAATGCCCTCTTGAAATTTCTATTTGGACTTCCTCTGATGATTACTTCTATCTCTTGCAGTCAACATTCTATCGCATCCGTCACAGGAAATAACCCGGATTACTTTTAGTAATCATGAAATATTACTAAAGAGTAATTCTATACTTCCAGTTCGTTTTCCTTGATTAAATGTTTTACCCGTCTGATATCATGCTGCAATTGGTCCAGCTGCTGTTTAATTCTATAGCATAAAGTTTGCTGATCCAGCTCTACACCGGAAAATTCCATATCCGCTAACAGCTGGCAGAACTTATATTTGATTTTATTCATATCTCTCAATATTTCATCCAGCTGAGATTCCTTATTGCTGTCTTTAATCAATCCCTGAGTAATAATCTGATTATCCTGTATCAGAAACGTCTCCCCGATGGCTGGTATGTAGGTTTCCAGAGTCAAATCTTTCCGTAAGCGTTCTGAGAAGATCTCAGATTCATTTTTTTCTCCATGGACAATGAAGATCTTTTTAGGTTTCTTTTGCAGACCTTTCAGCCACCATACCAATTCATCCTGGTCAGCATGGGAAGAAAATCCATCCAGATGATAAATTTCAGCCTTAACATCTACCATCTCTTCCATGATATCCAGGCTTTTTTCCCCACTGACAATTTTCCGCCCCAGAGTGCCCTCTGCCTGGTACCCGACAAAAATAATAGATGACTCTTTCTTCCAGAGATGATCTTTCAAGTGATATTGAATTCTTCCTCCATCACACATTCCACTGGCCGATATAATGATTTTACTCCTTTTAGAACGGCTTATCCGCTTAGAGGCTTTACTGGTACGGGTCATTCTCAAAGGTTGAAAATCAAGCAGTTGATTACTCTTTTCCATTATTTTTAAATCTTTTAACGCAAAATCCTGGGTATTATTTCGGTAAATTTTAGTCGTCGCGATAGCAAGTGGACTATCCAGATAAAATCTTAATTTTTTTAGTTTTTTATCTTTGCCCTTCAGTGGTTTTATCTGAAGATTATAATACTGACTCAACTCAAAGATGATATCCTGGGCTCTCTGCAAGGCAAAAGCGGGAATGATTACATCTCCTCCCCTTTTTAAGGTCTTGTCAATGATATTAAAAAACTTTTTTACCTCTTTTCGATAAGGCTGGTGTCTTCTGGCACCATAGGTTGATTCAATGACTATGTAGTCTGCTTCTTTAATTCTTTGCGGATTTTTCAAGAAAGGTTTGTTTTTTCTGCCTACGTCTCCAGAAAATAGCCATTTACATTCCTTCCCATCCTCCTGAATCCATAACTCAGCAGATGATGAGCCTAAAACATGCCCTGCATCCTGAAAACGAAAACTAATATTTTCATCAACAGTCACCTTGTATTGATAGGGAACAGCTCGAAACAATAAAAGGGAATCGAGTGAGTCTTCAATACTATAAAGAGGTTCGATGAATGGTTCTCCTGATCTTAGCCTTCTCCGGTTTTCTTCCTCAGCATCTTCTTCCTGAATCTGTCCGCTATCAGGAAGCATAACGGTACAAAGTTCCATTGTTGATTTGGTGCAATAAACATAACCTTGAAATCCCTCCTTATACAACTGGGGAATCCTTCCGCAATGATCAATATGGGCATGAGTCAGGATAATGAAATCAATTTCATCCGGACGAAAAGAAAAAGGTAGATAATTTAAACGAGTAATGGTTTCATCACCCCGGAACAGCCCACAGTCAACGAGGAATTTTTTATACTTAGTCTGGATCAGAAAACAGGACCCTGATACCAGTCTATTGGCACCTAAAAAGCTTATCTTCATAAGATAATCTCCTTTTCTAAACGAATGTGAATTCAATCTTCAATTGTTTATTTAAAAATTGACCCTAAATTATAACCTATTTTTCAGCTTATTGGCAAATATTTCTGCATGATATAGATCTTTTAAATCAGGATGCCCCTGATTTCTTCCCCCTAGCAGTTGATATAAATGGTGAGTATCAAACCCCTTGCAGGAAAAACAGTCCAAAAATTCCAATTCTGCTGACTCAATTTGATCTTTGCAGAAGTGAGCATAACTCTCTAGTTGTAAACCGCAAGTAAAAAAAAGAAAGATTTTTTTACCTTTCAATAAGGATAATCCGTTTAAAAATTTCTGAATCTTTTCATGAGGCTTGCCAAAATAGATACCTGAACCGATACCAATGGTATCAAATTCTGGTATTATTGAGAGGTCTGCCTGATCTGTCCTGTATAATTCTGCCTGTAAATTTTGGGCAATAACCTGGGCGATGATTTCAGTATTCTGATGATGGTATGATTCAAAGACAATAATGGTTTTTCTTGCTGTCATTTGTCTGTTTATTCCCTGAACTGGATTCTGCTCATCTCTCAATTTAAGAAAAAATAAGTTGATAATAATCTATCATAAATACATTTTTCTTTCTACTATTTCATGAAAAAAGTTGATGCTTTTTTCTTTTTATGACAAACCTTTTTTAAATTGTTAGCGAATATGCTGTAAATGATACTTTTGAATTTGATCAGATTGTATTACAATATGAACATCTAACCATAAAAACCAATCATTTATTTCCTGTCTGTTAAGATAATATTGCGATAAAGGTGGTTTAATATGAAAAAAGATGATTTTCAGGTAACCAGGAAAGCTGCTTCCATTGCTCCTTTTATTGCTATGGATGTTTTGGAAAAAGCACAGCAGATGGAAAAGACGGGACATCAGATTATTCATCTGGAGGTGGGAGAACCGGATTTTGAAACGCCCCAGTCTATTAAAAAAGCAGCTATTGATGCCATACAAAAAGGAGATACCCATTATACTAATAGTTTGGGAAAGTTAGAGTTTCGGGAAGAAATTGCACGTTATTATCATAATAAATACCAGGTGACCGTCTCACCGGATCAGATTATTGTCACTTCCGGAACCTCTCCTGCCTTATATCTCATTTTCGCTGCCATATTGGAGCCCGGGGATGAAGTCATCCTCCCGGACCCGCATTATGCCTGCTATCCGAAAGTCATTCGTTTTTTAGGAGGAAAACCGGTCTTTGTTCCGGTGTATGAAGACAACGGATTCAAATATGAACTGGAAATGATTAAAAAGTATATCACCCCAAAGACCAAGATGATTATGATTAATTCACCGGCCAACCCCACCGGAACAGTCTGGGCTAATGCTGACTTTCAATCCATTGCCGAATTAGGTTACTATACCCTATCGGACGAAATTTACCATGGCCTGGTCTACGAGGGGAAAGAACATTCCATGCTGGAGTTTACTGACCGTACCTTCATCCTGGACGGATTCTCCAAACGTTATGCCATGACCGGCTGGCGGTTGGGTTACCTGATAGCCCCAAAGAAGTATATCCGTCCTTTGCAGAAAATACAGCAAAATTTTTTTATCTGTGCCAATTCTTTTATTCAAACAGCAGGAATAGCGGCTTTAAAAGATTGCGACCAGGAGGTCAAAAAGATGGCAAGGATCTACAATCAACGCCGCATGTTTCTCTTAAAACGTCTGCAGGACATTGGCATTGCGTGTAAGGTGAAACCTTCAGGTGCTTTTTATTCACTGGCTAATGTCAAGAAGTATACCTGTGATTCCTACCAGTTAACCTTTGATATCCTGGAAAAGGTCCGGGTAGCTGTAACACCAGGTATTGATTTCGGAAAAAATGCAGAAGGCTACTTGAGAATATCCTATGCTACATCCATTGAAAAAATAGAAGAAGGCATGAATCGCCTGCAAAATTATTTCCGGTCATGACATGGAAAGAAGATAGGGTTGTTATCATGATAAAATGATAGTTACTCTTTTCTTGTTCTACTTCATATCACAGGATAGTCACTGATTTCTCTTCCTCAGAGTCCTTTGAAGGATACCCGGAGTATCCTATGTGACTTAACCAAACGAAAACGAGGGTAGAAATGAGAAGACACCATACACCCGGCCAGATACCCAGGGGATAGTATCTGGTGAGATACATGCTGATAGTAATGAATCCACCCGCTGCGATACTGGCAATAGAAGCAATTTTGTTCCCTTTTTTCCAGAAGATACCCAAATAGCTGGGAACAAGGGCTAATAATCCTGCAGATGACATGACCGACAATTCAACGATAATGCCGAATCTCCCCAAAGAAAAGAAAAAAGCCAATAAGGAGATAACAGGCACCATCATCTTCCCAAACAGTAATTTTCTATTCTCTTCCACTTTAAATATCTGCCCGTAAACATCCACCGTACACATTGAACTCAGTGTCAAAATAATAGAATTGACTGTGGAAACAGAGGCTGCCACAATGCCTATAAAAACTACCAGAGCCAGAAAAACCGGTACTTTTTCCAGAATCATGGGTGTAATCATATCAGTATTGGTTACATTGGGAAGAATATGCCTGGCTGCCAATCCCAGGTTAATAACAATCATGGTATACAGCAAACCGAAGACCGCAAATCCTGAGATCATAAATTTCAGACTTCTTTTATCGCGGGAGATAAACATTCTCTGGGCAACCTGGGGATTGGTCAGGGCAAAGAATAACCAGGGAATGGTTAGTCCAATAAATCTTTGATAATTCATGTTATTTGCTGACAGAAGGTCACTATGATCATTCTGAATAACCTGAAAGAATTGACCAAATCCTCCAAAAAAATGATTCATGACATAAAACAAGAGAAAAAATGAGGAGACCAGCATGATTAGAGATTGCAGGGTATCTGTCCAGGCAACTGAACGCATTCCTGCCCATAGGGTAAAGACTAAAACAATGACTAAAGTGACAAACACACCTGTTTGATAGGAAATCCCGGTTAAAGTCTCTAAAAGATACCCTATTCCGGTAAACTGAACGGACATATAGGGAATGAGCATTAAAAGGCAGTAGACAGTGGCTATTCCTCCCAGGACAGGACTCTGATAAACTTTGCTCAATAACTCAATCGGTGTAATACAGTCATATTTTTTTCCCAGTAACCAGAAATAGGGAGCAAATAAAACCAACAACAGGACTGTGCCCATCAGGTAGGATAGCTCAAAACCCATGGCTGCAACCCCGACGGAATAAGTCATTCCTACCAATCCCACCATCATAAATGAACTATATGTCGTTGCACTATAAGTCATGGCAGCAACCAAACCGCCAATCGTTCGGTTGGCAATAAAATATTCCGCAATTCCCGGTCCTGTTCTCTTCCTGGCCCAAAAAGAAATCATGCAACCGAAAATGAACCAGACAATCATTCCCCAGATCATGACGGAAGATCCGTTCATTTTAATCCTCCGATTAGTAAAAGCCCATACAGAATCACTAAGATGGTCAACACTAACCAGAACAGGTAGGCACCACCAAAAGTGGCGGGTAAAAGAAAAGGTAAAGTCAGACTCAGGACAATGAGAATTAAAAATATGATCAGCGGTCTTTTCACCCGTTCAAAATCTATTTTAATCATAGAAACAAATCCATTCTTAAAATTGATATACTTTCATTAATAGAGATCAATTCACAGGTTATTGCCATTCAGAAATAAATTCCGGCAAATGCTTTGTCTGATTCAATTGAACCAGGGTAAATCCATGTATCGGTTTAAAATACATGATGCTGTAAGAAGCAGTATCCATGTGGATACGCCAGAAATAGGGTGGATTGATACCCAGACAGCCCGCAATTAATGGTTTCAGCACAGCACGATGAGAGATGACAATAAATGTCTGACCAGAATATTGCCTTACAATGGCTTCCAGATCTTTTTTTGCCCGTTGCTGCACACATTCCAGTAATTCCATTCCAGGTAAACTTAACCTTTCCGGTTCGGTTAACCATTTCTGCCATTCTTCCGGATAGTTGACAGCAATATCATCCTTGGATTTCCCTTCCCAGGGGCCAAGTTCGATGTTATTCATTCCGTCCCGTTCCTCAATCTCAACATTGCATTCCTCACTGATTGCCTGGGCAGTCTGTCTAGCACGGGCTAAAGGACTGGTGAAAATTCTCATCGGTCGAAATGACTTCATCTCCAATGCCAATTGTCTGGCTTGAGCTAGACCAAGTTCATTTAAAGGGAAATCACTTCTACCACGAAACAGACCTTCCCTATTTCCTCTGCATTCACCATGCCGAACCAGGATAACCGTTGTCCGGTCTCCATTCGTTTTCTTCATTATTTCACCACATATTATTGATTATTTTTTGTTGAAATTATTCTAATCGTATTCCGGGAAAAAATCAAATGATTTATGTTTTACCAATTTTTTTCCCATAAAATTCCTGAATTACTGAAGAGAGATGCTTTCTCTATTCATACCAAGTCATTGCAAGATGTTATCTCGGCTGAGACTTCTCCCGTCATATGGATAATATGACCGTTTTTACCAGAGCTATCTTTGCGCTAGCACGATCTAAGGCTGTTCCTTCTTGCCGATACAAGGAAAAAGGAACTGATAAGCATAAGCAGAACAATCATCCATTTATGATAACGCCATTCAAAATAAATCATTGACTGGCCGATTTCCGGAAAAGGTATTGGATCAATGGGAATACCATTTTCCAGGGCTAAATCCCGGATATTCAACAGATGAATCACCGGTATGTCCAAGACCTGGTATTCAAAGATTAAACCCCGCTCAGGGTCATCAGGAATTACGGGACCATCCATGATGAGTCCATTAGGATAAGTAATGGATTCTAAGGTATTGCCATAGTTCGGGGATGCGCCACCGATATTAACAAATAATTTAATCGGAAGCTCTCCAGCTGCATCCTGATACATTGCCATCCTTTTTTGAACATTATCACTTAAGGAATCTATATCAATAAAAGTGACTCCCGAGCGATTAGCAATATTCCGAATGATCTCCTTAGAGTCGGGATAGAGCATCCCCTCTGATTGATCATTATCACCACCCATTGAGACTGCTATCAGTGAATAGTCCATAACCCCTCTTTGATTTAAGGACGCTAACATCTCAATAAATGTAAAATCAGGAATAGTAGCGCCATATTCTGATGCTCCGATCGAATAAATGATTAATGGGTTGATCCCTATCGCCTGGCAGGCAGATAGTGTTGCTATAATCAACCCGGGAAATGAACCGCTGGCACCGATTGCAATCAGGTCACCGGCTTCCAGTTCAGCCTGCTTAAAATACCTGACGATCAAGGCAGCAAAATCGGGATTTGTTGAACTTCTCTTGGCACTTAAATTTCCAAGCGTAGTGGTTAATTTGGTATATTCTTCTCCAATCAATCCGGTTCTATTGGGATCCAGTTGTTCATTAATGGGTATCCCTCTTTTTTCTCTCTCCTCCCGGAGGACATCCATCGATTTTAACATGATTTCTGAAGCCTTTAATTGTGTTGAATGATATGAAGTGGGTTCTTTTTGTTTAGCAAATTCAATGATGATTAAACCCAGGACCAAGATAAAAAAGATAATCATCAGGTCTCTTATTTTTATATTAGATTTTACCTGATTTTCCATGTATTTCCCTGATCTGTGTACTTAGCAGAATCATATCTGATTCTGCGGTCATAATCAATTTAAAAAATAAACAGATAGAAAAAAGGATTCGAACAGGTACCTTGGATATAGTAACATATTCCTTAAAAATATGAGTGTCGGCTGTGAAACAGGCGACCATTGGAACCTTTCCACAGAAATTAAACCTGTAAAGAAATACTGTTAAAGGCAATATGATTTATCTGAGTAGATTTAGTCCAAACAATCCATGAATCGGAAAAACTGCATAGGATTATTGACAAACTACCGACAGCCCTTCCTGGACATAATGTATTGCTTGTACCCATTTGTAAGCAGAAATATGTGGGTTATGGAATTGAAAACGGTATAATTTATCTTTATACATAAACTCCAGTATGGATTGAAATTGAACATTGAGTCCAATAATATCTCTCAAATTAAAAGGCAATTTTTTACTATCGGTAAACTCAAAAAATAATCCATCCTTATTTAAGCACAGGATTCCCTGTCCGACCGACCTAAAAGGATGATGAAAACTGCCCTCCAGGATGTTGATATCTTCATCTTTCAGAATCATTTGATCCGGGTGTTTTTTGAGTTTTTCCCTGACAAAATTTTTTAAATAACGATTCTGCCAGTAATTCCAGTCCCGAACATTATCAAAGTATAACTTTTTATTACTTCCTTCCAGGAATCCATATTGATTATATACAACACTATAATTACATTGATGACAATTTAAGCCATTTCCACTGGAAATGAGCGTATTTAGCGACTGACAACGGGGACAGGCAAATAAAAGATGCTCTAAATGTTCTGCCAATCTTTTTCCTGTGTATTTATTCTGGTATATTTTCTGATAAGCAACCTCATCATGGTGCAGCTGTACTCTGAGGCTTTTTTCAATCTGATCAAGAGATAATTCCCGTGTTTCCTGACCTGTCAAACACAATTTATAACTCAAATTAATCCTTCCCTTCCGCGATGCTTTTGCCCAGCGAGGGTAAGCCAGATAACCACCCTGGATTTTTACGACTACAACTGAAATAGCTAATATTTTAATTAATTTCGCTGTAGAAAAGAGATTTATTCCTTCTGTCGTTCCATCCCATCTTCTCTCTCCTTCCGGAAAAATTCCTAAGACTCTTCCGTTCTCTTTGGCTCGAATAAGCCTTTTGATAGGGGAATACTGGGTTACAAATCTCTTTTTGGGAATTGAACCGGCAATATTGAGAAAAAAACGCAAGATCGGATTTCTAAAATAAACCGCCTCGGCAATATAACACATCGGCTCATCAATAAACATATTCACCAAAAAGGGATCCCAATAGGAAACGTGGTTACCTAAAATGAGATAGGGAGCTTTTAACTGTCGGGTATCATTTTCTTCCACCCGAACATCAACTTTATGCTGCAGATATTTTCCGCATATAGCTAATAATGTCATTCCAACAAGACGATTTGGTTTTTTTACCTCTTTGTAATAATACATATCATTCCTTCTCATCTGTCCTATATTTACATTCCACCTATCAAAAGGGGAATCTCATCGATAGTTTTAAGAAAACCCCTATTCCTGATGATGGTCAATTTTTCATTATTCTATAATGAAGAACGGCTCTAGTCAAACAGCCTGTTTTACCTGACCGTAATGAATTAATCCTTATATTAGGCTAGCATTGACTTAATAAAATTCGGTTCGTTGATTTCAGGGACCTTTGTTCCTTCATTGTTTTTTAGATTAAACATCCAATGACTTAAAAAATAATTTTGACAGGTTGATCAATGTCGATAGACTGCTCTCGCACCAGACAATCGTATGCTCTGATTTTGAGATGTGTAGAATTGGCTTTTCGCAAAGCCATACCAAATTCGGGATCCATTTCATCATTTGGTATTAAACAGCCGACTCCCTTCAACTGGATAATAAAGATGATATAAACTTCATAACCCTCCCGAAAAGCTGTTATCAGTTCCCTGATATGCTTACTGCCTCTACTGGTCGGGGCATCGGGAAAATAAGCAACTCCATCCCTTTCCAGTGTGACACCTTTAACTTCAATAAAGCCTTTCTTTCCCCGATGATGATACATCATATCAAAACGGCAGTGTTGATAGGTAACTTCCCTCTTGATATCACCGCCGGTATTTACATCTTCTAAAGACTCATTTATTAATGCCTGGCTGACCAGTTCGTTAGGAATCTGAGAATCAATGTTTATCAATCTGGAACCCTTATAGGCGCTGATGATAGCGTATCGTGTTTTTCTCTGGTGATTCCCCAGGGCTTTCTCTAAATAGATTCTAGTACCCGGGACCAGGATTTCCCGGCAACGGCCTGAATTTCTGACATGCACCATCTCTGTGTTGCCGTCAACCAGAACATTGGCTAGAAAGCGGTTGGGACGGTCTAAAAATATTCCGGGAACTACTTTGCTGTATTTCAACTAACTTTCCTTTGTATATTTCAGTAAAGGTCATTATTATTTTTGGGCTATCAAGGCAGCACCTATGGCACCCACAATCTGTGGTTCAAAAGGTATGTAAAATTTGCCTTTTATTTTTTTCCTGAAGGCTAGTACGATTCCGCTATTCTTTGCTACCCCTCCGGTCAAAGCAATCGTATTCTGTAGTTGTAACCGAGCCGCCATGGAGTATATCCGGTTCGTAATAGATTCATGAAGTCCCCGAATGATATCTTCTTTCTTCCACCCTTCGGCAATCAGTGAGATCACTTCCGATTCTGCAAATACCGTACACATTGAGCTGATATGGACTTTCTTTTTAGAAAGCAGCGAAAGCTTGCCTAATTCTTCCAATTTTACATCCAATGCTTGTGCCATAACCTCTAAAAAGCGGCCGGTGCCGGCAGCGCATTTATCATTCATCATGAAATCGACAACCTGTCCCTGGTCTGAAATTGAAATCACTTTGCTGTCCTGACCGCCAATATCAATAACAGTCCTCACTTTTGGATTTAACCAGAAGGCTCCTTTGGCATGGCAGGTTATTTCGGTGACACATTTATGTGCAGAAAGAATATTGTTTCTTCCATAACCGGTAGCTACAATCTTCTCAATATTCTGAAATCCATATCCGGTATCTTTTAATACACTTTCAAAACAACATGCTACAGTCTCTTCGATTTCCACACCACTTCTTGTCACAATATAATTTAAGATCTGCTGATCCCTCATGATAACTATTTTACAGGTCAATGAACCGATATCAATACCAGCTACCAGCATCTGATTTTATCTCTTTTCTAAATTAATTGATGAGAACTGAATCATCTTTTTAATGCCATTTATCATATTCTAACCGATCATCTCTAAAAAAGCTTCCAATCTTGTCTTCGTCTGGCCTTCTGAATAATGATGTATATCAATTCCATCGCCGTCAAGGATAAGCATGGGGATATTCTGTTTCTTTAAATATTCTTTCATAATGGGTGCGCCTGCACAACTCTGGTGACATCCTCTTTGATTAAAATGAATGACTCCTTGAATATGAAATCTTTTCACCAGTTTCAAAACATTCGCTATTCTATACTCTATAGGCCCGGCACCGGGATTTGCGTTCATCTTTTGAGCCAGGCTGAAAAAAGGATTTACAGGTTCATGTTCTGGCCAATAGATTTCACTCATCTCTTCAAAAGCAATAACAGCTCTATGCTCTGATAAAGTCTGAAAAATAATATTGGGATAATAAGGCCTTAATTGATGAAGCCAGAGTATCCGCACTTCATTATTCTCATTCAATCCTTTATTTCTGTCAACATTTTCCTGTATTTCCTGAAATAATACATCATAAAAGGAAAGGGATTTTTGAGATCCAATAGAGGCAAAATACATATATAATATATAAGCAAGTGCATTCCATCCGGATAAAGGGGCCGGTGATTTTTCCCTGAGTTGATTGATTTTAAGCATCATCTGTCTGCTATGATTGGCAAATTTAAGACTGTCTTTCAATGCAACCGGAGATTGCCGGATGCCTGTTTTCTCGGATATCCACCCTGTTAGAATTCTTAACTCATCAGCCAGAAATTGTATATTCCTATGGTTTTTTTCATAAGGAGGATCGATTAAAAAATGTTCACATCGGTAATACCGGCTGGCGTTGTGAAAAAATTTAACAGAACCGTCACATAATTGGGATGTAGAGATAATCAGGTTTGGTCTGGGTAAGCAATCTCTTAAAAACATTCCACTGGCAACCCGGTAAAAAGAACATAGATCCGGCAAATAGAAATGAGACTCAGCGGTTTCAATGAAATAGGTAGCCATTCCAATCGATGCAACTGAGGCAGAGATCATTTCCGGATAGATCGGAATCACATCCATACCATATAGCAATTCGGAAGGAGTATATATGCTCGACCACACAACGGGTTTTTCCCCCCTAGAGGCTTCTACAAATTGCTGTAAGAAGAAATCCAGCCAGTTTCTGAAACTTTGACTGGAATCTCTGAAGTAATACCTGAAAAATTTATCTGCCAGCGAGTAAGTGTAAGGATACTGAGCCAGGTGAGATACCATTTTTAACTTGAAACGATTCGCCTTCTGATTAAGCAAACTCCAATGCCTCCAAAAATGCCTGTATTCTCGTTTTTAACTGTCCACTGACCTGGGCACCGAAGTCGCCTTCCAGATATAGAGAGGGAATGCCCAATAATTTTAACTTTTCTCTTAACACAGGAAGCTGAAAGAGTGCAGTATCACAAAATTTCAAAGTATAAAAGATAACGCCTTCAATCCTCTCTTTGTTAATCATTTCCGTTAACGCATCTTCCTTTTCCCGGCTTTCCAGCATTCTGGGACAGGCTATCTTGTTCAGATAGAAATGAGCAATCGCCTTCATATGATCTTCCTCATTTTCGTCTATGGCATTTAAATAATACCGCCAGCCATTACAGGTATCAGAAACTTTGATAAATCCTCCATACTGTTCAATGGTCTTAATGATGTCCAAATGATCCAACACTGTACCGGTTAATAAAATGTTGAACGGTTTCTTAGATTTGTTTGATGATGCTTGTTTTTCTGAACAGTTCTGCAGGTTTTTGTGAAGAAAATTTTTTAAATATTCAATATAAACAGGTTTAGTATACCGTGATCCGTCTTGAATCAATCTGAAAAAATCATAACCCGAAAAATCAAAGATTTTCTGTTTTCTCATTTCATCCAATTGACGAATGATTTTACGAAATTCGTTCCCTTGCCGTATAGCCAGGTTCAGCTTTTTATCAGTTATTTTTTGTTTAGAATATTTCTCTAACTGTTCTCTTGCATGCTCAAGCTGCAACTTATATTGTTCCTCATAAATCAACCCTCTCTTCCTTGGGAGATCTAAAAAAACGGTCAGAGGACTTTTGACATAATATCGCCATACGTCATATAAACGCCGCATCCCGTCACAGGAGTTTACAATGACTGTCGGGTAATTCTCCCCCATCTTCTTGGACTCCATTCCCCAGGCTAAAATACTGCGGACATAAGGACAAAAATTACTATCCAAAAAAGTATTTGCCAGAGAGGGATCAACCCGATTTGGAATAATTCGACGGGGATAATAACCAGCTGCCAGCAGCATTTCTTCGGGGGTATACGTACAAAAATAATTGATCGGTAACTTGACTGTCTCTCCGGTAAGCATTTGTTGTCCGTTGGGTAAAGTCACATCATTAAACATCTACTGCTACCCCTCAACTTCCATTTAATCCTTATCATTGTACTGATCATTTTTTTTACCGGTACTTTTGAGAAATATTTTTTCAGAAAAAGAGTTAAAAAAAGGGGAATGAAACCCCACGGACATTAAACAGGGATGATATTGAATATTCCTAAAAGCGCAATGAATAATCCTGCAAATCCCAGTATACCCAGGTATTCTAATTCCTTTCTCAAATATTTAAAATAGGCAAAAAAGGCAAAGAAAGAAAAGAACAGCAGCATATAGGGATTATGCTGCTCAAAGCCCTGAAAACCCAGAAATCCAATAAAGCCCAGGAACCCATGCCACCAGGATGGTGTTCTCATTTTTTTATTTTATTCTCCTTATTTATTACTGCCTTCATGATTATCCATGATTAATAGTTTATGACTTTCAAAAATGTCATGAATGCAGAAGTTTCACCATATCCATTTAACCTGTATCATATAACAGTATACATCAGGATATTTCAAAATAGGGTTTCAAACCTTAAAATTCCCAAAACCTGTCTCAGAAAAAACTGTTTATTCTATTCTGAAAAGGAATTCTGAAGAGAACCAGTTGATCCATTTTTAATAATCTTACAGGTTCGACGAACCAGTATTCCGGATCAGGCAATACAGAAAGTTCTTTATTCAATTTTCTATTATATTCAATCACCTTTTGTATCACTCTCTGCATTCCCTTAGGACCGGTCAGCCTTTCAGCAAATTTATCGGCATCCTTCTGAAAACGATAGATTAATGGTGAAGCTATACAGGAAGAAATCTTTTCAGGAATCCTGAATAGCAGCCCAATAATCATACAAATCATACCTGTCATGCGAATCAAAAAGCCTGATCCCCTCTGTTCAGTTATTTTAGCCAATCGGAAAAATCCCCGACCTGAAAAGAGAAGAATATAACACATTGAATTATATAGACTGGCAATACTATACATGAAATTTCTTTTAATGGTAGTACCGCTCTTGAAGTAATATAAAAGACAGGCAAATATACTTTCAAGATCCTGATCATTCAAATCCCGATTATGATATGCCTCAAGCAAGCCATTCGTCAGTCCAATACATGATCTGTTGAAGACAAAATAAGCAATGGCATTTGCCTGGGATGTTCTTACACGGCATATACCGGGAATTTTCTTGACCTGAGACTGATCTGTTACCTTTCTTAAAATAGTATGGATATCCTTATCCTGGACCTGTTCAATGCCACGAAATATAATGGGTGCCAGGATAAATGTACTGCAACCTACAGCAATCAATCCGGTCAATATGACCTTCAAGGCCAGCAGTAAGTCAACCTGGCTTATCCGCCACAAATTGCTTACCATTAAAGGATGAAACAGGAAACTGGTAATAAAAAACAAAAAAATGATATAAATCAATTCCAGTAATCTTTTAGATTG
Source organism: uncultured Atribacterota bacterium (assembly GCA_964433635.1). Classification (GTDB taxonomy): domain Bacteria; phylum Atribacterota; class Phoenicimicrobiia; order Phoenicimicrobiales; family Stramentimicrobiaceae; genus CAYSSG01. The sequence goes on along the minus strand of CAYSSG010000003.1, from coordinate 38,236 downwards.
CAGCTGAGATCCCTCCATCAACATATATAATCTGCCCATTGATAAAATCAGAAGCGGAGGAGGATAAAAACACAATGGGGCCGATTAATTCTTCCGGATAGCCCCAGCGATGGGCAGGAGTTCTCTTCTTAAGCCACTGATCAAATTCCCTGTTTTCACTTAAAGGGCGTGTCATCTCAGTGATAAAATATCCCGGTCCAATACCATTGGCCTGGATATTATACTTAGCCCATTCCACAGCCATGGCTCTGGTTAACATCTTTAGACCACCCTTTGCAGCGGCATAAGGAGCAATCGTCTCTCTGCCTAATTCACTCTGTAAGGAGCAGATGTTGATTATTTTCCCTGATCTCTGTTGAATCATACTCCTTGCTACCTGTTGACTGACTAAGAAAGCACCGGTTAAATTCGTATCAATAATCTCTCTCCAGGCAGATTCTTCAAAATCTTCCAAAGGCTTTCTTATTTGTATACCGGCATTATTAACCAGAATATTAATTAGTCCGATTTCATCTTGAATCTTCTTCATCTGCTTCACGATCTGATCCTTATCAGTTATATCAAAAGGATATCCAAAAGCACTAAAGCCTTCTGCTTTAAGCTCTTCAATTGCCTGAATCAATCTTTTCTCATCTCTGCCATTTAAGATTAATTTTGCACCAGCTTTGCCCAGTCCTTTAGCTAAAATCAATCCCAGACCTCGACTTGAACCGGTAATAAGAGCCATCTTCCCTTTTAAACTAAAGATGTCAGACGTCATAGAATACCTCCTCTTCCATACTAATATGCTTTATCTTATTTTTATGATTGTTTTCTTTGCTTCTTTTTCATAAAAGCAAGTTCAAACAATAATAATACAAACTTTATCGGATCCACAATCTGATTAATTTTACTTTTGGCTTCTGAATGGTAAATGGTCTCGATGGGAACAGAACAAATATGAAAGCCGTATTTTGCTGCCTTGATAATCATTTCGGTATCAACCTGAAATCGATTTGAGGTAAGATTAATCTTTTCTAAAACTTCTCTCCTTACAGCTCGATATCCTGACTGACTGTCTTCGATTCTGATGCCGCAAATCAGGGAGACTAAATAGGAAGAGATTGAATTAGCAAGAATCCTGATTTTTGGCATGATTTTATTATCAAACTTTCTTGCCCCAATGACCAGATCAAATCCCTCCTGAATTTTCTCTAAGAATAGAGGAATTTCATCCGGATTATGTTGCCCATCACCGTCTATGAGTAAGAATATTTCTCCACCTTCTTCAAGTCCCTTGCAAAAACCTCTTCTTAAAGTTTCGGTTTTCCCTTTATTCTTCTCATTGACCAGAGTTATGACATTCATTGCTTTTGCTATCTGCAAGGTATTGTCCCGGGAACCGTCATCGACAACGATAATCTGATCTATGTGCTTCTTACACTTTCGAATCACTTCACCAATATTTTTCTCTTCATTATAAGCCGGTATAATAACAATAGATTGCTGTTTTAAATCTTTTTTTGCCAGTATCAATGAATAAAATAACTCCTTTCCCCTTTTGTCTGATATGATATTAGCTCATTTTTTTGCCACTATAAATACTCTCTTTTCCTTTTCCGGCTCTCTTAAACTCTTATTCAAATCATCAATTCTGGTGAAATAGATCTCTTTCCACCCTGTCTCTCTTAATAAGCGCTCTACTTGATCCAGAAGATAAGCATAATTGTATACTACTTCCTCAAATCGGCTATAGCGGTCCCCTTCTTCCTGTATGAAACCTGATACTCTCGTGATTGCCTTACCTTTCTCACTGTCAAAAATCCCTTTGATGAGTAAAAAGACACTTTTTGAATCATCAATATGCATCCCGTTCCATCCTTCCAGACCAAATCTGGTGTTTAAATCAAAGATAAAATAACCTCCTTGAACAACACTTCGAAATACGGAATAAAAACACTTTTTTAACATCTGTTCGCCTTTTAGGTGATTGATTGCATCATAAGTGGATACCGCTAAACCAAATTTGTTTTCAATTGTGAAATTGGAGGCATCTGCCTTTATAAACTGTACCAGCCCTCTGTCGAGATATTCTTTTGTCTTTTCCCGGGCATACAGCAGCATGTGGGGAGAAAGATCGATTCCGACTACATGATAATTGTTTTCTAAAAATTCCAGTGCTAAATGGCCGGTACCGCAACATATATCCAGGACTTTTTTATTCTTTGAAAATATTTCCTTATGCCGGTAAAAATCCATCACCGGGTATGCCACATTGCGGGCAAAATCACCCCACATCTTATCATATATCCTGGCAAATGATTTTCCATATGCCTGACTCATCTACCTTAGCCTCTCTCAAAATTTATATTTATTCTAACTTAAAATGATCCTTTTATCAAAGTCAATTTACAGGCTCCATTACTTCCAAAGCATCCCAAAATAAAATCTGTTATTGTTTCACAGTAGAGAGAAGGTTAGCTATCATTACTTGACAAAAAACTATTTAAGAAGTAAAGTAACGTTTAATGGATAAGAATATAACTAAAGCAAAAAAAGCTTACAGAAATATGGATTTTATTAATAGTAGAGACGCAAGAGTTATTCGTGTTTTAGCGGAGTTACTGGAGCCCATGCAACGTTTTCGCGAGCAAAAAATAAATGATACAATTGTCTTTTTCGGATCAGCCAGAACAAAACCTCCGACTCAAGCCAAAGAATATCTGAAGAAAGTACAGGAAGACATTGCCAGGTCAACTGATAAAAATGATGAAAGATTACAGAATGAACTGAAAATAGCTCAAAACCAGGTTTTTCTATCCCATTACTATAATGATGCCGTAGAACTGTCAAATCGCTTAACTCATTGGTCAAAATCCCTGAACGCAAACTCCCGTTTTATTATCTGTTCGGGTGGAGGCCTGGGCATGATGGAAGCGGCCAATAAAGGTGCTAAAGAAGCAAATGGTAAATCCATCGGACTGAATATAAGTATCCCGATGGAACAATATCCCAACCAGTACATTACTCCGGAACTTAATTTTGAATTTCACTACTTTTTTATGCGCAAATTCTGGTTTGTGTACCTGGCCAAAGGATTGGTTATTTTTCCCGGAGGCTTCGGTACTCTTGATGAGCTTTTTGAGGTGCTTACATTGCTGCAAACCAGAAAATTAGATAAATGTCTCCCTATCGTTATCTACGGTTCAAAATACTGGAAAAAAATCATCAATTTGGACGCCATGGTCCAATACGGTACCATCAGTAAAACGGATCTCAAACTGTTTACATTCTGTGACACTGTTGAGGAAGCGTTCACTTATCTGACTGAAGAACTGACCAGACTTTGCCTGTAAACATTTAACCTATCTGCCAATCGGCTCATATGAGGAAATAAGATAATATTCCCTTTCCGCTTTAAAATTATTTAACTGCGGGGTATATAAAGATACAATCTGCTCAGGAGTCAAACCCTCCTCAAGGTAACGGCCAATCTTATCAGTGCCCATAATTTTATCAAACATCACAATCTGATCTGGTGTGCTTTTCGGCACTTGAAAGTCTCCCAGCATAAAGGCATAAGCCAGAGCATAAATTCCACTCTTCGCTGGATTAAAGCTTTTCGGGTCAAAAATTTCCAGGCGAACACCACCGGCAGTCTCATGCGCTTCAGGAATATAGGCGACACCGGAAAATCCTGCTCCATTAAGCAGCTGAGCATAATTGTCCGAATGAAGTCCCTCTCCACCAATCCATTGGAACTTATCTCTCTGGAAAATCCCTGTCCCCTCTCCCAGACCGGTAGCCATATATCCATATGCAGAGGTAATATCTGGAATATTCGGAGAGGTTTGAATAAACGGGAGTCCCGTCTCGCTGAAGACCATATCCCGATGATAACCTTCCATGGGAATGACTGTCAGATCAGCTCCGATCAGGCGATTATAAAATAAAGCCAATTCCCCTGCAGTCATGCCATGAGCCATGGGTAGATTATCGACTCCCATAAAAGACTTAAAGGCATCTTCCAGTACAGGTCCTTCTACAGTAATCCCGCCCAGGGGATTGGGACGGTCCAGAACGATGACGGATTTACCATATTTCTTTGCCGCTACCAGGCAGTATTGCAGCGTGGACATATAGGTATAAGTCCGGGCACCAATATCCTGAATATCGAAAAGGAGCACCTCGATATTTAACAGCATTTCCTCGGTAGGCATTCTGGTACTCCCGTACAGACTATAGACAGGGATATCATAATCGGGGTGAACATATGAATGAATACTTGCTCCAGCCCTAACTGTTCCATCAAGACCATGTTCAGGAGTATAGAGCGATATTAATTTCGCTCTTCGGGTGGTGAGGAGATTATCAATAAAACTTATCCCCCTGCTGTCTACCCCTGTTTGATTGGTTACCAAACCTACCTTTTTGTCTTCGATCAGATAGTCATATTGTTCAAGTAAAACTTCGTTACCCAGCTTAACTGTGGCCCTGTTTTGACACCAGGAATGCAAGGTAAAAGAACAGATCATTACCAGAATGAATATAATCTGCCATAAAAGTGTTACTATATCTTCTTTCTTTCGGTCTATAATTCCGGTTTCCAATCCAAAGCTCATTGGTGATTCCTTTTTCTATTAAATTTCATTCATAATCATTTAATTCAGGAAAAGTTATATTCTAAGCTCTTAATCTAATACTCATTATCGATACTTACCTTAAAATAATAACACATTTATCATGTCATTGTACAAGTATACATTAAAAAATTTTTCTGAAGCTCGCCTCTCTTATCGATACATCAAATACCTGTAACCATTACTATTTAAGAATCTTTTTGACATAGTTTGATAAATTTGATATTATTTTATCTATAATAAGCTTTAAGATCTATAGCATTCCCTCTCCTCTGAATATTCATCTGTGAATCAAAAGAATAAGGAGGAATTATGAGCCGTTATTCCTTTCAATCTGTCGTATTTGACCTTGATGGTGTGATTACAAAAACTGCCACAGTTCATGCCCATGCCTGGAAAAAAGCCTTTGATGAATACCTGCAACTGAGGGAGAAACGAGATGGGGAACCCTTTCGGGAATTTACCTATCAGACTGATTATCTTAAATTTGTAGATGGAAAACCCCGTTACCAGGGAGTAAAAAATTTTTTAGAATCCCGTAACATCGATATTCCCTTCGGAGATCCTTCTGATCCACCGGAAAAAGAAACCATCTGCGGTATTGGGAACAAAAAAAATCATATGTTTAATAAGTTACTTCAAGAGGAAGGAGCGGAGGTTTTTGATTCTACAGTCAAGCTGATAAAAAACTTAAAAAAACAGGGAATTAAAATAGGTGTAGCCTCTTCCTCTAAGAACTGTCAACCTATATTGAAATCAGTGAACCTGGAACATCTTTTCGAAACAAGAGTTGATGGGGTCATTTCTGCAGAACTAAACCTCAAGGGAAAACCGGAGGGAGATATCTTTGTTACAGCCGCAAGGAATTTGGGTACCCTGCCACCAAACTCAGTAGTCGTAGAAGATGCTTCTTCGGGAGTTGAGGCTGGCAGAAATGGCGGATTCGGTCTAGTTATAGGCGTTGCCAGGGAAAACAATGAAAAAGAACTGGCAAAACACGGAGCCGACCTGGTCGTTCCGGATTTAGCGGAAATAGATATACAGATTATGGAAGACTGGTTTCACAAAAAACCAAAACCCTTTTTTCAATGTTACGAGTCGATTAAACCCGCTCCGGAGATACTTCCCAAAGAACATCTCGATCATAAACAAATATTTATTAATCCTGCTTATCATCGTACAGGGAAAACCGTTATTCATACCGATAAAAGATTGGTCTTCTTCTTAGATTATGATGGAACACTCACTCCCATTGTGGAAAGTCCGGAATTAGCCGTTCTCTCTGATGATATGAAAAAGACAGTAGAAAATTTAGCCAGGCTTCATACAGTGGCCATCGTCAGCGGGAGAATGAGAGAAGATGTCCAGAATCTAATAGATATAAAAGGAATTTTTTATGCCGGAAGTCATGGATTTGATATTCAAGGACCAGGTGGTTTTGCCATGATCCACCCGATAGCTGAGCAAACGATACCCCTAATTACGGAGATGATTGAGCTACTGAAAGACAAACTGCAGAGTATTGAAGGTGCGCTGGTTGAAGAAAAAAAATTCAGCGTTGCGGCACATTATCGGAAAGTAAAAAAAGCTGAGGATGTTCAGTATATCAAAAAAACGGTTCAGGAAATAATTCAGAAATATGATCAATTGAGGTTATTAGAAGGAAAGAAAGTCTTTGAAATTCTACCGAATATAGACTGGGACAAGGGCAAGGCTGTCAGATGGATTATGGATGCTTTAAATATACCATGGGAAACCACCTCCGTATTCTATATCGGAGATGATACCACAGATGAATATGCCTTCAGAACAGTCGTTACGCGGGGAACTGCAATGATGGTAACAGATGATTCAGCAAAACCATCAGCTGCAGATTTCCAACTGCAATCCCCGAAAGAGGTAAAAAAATTCTTTGAACATGTCATCAAAATCACAATTAAACAATGAATCCAACCAACATGGTTCTTCTCCCTGGTCTCTTGAGTATTTTTCTTTTGAGCCCGGAGAAGAAAAACTCAGGGAAGCTTTGTGTACACTTGGAAACGGTTATATGGGAACCCGAGGTGCAATAAGCGAATCACCCGCTTCAAGAATCCACTATCCAGGCACTTACATAGCCGGAATCTTCAATAAATTAGAAAGCAATATTGCCGGTAAGATGATTACTAATGAAGACCTGGTCAATTGCCCCAATTGGCTGCCTTTAACCTTCAAAATTAAAGGAAACCGGAAATGGATGATCCCTACCCTCCAAAATATTCATTCTTATTATCATAAACTGGATCTGAAAGAGGCAATATTAATAAGAGATTATGTCATTAAGGATACTTCTGGTAAAATAACCTCTGTTCAGACCAGAAGGATTGTTCACATGGGTGACATGCATCGCATGGCTTTGGAATATACCATTATACCAGAAAATTACGAAGGTGAAATTATCATTCGTACTGGCTTGGATGGGAATATTCAAAACCGGGGAGTGCCTAGGTACAGTGACCTGAATTCCTTGCACCTTGCACCTGACCAGGTGGGAAGTTTTTCGGAGTATGGCATCTATTTATCTGTTGTCACTAATCAATCTAATATCAGGATTGTCCAGGCCTCTTCTCTTAGCATTGCATGTAACGGAGAAATGGTAAAACCGCTTTCAGTCATTATCAAACATAAAGAAAACGCTATTTTTCAGGAATACAGGATCCGGTTAAGAAAAAAGCAAAAATGCGTTGTTGATAAAAATGTTTCTATTTACACCTCCCGGGATGAGGACACCCAGGATCCAATGAAAGATGCTATTACATCATCCCGTAAATACCCCGGCTTTCCATCACTCTTAGAATCCCATAAAAAAACATGGTCTGACCTATGGGAACAATTTGATTTTAAGGTTGAGGGAGATACCTTTTCCCAAAAAGCCTTAAGATTGCATATCTTTCATCTTCTGGAAACAGCTTCCATTCATAATATCAAATTAGATGCCGGCATTCCTGCCAGGGGATTATCAGGTGAATCCTACCGGGGTCATATCTTCTGGGATGAAATTTTTCTTCTTCCTATATATGATTTTCACATTCCGGAAATTACCCAATCAACATTGCTCTATCGTTTTCGAAGGCTGGAACAGGCTAGAAAGTATGCAATGGAAAACGATTATCAGGGAGCAATGTTTCCCTGGCAAAGCGGCTCTACCGGTGAAGAAGAAACTCAGATCATGCACCTTAATCCCAAATCCGGTAAATGGGGTCCTGATTACAGCAGGAATCAAAGGCATATTTCCTTTGATATCGCTTACAGTATCTGGGAACATTGGAAAATAGCCGGAGACTTCGACTTTCTATCCCGTTATGGTGCAGAACTTTTCCTATCTATCGCTCAATTTGGAGCCAGTTTATCTTATCACGATCCAGAAGACCAGAGATATCACACCAAAGGCTTGATGGGACCTGACGAATTTCACGAAAGGCTTCCCGGTGCTACCGAGGCTGGTCTAAAAGATAATGCCTACACCAACATTATGATCGTCTGGACCTTAAAAAGAGCTCTGGAATTATTGACACTCCTTCCCGGCAAACGTAAAGTGGAATTAAAGAAGAAATTAGCTATTCATCTGGATGACTTGACACTGTGGAAGGATATTATTAAAAAGATGAGGGTCATTATGAATAAAGACGGCATCATCAGCCAGTTTGACGGATATTTTGACCTGCAGGAACTGAACTGGGATAATTATAAGGAAAAATATGGTAATATTCAAAGAATGGACCGTATCCTAAAAGCAGAGGGTAAATCACCTAATGCATATAAAGTAGCCAAACAGGCTGATACGCTTATGCTTCCCTACCTGTTCCCATTATCTGAACTGGAAGATATATTCAGTGGTTTAGGTTATACATTTAGTATGGATATCTTACGGAAAAATTACCAATATTATGTTGATAGAACTTCTCATGGCTCTACCCTGAGTAAAGTAGTCCATTGTTATCTGTCAGACATCCTGGGACAGACCGATCAGTCTTGGAAATGGTATCATGAAGTCCTTGATTCTGATATTAACGATATTCAAGGTGGAACAACCCCGGAAGGAATCCACACAGGCGTGATGGGGGGATCAGTCAATATCGCCATGAAAAGATATGCTGGTGTCGAAGTCATTAATGATCTAATACACATAGACCCTGACATACCTGAAAAATGGAAGCATATACACTTCCGGATAAAATATAGAAACATCTGGTATATCCTTGAAATAGAAAGAGATAAAATGAACCTTGAATTATCCGGATCAAAGTCCAAAGAGCCGTATAAGAAAGTTATGATTCGCAATAAAGCGTTTGTTTTCAATCTGAACCAGAAATATGTAATAAGTCTTGGAAAAGCGGGAGGATATATGGTTAAAAAACAAATCCTTGTCGTTGACGGAGACATCACATTATCGGAACAATTAAAACAGAACCTGGAATCAGAAGATTATATTGTTGATGTAGTGTATCAAGGTAATGATGCCATCATGATCTTAAAAAGAAAATGGTTCGATTTAATCATCTCTTCTGTCAGGCTGCAGGGTGGAATGAATGGAATTCAATTTTTGCAGGAGATAAAAGCCCATAAGGATTTTAAAGATATTCCGATCATAGTCCAGACAAGTAAAGTGAACATGAAGGAAATAGTGGATCATATGGGAGTCGAATTGTTTGTGCCCGAACCTTACCAGATGGCTGATTTTATTCAACAAATTAAAAAAGTACTGAATAAATAAACAGCAAATTTTTTATGATGAAATATGAGGTGGTTAAAATGAATGAAGATAATTCATTTACCCTGCAGGCTTTGACTGACAGATTAATCCAGATTAAAGCAAAGGATATTATGACAAAAGATGTTATTACGGTTAAGAAAGATAACACTTTGGACGATGTGGCTGAAATGATGATTAATAAAAGAATCAGTGGCTTCCCGGTCATGGAAAATGATGAAATCGTTGGAATTATCACTGCGGATGACCTTTTTCTGGTTATGGATATGATAAAAACGGGTGAAGTGTTGAAAGATAACAGTGCTGAAAATTCTCTTCCTAAAGTCAGCTTTGCGATGTCGACACAGGTATTTACTGTAAATTCTGAAACCAATCTTGATGAGATTATTGCCTTGATGAAATATCGTAATATTCATACTCTGCCTGTTGTGAATCAAGACAAAATGGCTGGTGTAATAGGCAGGCGTGATGTATACAAATCTTTCTACTGTGCTTTAAAGGGAATCTGTCAAATCTGAACAAACAGGGGATGGTCCCCTCTATTTTTTAGATAATCAGAGACTCATCCCCTGTTTGGTGTTACATCTTCTCCAACAACCCGGTTTTCCGATTAAAATCATCAATGAGTTCATCAATTTTATCTACCTGACTGCGAATCTTTCCCCAGTAGTTCTCATATTCATACCACTGGGCGTTCAGTTCCTCTAAATCTTTTTCCTGTTGCTCTATCCAGGTGAAATACTTCAAATTATGAATCCTCTTACGGTCATAATAGGTCAATTCCTGCATGTAATCTGTAGACAATCCCTCGAGACTGTGATGATAATCAATAGCCGCATCAATCTCATCATAGTGTCCGAATTCTTCTTCCAATTCTTTCAACCTGGAACCATATAATTCCATCGAATCGGTAAACACCGTAAATACGATATCTTTTTCGGTAAGCTCATAATATTTAGCAAATTTAATTGCCATGATTAAATTAGCCACACTGGAAATCCCCAGTAACGGTAACTGTTTGATAATCCGGTCGGAAACACATTTCTCATTTAAATACTGCTGGCCGGCTGGTTCATTAAACAGGCGAATCAGGCCCATGGTTTGATTGTCATCCACAGCAATAATCATGTCCGTATTTTTCACATTATGAATCCAGGGAACATGTTTATCCCCTATTCCTTCAATGCGATGGGCACCAAAGCCGTTGGCAAGAAGAGTTGGACATTGCAGAGCTTCGCCTGCTGCTATTCTGCTGTTCGGAAAAATTTCCTTTAAGTAATCCCCGCACCCAATGGTACCTGCCGATCCTGTGGTCAGTACGACGCCTGCGTATTGATCCTTTGAACGCATGATCTGGGATAAAACTTCCTCTATCGCTTGACCGGTAACAGCGTAATGCCATAGATAATTGCCGAACTCTTCAAACTGGTTAAAGACAACCACATTATCCCTGGTCTTCTTCAGTTCCCATGATTTATCAAATATCTCCTTTACATTACTCTCAGTCCCCGGAGTGGCAATCACTTCTCCGGCTACCTGAGATAACCATTCAAAGCGTTCCCTGCTCATTCCTTCTGGCAGAATAGCAATAGACTCACAGGATAGTAATTCAGCATTATAAGCACCTCCTCTGCAGTAGTTACCGGTAGAAGGCCAAACCGCCTTCTGATAGGTTGGATCGAACTGTCCGGTGATTAACCGGGGGACTAAGCAGCCGAAGGTAGCTCCGACCTTATGAGCACCGGTCGGAAACCATTTTCCCACCAGCCCGATTACGCGTGCTTTAACTCCCGTTAATTCAAAGGGTAATTCCAGAAAATTGACTCCGTTATAGAGTCCACCCTGCTTTACCGGCTGGTTTTTCCAGGTAATCCGGAATAGGTTATAAGAATTAACATCCCATAACCCGATATTCTTTAATTTGTCTTTGATTTTATCGGGAATCAGTTCAGGATTTTTCATCTGTTTAAAAGTAGGAATAATAATATTTTTCTCTCTGGCTCGGCCTACCGTTTTTTTTAGTTGTTCCGTATTTATGGTTAAATCAATCATTTTAATACTCCTTTATTGTAATAAAAGTATTCAATCTTCAATACATTTCATGAAGAAAACTATGTTCGCCGTGATATTCTTTCCCATTATCTTCTGGTTAAAAAGAATGCATTTTTTCCATCTTTCGGATTTAAAAGTCAGTAACAGGATCAGTTCAGACTTTTTTAAAACCAACTGATATAGTCTTTCCTTTCAGGAAAAGATATGTGTTCCGCTTAATCCTTTCAGCGCGGTCTCCAATGATTCCGGATTGGTTACAATTGCCTCTTTTCCTCCTGCCTCCAGAAACCTGACAATAGTCTGAATCTTGGGAAGCATACTTCCCCTGGCAAAATGCCCCTCATTGCACCCTGCGTATCCGCTCCGCAATTAACCAGAGGAACAGGATGCATTCCTGCTACTTCCCGGGCAATTTCCGAGCATCTCAAAATAAATCCTACCTGGGGGTTATTACGGTGCGTGACCACAACATTGTAACCCTGCTCAATCATTCCGGCAATATACCTGGCTGTTTCACATATGGCATCATACTGGTCTTCCACTGTTTCGTGTTGCTTATCTTTAATAAGAGAATTACCGCCAATTGCTAATACTGCTAATTTAGACATTCTATCTCCATCTTTCCGTTTAATCTCTAACTCTTTTTGCTATCGCCTGGAGGTGATTTTCTGATAATTTCTTTATTCAGGACATCTAGAAAATGTTTCACGAATTTTTATTTTCCACCCATTGTTAAACTCATGACTGCCTTTGCAGTATGTAGTCTATTTTCTGCTTCATCGTAGACAATAGAATGAGGTCCATCAATAACCGAATCCTCCACTTCATTTCCCCGATCAGCCGGAAGTGCATGCATATACATCGCTTCTTTATTAGCCAGCTTCATCATTCTCTCCGTACATTTCCAGTCTCTGAGAGATTTAAGTAAATTATCTACTACTTCAATGTTTTGACTGGTAACCCAGTTTCCCCAGTTTTTGGGAATCACCACATCTGCGTTTTTGTAAGCTTCCTCCATATTGTGTGTGATGGTTAGACTTCCTCCATGCTTTTCTGCATTTTCTTTTGCCTGTTTGATTGCCCATTCAGGTAAATCATAGCCTTCAGGATAAGCAAGGGTGACATCCATTCCGTATCTTGGAAATAGAAGAATTTGAGTCAGTGGAACGGATATCGGTTTTTTATGACTGGTGGCATAGGCCCAGATAACAGATATTTTCGTTTTCCTCACATCCCCAATTTTTTCTTTGATGGTCATCAAATCAGCGATACCCTGCATCGGATGATATAAATCGCATTGCAGACTCATCACAGGAACTGAAGACCATTGAGCCATCTCTCTCAGGTATTGATTTCCTTTTCCCCACACGCAATTTCTACAGGCTATGCCATGGCCAAATCTTGACAATATGATGGCAGTATCTTTGGCTACTTCCCCATGCGCTATCTGCATGGTGCTGGTATCCAGAAAATTACCATGACCGCCCATTTGAGCAATGCCGGCTTCCATGGAATTCCTGGTTCTGGTTGATTGCTCAAAAAACATTAAAAATATTGTTTTATATTGCAGATAAGGTGTAGGTATGCCCATGGCGAATTTTTTCTTTAAGTCAAAAGATACTTCCAGTAATGTGTCAATTTCCTCTTTTGTCCAATCCTGAAGTGTTATAAAATGTTTTCCTTTAAACCAGGTCTGCATGTTTATCCTCCTCAACAAATCATTTTATTAACATAATGGTTTACATAGGTCGTTGGAATAATGGAATACAGGGCAGCAGCTTTAACTAACTCACTTTTCCAGGTCTTTTCATTCGGGGCATGAGCCTGGTCTTCATGACCTGGGCCAAAACCGATACACGGAATGCCATATCTACCCATAATAGATACCCCATTGGTGGAAAAGGTCCATTTATCAACCAAAGGCTGTTCCTCAAATAAGCCCTTATATGCTTCGATTAATGTCTGGCAGGAAGGGTGTTCTTCTTTTAAAACCCAGGTTGGAAAATAACTTTGGGTTTGGTAAACCAGTCCGGTATAGGAAGGTTCTGCATAGTTATAGATCTCAACATCCGCATTGACATCCCTGACGGATGATAAACCTTTTATCTGCCCTAAAGCATATTCCCATGTCTCACCGTCTGTCAACCTTCGATCAATGGAAATAGAACATTGATCGGCAACTGAACACCGGGAAGGAGAATTAGAAAATATTTCTGAAACAGTCAAGCTTCCTTTTCCGAGAAAAGGATTATCCATCAAATTCTCATGCAGGATCTTCAGCTCATTTATGATGGGAGCCATTTTAAAGATGGCATTATCCCCTCTCTCCGGTGCCGAACCATGGCAGCTGATTCCATGAGTGGTTACTTTGATTTCCATTCTGCCTCGTTGACCTCGATAAATATTACAGGATGATGGTTCGGTAAGGACGACGAATTCCGGTTTAATCTTTTCTTTCTCGATCATATACTGCCAGCAGAGCCCGTCACAATCCTCTTCCTGTACAGTACCGGTTACCAGCAAGGTATAATCATCCTCCAGGTGAAGATCCTTTATCATTTTACCGGCATAGATCATCGAGGCTATTCCACCCTTTTGGTCACTGGCACCCCGGCCTATAATGACTTCTTCATCCTCATAACCTTCATACGGGTCATATTTCCACAATTTAGCTTCTCCCACCCCAACGGTGTCAACATGCCCATCCATGGCAATGAGGTGTTTTCCACTGCCAATATAACCCAAAACATTGCCCATCAAATCGATTTCTACTCTGTCAAAACCCACTTTCTCCATCTCTTCCTTGATTCTTATAATAACTTCCCTCTCTTTACAACTTTGACTGGGAATTGCAATGATGTCACGTAAAAACCTTGAAATGTCCTGCCTATAATCCTCTGCTTTCTCTGTAACCTTTTTAAAGTCAATGATCATCTGTAAATCCCCCTTCTTTTCAGCAAAAGATAATCATAAAATTTTATGCTATTTTTATCAACAAAAGAAAAATTCATTTTATTTTCTGAGTAACAATCTCCCATACCCCTTCTTGCCAATAATTCCTCCTTCTGCTTTGGAATAGACCACTTCTCCTCGCACGATCGTCATTACGATCTCACCCCTTAATATTTCATCTGCCAGAGGAGAATATCGGCCTTTACTCTCCAGTGCTGATGCGTTTACCCCCCATTCCTTGTTGATATCTATAATGGTAAAATCAGCATCACTGCCTTTTTGAATTACGCCTTTTCGGGGATAAAGTCCGTATCGCTTAGCAGCTTTCTCGGACATTAATTTTTGTATCTCAGCTAAACTCAACCGTCCCTTGTGGTATCCATAATGAATCATACTGGAAATAGCCAGCTGAATGCCTGGGATACCGGCATAATTTTTCCAGATATCGGGAGAAGATTTCTCTTCAGGAAATTTCCCCGCAGCATGATCGGTACTGATGAAATCAATTGAACCATCCCGCAATCCTTCCCAGAGTCCATCTACATCCTCTTTTCTTCTTAAAGGAGGGGCAATTTTCAAAATAGAACCAACTCTGATAAAATCCTCCAATGTAAAGAGCAAGTATTGGGGACAGGTTTCCGCTGTAACATCAAGCTGATGTTCCCTAGCCCAGCGAATAACATTCAAACCTGCAAGGGATGAAAGATGTACAATATGAAGCTTGTTCCCAATCTTTTCGGTGATTCCTGCTACAGACCATATTGCGATAGGTTCTGCCGCGTAAGTTCTTCCTTCAGCCCAACTTTGTGCATCTTTTCTTCCCATCTTCTGCAGTATGCGCGAATAATATTCTACCAGTTCATAATCTTCAGCATGTACGGCACAGACTAAATCCATTTCTTTAAGGGCTCTGAATGCTGTATCCATATTAGAAACAGACATTCTCGGATAGAGATCCATACTGGAAACCGTATAGAATTTCACGCCGACAATTCCACGTACCGCCAGTTCGTTCAGGCTTTTTTTATACTGGCCTGACACGATTTGTTCTGGAGTGACTCCTCCCCAGAAAGCAAAATCTACATAGGCCTTTGCGTGGACTGCTTTTAATTTATAATCAAAGTTTCTGCCGTTAATAACAGGGGGAATTGAAGTGCAGGGCATATCAATAACGGTCGTAATTCCTCCGGCTGCTGCGCTTCTGGTTCCTGTTTCGAAATCTTCCCTTTCTGTAAAGCCGGGATCATCAAAATGCACATGAGGGTCAATAAATCCGGGGAAGACCATATTTCCATGTGCATCAATCTCTTTTTCTCCTGAGAATGGAATATCATGAACCGTAATTTCTTTGATTTTTCCGTCATCAATCAAGATGTTGACTTTTTCCAATTCATTATTTTTAATAATCCTGGCATTTTTTATAATGGTCATAGAATACCCCATTCTACTGTAATCATCGTACAATGATGATTAACTAAGATTGAATCGATTGGTATCATTCTTTTATTCAGTCGATATTTTAGATTAAAAAAAATGTTTCCTGACGAACGTGTCCTTCATAACCTGAATCATACATCTTAAAAATTTCAGAAACCTAATAATCTTGGTTAAAACAACTGTTCGGTATATTCCTGATCAATGTTTGTATTCCTACATATTCTTTACCCTTGATTCCAATACTAAACTCAACGTGGCAGTCCAGATCATCAGGTATCTGGCTAATTCTTCAGTCCAGCCGAGGGAATTACGTGAAACATATCTAAAAAAACCCCGATCAATACAGTCAATACCTCGAATTGTCTCAGGAGATCAGCTGTTGCTTTTCCATTAAGGCTCTTCTTATTTTTTCCGGGGTAATCGGCAGAGTATAAATCCTTATTCCT
This sequence comes from uncultured Atribacterota bacterium, assembly GCA_964433635.1. Taxonomy (GTDB): domain Bacteria; phylum Atribacterota; class Phoenicimicrobiia; order Phoenicimicrobiales; family Stramentimicrobiaceae; genus CAYSSG01. Next base: position 21,980 of record CAYSSG010000003.1, on the reverse strand, counting down.
ATTGCATCATAGATTGCATTGGCAATAGCCGGAGCTGTGGCAATCATGGAAGGTTCTCCAATTCCCTTAGCCCCAAAAGGCCCGAATGCATCTTCATTCTCAATTAAACTTGTTTTAAAATGAGGAATATCCATGGAAGTAGGAATGACATATCCGGTCAAATCCGGATTCAAAGTGATACCTTCCCTGATCACCTGCTCTTCCATGAGAGCCATTCCAATTCCCTGTAACGTACCTCCTTCAATCTGTCCATTCACGTTTTGAGGATGAATTGCTTTACCGATATCAGCGGCAGTAAATACATTCACTACTTCAACAATCCCGGTAACTGTATCAACTTCTACTTCAATTACCTGGGTGACAAAAGTATATGCCACATAAATCTGTTTTCCCTGCCCGGTCTCAGGATCAGGGATATCAGTTTGGGGGAAGAAAGATGCTTCGCATTTCAAGCTATCCCCTCTTTTTTTAACTCTTTCTGCCAATTCCCAATAACTTAATCTCTGGTCTGGATTGATACTTTTAAAAATACTGCCATCTTTGATCTTTAATTCAGGGTAACTGCATCTGAATTCTAAACTGGCAGTATGATAGATCTTTGCCAATACGCCTTCAGCTGCCTTCTTTACCGCGTTACCGGTAAAAAAGGTTTGTCGGGTCGCTGAGGTAGAACCTGAGCTCTTGGTCATATGGGTATCTGCTGGAACAAGTTTAATCACTTCCGGACCTACCTGCAAAACATCTGCAGCTATTTGGGTAATGACTGTCAATACACCCTGTCCGACATCGGCTGCAGCGCTCTTCACCAGAATCTTGCCACCGGCCTTAATGTCCACTGAGGCGATGGCGTAGTCCGGGAATCCTTCTCCGTAGCCAAAACCAAACATAATCGTTGCTATTCCCCTTCCCCGCTTTTTCATGATGCGACTCCTTTCCAGTCAGCCAGATGAACCGCTTCTTTAATGGTTTCTTTGACACCCACGCTATGCGTTAAGATCTGCCCGTTAGGGGTAGTAGAGCCGATCCCATAGGCATTCTGCAATCGGAATTGAGCTGGATGAATTCCCAACTGGCGGGCTAGAATATCCATCTGCGACTCGTAGGCAAAAGCCATTTGAGCGGTACCAAAACCACGCATCGCACCGGCATAAGTATTATTCGTATAGACTGCATGGGAGATTCCTTTTACATGATCAATATTATAAGGGCCGGTACAATGGTACATGCCTTTATGAACAACTGCCGGGCCGCTTGATGCGTAGGCGCCGGTATCACCGATCACTTCCACCTGACAGGCAGTTAATTTCCCATCTTTGGTTGCACCGGTTTTCATTCGAATGATAAAAGCATGTCGCTTTGACTGGGCAATCATTGATTCTTCCCGGGTATAGGTCATTTTGACCGGCTGTTTTGTTTTCAAGGCAGCCAGCGCCAGATAGATATGGACAGAGATATCTTCTTTTCGTCCAAAAGCACCTCCGATCGCCGATTGAATCAACATGACTTTTTCCTTGGGAAGGCCTAGTGATTGGGCAATATCAGCCTGGGTATCATGAAGCCACTGAGAAGCGACCCATAACTTGATAACCCCATTCTGTGTATCAAAAAGACCTACCCCTGATTCTACCTGCAGAGGTACATGATCAATAAAACTGGTCTTGTACTCATTCTCCACAATCAAATCTGCTTCAGCAAAACCTTTTTTAATATCTCCCTTGCTCAGATAATGTGTCACTAAAATGTTGCCATCTGGATGAATGCAGGGTGCATCTTTTTCCATTGCCCGCAAGGGGTCAGAGATCACTTCTAATTTATCTACCTTAACGTCAATCAGCTGCACTGCTTTGGAAGCAATTTCCCTGCTTCTTGCCACAACAATAGCCAGGGCATCTCCCATAAAACGCATTTTTTTTCCGATTCCGATCAGTACCGGCTGATCTTTGACAATTAAACCAAAATTCTTTACTTCAGGAATGTCTGCCGCTGTAATAATTTTGACGATTCCAGCTAATTTTTGTGCCTTCCTGATATCAATACTGCGAAGGATGGCATGGGGATGGACTGCTCTCTTGACTTTAAGGTGCAACATATCATCCAGATAGATATCGTCTGGATAGATAGCTTTGCCCATTACCTTATCTCTGGCATCTACCTTGGAAATATTCTTGCCAACAACGCTCTCACTCATCCTTTTTATCTCCTTTCCCAATCCTTTGTCCAGATCTGTCTGCAGCTATCTGGATGGCGTTAATGATTTTCTGGTAGCCGGTACAGCGACAAAGATTACCGGAAATACCCCTTTTAATCTCTTCTTCACTGGGATGGGGATTTTCTTCTAATAATTTTTTAGCAGCTAAAATCATTCCTGGCGTACAGAATCCGCACTGGACAGCTCCCGTTTCGATAAAAGCTTCCTGAATGGGATCCAATTGGTCGGGATTACCTAATCCTTCGATCGTCGTAATGACTGCTCCATCAGCCTGCATGGCTAATACCAGGCAGGAGGCAACCAGATCTCCGTTCATCATCACGGTACAAGCCCCGCATTCGCCTTTCCCGCATCCTTCCTTTGTTCCCGTTAGATGAAGATCATCCCTTAAAAGATCCAATAAGCGGGTATAACAGGTCGTTTCCACCTTTCTTCTCTTCCCGTTAACGGTTAACGAGATAACAAATCTATTCATTGATGTTCCCTCCAGCGGACTGCAATATCTTCCAAGGCACTTATCATTATATCTTTTGCTACCTGCTGACGATAGACCCTTGTTCCTCTGATATCGTCAATGGGAATAATCTTCTCTTCAACGATTCTGCCTATCTGTTCAAAATTCAATTCATTCCAACGTTTGTCTATCATCTTCTCTTGGATTTCCGTTATTTCAACTGGTGTTGGCGCAACAGAACCCAGGCATGCTCTCACCTCTTCAATCCTTTGATTTTCTTTGGACATTTTCACCACCAATGCCAGATTAATGGTAGCAATAGCCAGGGCTTTTCTTTTACTGATTTTTATCCAACTTCCATAGGTTCTTTCAGAGGGTAAAGGCAGAATAACCTGAACCAGCAACTGTTCAGGCTTCAAAACCGTTCTTTTGGGAGCAATAAAAAATGCAGCAGCATCAATCAGTACTTCTTCTTGACTGGAGAGTACTTTAAACTGCGCCTTATAAGCCATTAAAGGTGCAAGGAGATCCCCGGCAGGTGAGGCATTGACAATATTACCTCCGATCGTTCCTCTATTTCTTATTTGGGGGGAACCGATATCTGCAGCAGAATGATTCAAAACCGGAAAATATTTTTTGATTTCTTCAGATTCTTCCAATTGCTTATGGGTAACCATTGCCCCGATGATCATTTTATCTTTGACTATCTTTATTCCCTGTAACGCCTTGATCATCCGTAAATCCAGCCATCCGTTCACTTCATATAAATGATCATTATAATTTACCAGAAGATCAGTTCCACCGGCAAGTACCTTTATCTCATCTCCATAACGGGATAATATCTCCAGTGCTTCCTTTAATTGCCGAGGTGCAAAATATCCTTCATTCAGTAAGGTTTTTTGCTGCATACATTTTTTACCTCCTTCAAAAAGGCTCACTTCTATCTTTTTTCAGGCAGATCAGGTCCTTCCTCAATAAAGGGGCTGATTAACGTATGATTTCTAACATCAATAAGACCCTTGTTTGTTAAACCATATTCCGGAACCGTAGGCAGAGAGATAAACGAGAGAGTCATAAAAGGTGAGGATATATCACTTCCCAGTTTCTCTACCTGACAGTTTAAACTTGTGACCGCTTCATTCATTCTTTCGATTGACCAGTGACTCATCAAACCGCCTATCTCCAGGGGAAGCTCTTCCAATACCTTCCCGCCTTCAACAACAGTAAGCCCGCCATGAAGCTTCTGGATGGTATGCACAGCCAGTAACAAATCTGCATCGTCAGTACCGACAGCAACGATATTATGATGATCATGAGCGACAGAACCGGCTATGGCACCTTTTTTTAATCCAAATCCTTTTACAAAAGCTATCCCGATTTCCCCACTGGCCTGATGCCTCTCGACACAGATAAATTTTAATACATCCTGTTTCAAATCAGGCAGCACTGTTCCGTTTATCACAGGAAGTACTGCTTCGGAAGCCTTATTGATAATCTGGTTCTTGACAATCTCAATCACTCTTACTTTTGCCCGGGAACCGGAAGCATGCAGTTGTAACTTTTCAGGACGAATATCAGTCCCGATGTGAACGGTATCAAGTGCCCATTCGGGCCAGTTATATACCGGAAGATCTGCGATCATCTTTCCCTCTCTGGCAACAATTTTACCATCGGCAATCACCATTTCAGCCCTGATTTCCTGCAGACTTCTGGTTAAAACAATATCGGCTATTCTGGTTGGACTGATGCTCCCAACCTGATGATCCAATCTGAAATGCCGGGCACAGTTATATGAACCCATCTTTATCGCATCGATAGGTTTGACTCCCAGGGAGATGGCTTTACGAACATGATAGTCAATATGACCCTCACGAATCATATCATTGAAATGCTTGTCATCGGTACAGAAAAAAAGGAACCGTGTATCCAGTTTTTCTTCCGTAATCATGGTAATCAATTCTTCTAAATTTCGTTCACTTGATCCATCCCTTATCATAATCTCCATTCCCAGCCTGAGTCTTTCCATTGCCTCATCTTTGGTAACGCATTCATGATCATCATTCATTCCTCCGGCGGCATATGCTTCCAGCATCCTTCCTGACAATCCAGCTGCATGACCAACCCGAATCTTATTTTTCCTCTCAGCATAAAGAAGTTTCAAGAGATACTCTCTTTTAAAGGGAAGAAGTTTAAAGATATCCAGCTCACCAAGGGCAGACACCCTGTCCATCTCGAGCATTTCCCTTATCTCTTCTTCACCAATGAAAGCACCGCTCGTCTCAAGCCCGGGTGCAGTGGGAACCTGGGAACAAATTTGAACAAAGGCTTTCAGCGGTAGGGTTTCTGCCTCTTTAAGAAATTCCTTGACCCCCCTTATACCACATACATTTCCGATTTCCATGGGATCAACCATCAGCGTGGTTGTTCCACAGGGGAGAATAACTTTCGCTAACTGACTGAGGGTTAAAAGGGTGGAATCTACATGTATATGGCCATCAATGAATCCCGGGAGAGCATAATAATCCGAACATTCTATAACATTTTTACCGCTGAAAGATGCGGGAGTAACAGAAGCAATATATCGATCCTTGATATAGACATTCACTTTTTCTACCCGGTCCGTAAAAAGATTGACCAACATACAGTTTCTGAGAATCAGATCAGCTTCTTCTTTTCCCAATGCCGTTCTGATCAGAGATTTCTTCAAGTGGAGTAGTGTGTCTATATCCATGCTATCCCTCCTTGGGTATATTCCTGACATTCCTTAATTCGTTTTAATGAAAAGGCTTCAATATTTTTTCCAGATATTTTTCAGCATGTTCATTTGCTGACAAAGTATTGGTAATCTTTTAAAACGGTATCGATGATTTTGACAATCTTTGTTAGCTCCTTTTTATTCTGCTGAGCGGGGTTATTACATTCTATTGGTATTTCAAGCTCATTTTTTTCGTTGATTTTCCACTCCCACAGAACATCCAGATATCTTAAGGTCACGATCTGATTACCAGCGCAACCTGTAATGACAAAACCATGATTGCTGCTGTCTTCAAAGTCCACCCTGGTGGCAAACAGGGTAAGTTTATCCTGATACGGCTTTCCATTGTAAGGACAGAAGGTAGCGCAGTTTCCACATTCATTGCATAAGAAATCAAGATGCAGAATCTGAAAAATATCCTTAAAATCTTCTTTCCCATCCACCTTAATGGCTACATTGGCTCGATTGGGACAGACATCCACACATTTATTACAGATCATATTGCACTCAAGACAACGACTTGCTTCTATCTCAGTGATAGCTTTATCTTCTTTAGAATGTTCCGGGAGAATGAGGCAACCTTTTTTGTGATAGATGTCCTGAATCCAATTTTGATCGTTGCGTCCCGGTTTAAACGGCTTTTCCTGGCCATTCCAATCAGTCATTTCCTTTTTGATGATTGCCCCTGCTGCCTTTCGCGCATCGGCAATCGCCTCCACAACAGTAGAAGGACCGCGCAGGACATCTCCTCCTATAAAAACATTTTTGATGTTTGTCTCCAGAGTTTCTGAATTAACCCTTGGTCTGCCGCTTTGTTCAATTTCTAATCCGCAATTCTTTAATAATTTAACGTCTGCATGTTCACCGATCGCAGTAATGACTGAATCTACACCTATCTCTATCTTTTCCTCTGTCGGAACAGGGCTTTTACGACCGCTTCGGTCAGAGGCACCCAGTTTCATCCTGCAGCATTTCAGTGTGCCGTCCCGGGAAAATGATTCCGGCAATAAGAGTGCCTTAAATATAACCCCCTCATTAATGGCCTGCTTATATTCTTCCCAATCCGCAGGCATCTCCCTTTCGGTGCGGCGATAGATAATATACACCTTCTCCACACCCTTCACCCTCAGGGCAGCACGTGCACTGTCTATGGCCGTATTGCCGCCACCAATGACTGCAACCTTCCGGCCGAGATTAAGGCTTTCCCCGTCTTTATTAAACATCATTAAAAATTCCAGCGCCTGATAAACATTCCGGTTCTCTCCGGCTAATGAAAATTCCTGTGAAACCTCTGCTCCTATTCCTATAAAGATGTATTGATATCCCTCGTTCTTTAAATGGCTGATAGAAAACGCTTCTGCAAAACCATATCTGAATTCCGTACCCATTGCTTCAATCTCGGCGATATCATTTCTGACAGCAGATAATGAAATTCTGAATTGAGGCAAAATATGAGTGACGACACCACCCGGTGATTCCCGTTTTTCAAATATCGTCACCTTAAACCCTGCTTTGGAAAGAAAGTAAGCTGCAGATAAGCCCGCCGGACCAGCACCAATCACGGCAACCCTGGCTGCTAATTTTTTTGTTGCCGGTTGGTTTCTAACAGAGGTCGAATACTGCCCACAAATAGCAGTGATTCTTTTGACTTCCCGAATTTGAACTGCTCCCTCATAGTCCAGGCGGGTGCAATGCGACATGCACGGATGCGTACAGATATTCCCGGTGATATGAGGTAAGGGATTTTTCCGGTAGATGATTTCCAAAGCAGCATCATACTTGCCTTTTCCTGCCAGTTGAATATACTCAGGAATATCCTGCAGGATGGGACAGGATAGGATACAGGGAGCTATATAACAGTCAGTCAGCGGTAATGTCTGATTAACAGATACTCGGTTGGTGCCTCTCCAGTCTTTGCAGTAATAGGGATTCCGGAGGGCATCTTCGGCTAACCACTCAAGCTTTGCTGCATCAATTTTTTGAGATGATACTTTCCGTTGGATAGTCCCTTCTAATTTTTTAGCTATTTCTTTCATTCTCAGATAACCGCCCGGCTTGAGCAATTCAGTGACCATCGTAATTGGTCTAATTCCCGCCTCAAAAATCCTGTCAATATTGAACTGAAAAGCCCCTCCCGAATAAGATATGGGGAGATCCCCCTTAAACTGGCGTGCTAAGCGGGAAGCAAGCGTTATGGTAATGGGAAAGAGAATGCGCCCGGAAAGATACATTTCATCACCAGGAAGGATACCCATATCATTGACCACCCCCAGGGTATTGGAAAGTTTGATGCCAAAATATCGACCGAATTTCCCAGAAAAGGCAGAAAGTCGTTTCAACATCCTTATGGCATCATCCCATTGCAGGTCATTGTCGAATACCGATTCCTTAAGAGAGATAGAATCAAAACCCAGCGTATCCAGAATTTTTCTGACTTCTTTATACCCCAGCAGGGTCGGATTTAACTTGACATAGGTGTGCAGTCCTTTTTCTCCCATGAGATATCGACTGATGGCTTCTATCTCCGAAGGAGGACATCCATGCATGGTTGACAGGGTAACTGATCGAGTGATATAGGGTGAAATAACCTCATTGAGATTGACAAGTTCTTTTATTGTTTCTCTTGTCGCTATCTCTTTTAAGAGATGGTCTTCCCGGAGAAAAGTTTGTAATTCTTCCAGATGGCGTTTGAACACTGCATGGTTTGAGGCATCAGCTAATTGGTGAATAAATGAATCCATATCTGGTGTCTGAATTCCATCCAGGTCATAACCTACACTCATATTAAAAATAAAGGATTTTTCAGAAGTAACACTTCTTTTAAAAATAGACTCCAGAAGATAAAGCAGTATCCATGCCTTAATATATTCGTCAAAAGCCTGGTCCAGCGAAAGTTCGGTAGACCATTCCGTATTATAACCCTCATCTCTTGCATCAATACAGGGTTTATCAAATTTCAGTTTGTCAAGTCTTTGTACTGTTTTAAGCTCGAAAAAGCGTCCTCCTGCCAGGTATGCGCTGACAATATTCTGCGCTAATTGCGTATGTGGTCCGGCTGCCGGACCTAAAGGAATGGCACAGGTTTCATCAAATATCTGAATTTCTTTCGGATACTTCTGGAAAAAAAATTGACTCTTCGGAATACCAAAAATGGATTCCTGTGAGCGAAATTCCCCAATGATCCATTGTAGTAACTGCCTGAAAGGCATCGGCCGCATTCTGTCACTCATACTGTCTCCTCATTTTGAGATATAAATACTGAATTCATCTTTGTTCACCCATGGAAGGAAATAGACCAGGATATACCTGAATTAAAATCTCTTCCAGTAATTTTGTGACTGTTCTCTGATCCTTTCTGTTATCGTATCATAATCCAGGCAGCATATTCTTCGATCTTCCATTAACATTCTACCTCCAACCATTGTATCATCAACCATATCACCACTCATACCAAACAAGATGTGAGCATAAGCATTCTCGCTGTTAATGGGTGTAGGTGGATGATAGTTCATAACCAGCAGGTCCGCCGGGCTCCCTTTCTTTAAGATGCCCAGTGGCTGATTAAAGAATTCAGCAGCAATCCTACGGTTATTTACAAAGGCCATCTGAAAAACTTCTTCCCAGCCAGCCTGGGGATGGTGATATTCATGTTTTTGTAAAAGATTGGCCACCTTTATGCTTTCAAACATATCCATGGTATATCCGTCGGTCCCCAGTCCTACCATGAGACCATTCTTGAAAGAGGATTTCACCGGAGCCATACCGACTGCGTTACTCATATTCGATTCAGGATTATGAATCAGGTAGACCTGAAGATCTTTTAACATTTTCAACTCCTCCTCCCTGAGATGAACACCGTGAATGGCTAACGTTCCGGGACGCAGAATACGAAAACGCTTCAGTCGCTCAGCAACTCCCTTATAACCTCGGGTTTTACTCTCATAGACATCCGCCATTCCCTCAGCTACATGGATATGAAAAGGAACTTTTAATTCATCAGAAAGGTCTGCAGCAAGAGATAAAGTCTCATTCTCCAGCGTAAAGGAGGCATGAAGTCCGATTAATCCTGTCAGATGGGAAAGTTTCTCCTGCTGTATCCTCTTAATAAACCGTTCATTCTCTCGAAGGCCGGTCAGGGCATTTTCATGGCCATACCGGTCGGATATTTCATAAGACAGATTTCCTCTGATGCCAACCTGACAAATGGCTTCAGCAATAATATCTAAACTTCCATTGATAAAACTTCCGCTGGCATGATGATCAAAGATGGTGGTAGTCCCTTTTTTAATACAATCCAGGAGGGCATACAAGGCACTGTAATAGATATCCTCTTCGTTTAAAGTTCTATCTAATCTCCACCATAGCTTTTCTAATATCTTTACAAAATTCTTGGGCGGTACATCTGTTTTAAGATTCAATCCCCGGGCAAAAGTGCTGTACAGATGGGTATGTGTATTAATCATGCCCGGCATAATCACTTTACCTTTAACATTCTTAAAGACAGCTTCAGGGTATTTATCTCTCAATCGGCCTGTTTCTTCCACCGCCAGAATCTTCTCTTCCTCGATAGCAACACCGCCACGAGGAACCACCCGAAAATCTTCATCAAAGGTAATAACCGTACCATTTCCGATAATCAGCATATTTTTCACCTCTTATCCCTCAATCATCTTTCGGGAAATTCGATTTGCCTCTTCAATCAACTCATCCTCATCAATATTGGTCAGTCGACCATTGCGAACAACAATTTTACCATTCACAATCGTGATGTCCACAATCTGGGAGTTACCTGAAGTAACAAGGGCAGAAATAGAATCTGACAATCCTCCGGCAAATCCCAGTCTTCTGGTATTCATTAAGAACATATCCGCTGCTTTTCCTACTTCTATACTTCCGATCTCCGGCTGATGCAGTATAGCACGGCCACCGTTGGTAGCCATACCGAGAACATCTTCTGCTGACATACTGGTGATACCGTGAATTAAGCGATGTATCAGAAAAGCCGCTTTTAATTCTGCAATCATGTTCGAGGAATCATTGCTGGTACTCCCATCAACCGCAAGTCCTACCGGAACCTTTTTTCTCAGCATATAAGGGATATTGGCTGTTCCGGAAGACAATTTCTGGTTCGAAACAGGGCAATGCGCTACTCCGGCTCCTGTTTCTGCCAGTCGATCGATCTCTCTTTCTGTTAAATGAACACAATGGGCAAACCAGATATCCTCACCCAACCAGGTAACCTTTTCCATATAGTCCAGTGGCCTCAAATGAAACTTTTTCTGGCAAAATTCCTCTTCATCTTTCGTTTCCGCTATATGGGTATGACTCAACACATGATATTGCCTTGCCAGTTCAATCGATTCCCTTAAAAGATTCTCGGTAACCGAGAATGGTGAACAGGGTGCCAGGACCACTCTTTGCATGGCAAAGGGTTTCCTGTCATGGAATTTCTCGATGACTCGTTGAGAATCTGTGAGAATTTCATCCTCAGTCTGAACCACCTCATCAGGGGGTAATCCACCATCTTTCCTGCTGAGAGACATACTCCCCCGGCAGCCATGAAAACGGATGCCAATCTCTGAGGCAGCCCTGAACTCTTCATCAATTAATTCTTTAGGCTGACTTCTGGGAAAAACATAGTATTGGTCAACTGCAGTGGTACAGCCTGTTTTTAACAGTTCCCCCATCGCTACTAAGCTGCTGTAATAGACTGCCTGGGGAGTCAGACGAGCCCAGATGGGATAAAGATATTCTAACCAGCCAAACAATGCTAAATTTTGCACCTGGGGAATATTCCTGGTCAGGGTTTGATAGAAGTGGTGGTGGGTATTAATTAATCCCGGGTAAAGAAAATAATCGGATCCATCAATTATTACATCAGATTGACAGGCAATATCCGAGGCAATTTTGCTTATCCGATTGCCCTCAATCAGGAGACTGTATCCTTTTAATCGAGATCTTTCCTGATCCATGGTGACAATCTCTTTGACATTTTTAATCAATAGTGAAGCCATCCGCTAATCCTCCCTCTTATTCCTTACTTACACTTTCAATTGCCTCGATAATCTGTTCATAGCCGGTACATCGGCACAGGTTGCCTTCCAGGGCTGTTTTGATCTCTTCCCGACTGGGATGAGGGTTATGGATAAGTAAAGCCTTGGCAGACATCAGCATTCCAGGTGTGCAGAAGCCGCACTGAATGGCATGATGGTCAACAAAGGCTTTCTGCAAAGGGTCAAGTTTTCCATCCGTCTCCAATCCTTCGATGGTAAGCACTTCACTTCCCCCAATCTGCCCGGTAAGAATTAAGCAGGAACAGACTGCCTTGCCGTTAAGGATAACCGTACAGGCACCGCATTCTCCGATTCCGCAGCCTTCCTTGGTTCCGGTTAATCTCAATTGCTGTCGCAGGGTATCAATCAACCGCTCTTCGGGTGTTACCTGTAACGTGAATTCCTTCCCATTCACCTTCAATGTTATTACCATCTTATTCATTCGCATTTACCTCCTGAACAATCCCTTCCAGCGCTCTTTTCACCAGAATGGCCAGGGTCGGTTTCTTATATGGTGTAGACCACCTCTCCCCTGTGATGAAAACCATCTCCTGCACTGCTATCTGACAGATCTCTTCAATATCGATTTGATCAACCAATGCTCCATTGATTGCTTTCTCTGTTTCCGGAAAGGACCTGGGATAAGGAGTTGCAGACCCGGGCACTATTCTGGTATCCTGGAATGCGCCATGTAGGTCTATGTTTGCGATCACAGCAAGACTTAAACGGGAAATAGACATGGCTTTTCTGCGACCTATTTTCTGATAATAATTGTAATAATGTTCTCCAAGTAAGGGGATACTGATTTTAGTTAATAATTCATCGGAATGCAGTTTCGTCTGATAAGGCCCGGCTAAGAATTCCTCCAGGGGTAATACTCTTTTCCTGTTTTTTGAGGTACATTCTACTTCAGCTCTCAGGGCAATCAAGGGTGGCAAGAGGTCAGCTGCAGGGGACGCATTTATAATATTCCCGCCAATCGTACCACGATTGCGGATTTGTGTAGATCCAATGGTTTGAGCTGCTGTGGCTAAACAAGAAAAATAACGTTGAATAAGCGGTTCACTCACTAATTCGGAATGGGTCACTAAAGGTCCTATTTCTACTGAATGTTCTACCTTCTTGATAAAATTCAATTCTGAAATATGACTGATATCCAGGAGATTTTCAAAGGGTTCTAAACGAGGACTTGCCTTATGGAGATTCACCATTAAATCAGTTCCTCCGGCTAATAACTGTACCCTTCTGCCTTGATTCAAACAATCCAAAGCTTCTTCGATTGTTTGAGCAGACAAAAAATCATATTGGAACATCTCTAACCCCTCCTTTACTCAGGGAGTGTCCCAATAAAACCCTTTCCAGATTAAGGGGCAAATGTCTGATTCTTTTTCCGGTAGCATTGGCTACGGCATTCGCAATGGCTGCTGCTGTTAGTTCTAAAGTCGGTTCACCAATCGATTTTGCCCCATAAGGACCGTTGGGATCGGGATTTTCGACGACAATCGGGACGATTTGGGGCATATCTTTGATGGTTGGAATGAGATATTCATCAAAATTCGTATTGTGAATAAAACCCAGTTCCGTGTCAATTTCTTCCATTAACCCATATCCTAAACCCATCATGACTCCACCATAGATCTGCCCTTTCAGGGAGGCAGGATTAATCGCTCTGCCCACATCATGGGCAGCAGTTATTTTTAATACCTCTGTCTGGCCGGTCGCACAATCAACTTCAACCTCGGCTACCTGGCAACCATATACATAAGTAAAATAGGGTCTACCCTGACCTGTTTCCTCATCCCAGGAAATATCAGGTGCCTTATACCAGCCGAAGGCAGACAATAAAATTCCTTTCTTATTGGCTAAATCAACTGCTTCATTAAAAGAAACTACATTTCTGTCTTTCTCAAATAGATATTCATTTTTAAAGATTAAATTCTCTTTCTTAACCTTATATTCATCTACTATCACTTCAGCCAGGATTTCCCTGATCTGACCGGCAGCCTTTTTCACAGATTGACCGCCTAACAATGTGCTGCGGGAAGCAACGGTAGAGCCACTATCGGGAGAAACGGAGGTATCAACCTCCATATAATGAATCCTCTTCATATCCACACCCAATTCCTCAGCCGCTATCTGGCTGAAGACAGTTTTTAAGCCCTGACCGTTCTCTGCTAATCCACAGGATATGAAAATGCTGCCATCCCGTTGAACAGCTACAATGGCTCCGGCAGCATCTGTTGCTTCAGCCCCCAGACTGCATCCCCGAAAACTCACAGCCAATCCGATACCTCTTCTCTTTTCTCTGCTGTTAGTTTTACTGTATTCCCTGCACTTTTCCTGAAAATGGCTTCCCTTGATGGCTTTTACCATCACTTCTTCCAGGCTGACCTGGTGATTATCCAATTTCTGCCCGCTGGCAGTAACAGAATGATTATGATAAATATTTTTCAAACGCAATTCCACAGGACTCATCTTTAATTTTTCAGCCAGCTCATCCATTAATGATTCCTGGGCAAAGATAACCTGTGGTGAACCATAGCCCCTCATGGCACCGGTATAGACATTGTTGGTATAAAAGCCATAGGTATCAGTCTTCACATGAGGTATTTCGTAAGGACCGGTAGCCTGAACCACCGAGCGCCAGGTAACAAACGGAGTCTGGCAGGCATAAGCTCCGCTGTCTGCTACACATCGAATCTCCATAGCCACCAATTTACCTTCTTTTGTCGCCCCAACCTTGTACTTCATCCGGTAAGGATGTCGTTTATAGCTTTCCAGAATGGATTCTTCCCGCGTATTGATCATCTGAACCGGTTGATTTGTCTTTAAAGCCAAGAGTGCAGCGCGGGCAGCCATACAGGAGATCACTTCGTCTTTGCCTCCGAAAGACCCTCCGATATGATTCTGAATAATCCGCACCTGGTTTAAATTGACTTTAAGTACTGATGCGACTGCATTTCTACAGGCAAAAGGATTTTGTATTGAACCGTAAATCGTCATGAGGCTGCTATCGTCATGGGGCACTGCTATAATAACCTCAGTTTCAATATAACCGTGTTCTATAAATTGAGTGGAGTACTCGCGTTCCAGGATGACATCAGCCCGGGCAAAACCTTCCCTGATATCTCCCTTTCTTAACCTGTGATGAACTACTTGATTGTTGGGACTATCAGGATGAATCAGAAAAGCATTTTCTTTGGCAGCCTCTTCGGAGCCAAAGATTCCGGGCAACGCTTCATACCGGACTTCAATTAATGCCACCGCTTCAGCAGCTGCTTCTTTCGTCTCGGCAGCCACCATAGCAATACCGTCACCTGAATATAAGACTCTTTCCTTCGCTAAAACCTGCTGATTTGGTATGATAACACCGAATTTATTATTGGGGATATCTTTTGCGGTCAGTATCGCCCTCACCTTCGGGCAGGTTAAAGCTTTGTCAATATTGATTTCCCTGATTCGTGCATGGGCGTATTTGCTTCTTAAAACCTTACCATAGAGCATATAAGGAAAGACAATATCGGCACCATATTTTGCCCTTCCGGTTACTTTCTCATAGGCATCAATTCGTGTGATTGGTTTATTGACTTGATAAAAAACCATCTTAATTTACCTCTTTGCTGGTAACAGGGATTCAAAACGATCCCCTCGTAAACCGTAATCCCCTGAGAAATATTAAAGGTAAAACCTTCCTGTTTATAAAATTCAATACAGATAGAGGTTCCGGTAAATCAATGTTTCTTTTTATTATATCAAAATGACTTTCACGGTCATTTATTTGTCTTCTATAGAAAAAGATGTGCCTAATGCTGACGGGGATGAAAAACTGGTCTTCTTTTTTCTGCTTAAAATTGTCATGGAGGTAAGAACAATCACTGTAATGAGATAAGGTGCCATATTAAGAAATGATGCAGGTATCACTGTCCCTGCAGCTTGAAGCCTGTACTGTACGGCATTAATCCCTCCGAACAGAATGGCTCCGAACACCGACCTTGCCGGATTCCAACCCGAGAAAATGACCAGGGCAATAACAATCCATCCTCGTCCCCCGGTAATATTTTCAGACCATCCGGGGGTATAGGCAAGCGAAAGATGAGCGCCTCCCAATCCGGCGAAAATGCCCCCCAAAACAGTATAAAGGTATCTGATTTTCCCAACATGAATTCCCATGGCTGCAGAAGTTCGGGGATTTTCGCCGACAGAACGTAAGGATAATCCATTCTTTGTCCGATATAAATAAAACCATGCCAGGGGAACCAGAATATACAATAGATAAGTAAGGATATCCTGCTGAAGGAAAGCTGAGATGATGGGAATCTCTTCCATAAATGGAATGTGAATAATGGAAAACTTCTTTCCGGTAATTCCGGTAAGATTAAAGCTATTTTCTACCGGTCCCAGTCGCTGACCGAGAAAACTGGCAAAACCTGTTCCAAAGATGGTTAAGCTCAATCCGCTGACCACCTGATTAGCCCTCATGGATACCGAAAGAAATGCATGCAGTAATGCCATTGTGCCACCAACCACCATCGCTCCTGAAACTCCCAGCAGGAGGTTCCCGGTTCTATATGCTACACTGAAGGCAGTAAGCGCACCCATCATCATCATTCCTTCCACACCAAGATTCAGGATACCTGAACGCTCGGTATAAATTTCACCGATCGTGGCATAGAGCAATGACGTTCCAGCCCTGATGGTTACCAGCAGCAAGGTTGTAATTAACAGCATCTTCAGACCTCTATCGTCTTCTTGGTTCGAATCCGGTATTCCGTAAAAATAGTCCCTGCCAAAAGGGGAAAGAGAAGTAATCCCTGTATGACCAATGCCATTGCTGAAGGCAATCCTATAATCATCTGAATCTGATCACCGCCTACCAGTAATCCTGCTATTAAAACAGAAACAAATAAAATTGCAATAGGATGAAGCTGAGACATCCAGGCAACAATAATGGCAGTATAGCCATACCCGGAGATGATTCCCTTCTGTAATCGATGGGAAACAGCTGCCACTTCAGATCCTCCTCCAAGACCGCTCAGAGCTCCGGAAAGCAGTAATACCATAATAATGTTCCAATGAATATTTACACCCTGACATCTTGCTGCTTTTGGACTTTTCCCGATCATCTGAATCTCGAAACCCCATTTTGTCCGGTATATGATGAACCAGAGAAGCAAGGCAACGGCAATTGCCATGAAAAAACCCCAATGCGCCCGTCCAGAAAATCTCGGCAACCAGGCTTCCCGGGGAAATGGCTGAGTACCGGGAAAACCATATCCTTTGGGATCTCGCCATGGTCCGTAATAAAGAAATTCAGCAAATAAGATAGCCACATAGTTGAGCATGAGGGTTGTCAGAGTTTCATCTACCTTCCAAAAGGCCTTCAATATTGCGGGAATACCTGCCCATAGGGCACCGGCAGTCATCCCTGCCAGTAAACCCAGTGGTAGAAGCACCTGCACAGGTAAAAAATGCCAGTACAACATGATCCATGTCGTACCAATTGCTCCCCAGACATATTGACCCTCTGCTCCAATATTCCAGAAACGGAGCCTGAAGGCAACCGATACACCGAGTCCAGTCAGCATTAAGGGGATAGCTTTAACCAGGGTTTCAGAGAAAGCCATCCAGTTACCAAAGGCTCCCTTGAACATATGAAAATAGGTCAAAAAGGGATTTGCCCGGGAAAAGGCCAGTACAATCCCACCCAGAATTAAAGAGACAAGAAAAGATATAATCGGAACAAGTATTGAAATTCTATTGGACCGGACTTCTCTTTTTACCAGTCTTATCCTCATGCAACGCCTCCGACAACTCCAGCCATCATCAATCCAATCTCTTCAATGTCAGCTTTTTGAGCACTAACGATTCCCATGATTTTACCCTCTGACATCACAGCAATTGTGTCAGCCAAAGTCAGAAGCTCATCCAACTCTTCTGAAATGAGTAAAATGGCACATCCCTTCTCTCGCTGTTCCAGAATTCTTTTACGAACATCTTCGGTAGCACCGACATCCAATCCTCTGGTAGGATAGACTGCTACCAGGATAGCTTTGCAGGCATCGATTTCCCGGGCTAAAATTGTTTTCTGAATATTGCCACCGGAGAGAAATTTGACTAATGTGGTTGGTTCAGGAGTAGCAATATTAAAAAATGAGATCATTCGCTTGGCAAAGTTTAGTATATCATCCAGCTGTAATACGCCTCTTTTGCTAAGCGGTTCCTTCCGATATTTCTTCATGACCAGATTACTGGAAACACTCATATCTCCGACAATGCCCATAGCATTACGATCTGCAGGGATATGGCTGATACCGGCCCGGATCATCTGTATGGGTTGCTTATTGGTCATCTCTTTTCCGTCAATTTGTATTGTCCCGGAATTGACCGGGCATAATCCGGTTAATACTTCAGCCAATTCCTGTTGCCCGTTGCCTGCAACCCCTGCTATTCCTAAAATCTCTCCACTCCTGATTTCCAGGGAGATATCCTTTAACAGCGTTCTGCCTGTTTCACCATTTGAATGCACATGGTCCAGCTTAATCCTGATCTTACCCGCTTGAAAGGGCCTCCTGGCAATACGGAATAGTACTTCCCGTCCCACCATGAGCTTGGCAAGATCACGCTGTGTTACATCTCTGGTATTGCATACTGCCACTGACCTGCCCTTTCTTAATACCTGTACCCGATGGGAGAATTGAATAACCTCATCCAATTTATGGGTGATAAAGATGGCCGATTTACCTTCATGTAGCATGGTTATGATGATGCGATTAAGTTCACGTGTTTCTTTCGGGGTTAATACTGAAGTCGGCTCATCAAGGATGAGAATATCGGCACCTCTGTAAAATAATTTCAAAATTTCAACCCGTTGCTGTTCCCCCACATCCATATCCTGAATGATAGCATCAGGACTCACTTTGATATTGTAACGATCTGATAATTCCCCGATCTTCTTCTTTACCTCTTCCATAGAAGGCAAAAAAGGAATGTCCTTAAGTCCCAGGATGATATTTTCTGCAACCGTCATATTCCCTACCAGCATGAACTCCTGATGGATCATGCCAACACCATAACGCATGGCATCCTGAGGATTGTGTATCTCCGCTCGCTTGCCCCTGATATAGATCTCACCCTCATCAGGATCATATAATCCTGCCAGAACATTCATCAGGGAACTCTTACCGGCACCGTTCTCCCCGAGCAAAGCAAGTACTTCATTCGCATATAACGACAAATCAATGGCATCATTTGCCACTACTCCGGGAAACCGCTTGGTAATGCCGACCATTCGGAGCACCGGTGCTTTTAATGTTTCTCGGTCCATGGTCTATTTCTCTTTCGAATGCCCGTCCAGATAAAGAAAGCTCCCTGCTTTTATTGCAGGGAGCCCGGATACTTAACTCCTATTGAACCTTTCCTACTACACCCTGTACAAAGAAATTCATGTTCAGTTTGTCATTATCACTCATGATCTGACCTTCCGGTACAATAATTTCTCCATCCTGATTGTAAACGGGACCCATAAACACATCCCACTTACCGGATTCAATTTCTGCCTTTTTATCTGCCACCAGGTCACGAACATCCTGAGGAACTAAGGGACTGAAATCGGAAAGCTTAACGACATTATCATTCAGGCCACCCCAATACTGATGGGTCTCCCAGGTTCCGTTCAACATTTTCTGCACTGTATCAATATAATAAACACCCCAGTTCCATACGGGTGATACCAATACGCTATCTCCTACAAATTGCCTCATATCCGCATCGTATCCAATACTGAGCTTGCCTCTTTCATTAGCTGCTTTGGGTGGCTCAGTCGTATCCTGATGCTGAGCGAGAATATCCGCACCCTGATCAAGCAGGGCAATTGCGGCTTCCCGTTCCTTCACCGGATCATACCAGGTATTTGTCCAGACTACATGCACCTTCGCTTCTGAATTTACCTCCTGAACACCAAGAGTAAAGGCATTAATGCCCCGTATGACCTCCGGAATGGGAAAAGCAGCTACATATCCAATAATATCGGATTCGGTCATCTTTCCGGCGACCATTCCCGATAAAAAACGTGGCTGATAGATACGCCCGAAATAGGTCGCCATATTATCATTGGTCTTATAACCGGAACAGTGTTCAAAATAGACATCCGGAAAATCCTGTGCTACTTCATGCATATAATCCATATATCCAAATGAGGTGGCAAAGATGGCATTATATCCCTGTACAGCATATTGCCGCATAATTCGGGCACTATCTGCACCTTCTTCAATGCTTTCAATAAAGGCTACTTCCACTTGGTCTCCCAGGGCTTCCTGCATCTCCTTGCGGCCAACATCATGCATGTATGTCCATCCCAGGTCTCCCGGGGGACCAATATAAATAAAAGCAATCTTTAACGGAGCCTTCTGCGCTACAGCAACAGAAATAAAACTAACAATCAAAATGAACAGTAAAAAAATCAATCCAATTTTCTTCATTTAAAAAAATCTCCTTTCAAAGACTTCATCAACTTAGAATATGATTATAGGTGGAACGACAGTATCTTCTTTTTTATTTTATTCCTTCACGCAGTCACAGCGACATACAGAAGTTCTTGACCTCCTTTCAGCTGCTCATTCATTCTGCTTATTTCATTTTAATTTTCCCTTTCTCTAATGTCAACATGTAACTATTCCCTCTTTCAGTGGCATCAAGTATGCCTTATCAGGTATTATGTGAGGAATGTATTGCCTTATTCATATTGGGTATCGTGTCTGAATAAATAGATAGTAGAAGAAATCTCCTATGATGAGATTTGGAGAAAAACAATATATTTTCTTTCATGATCCTGAATCAGCTGTTTCTTTAATACGGAAAACTTACTTCGGTCATTTATAGTCGTTTTCTTTACTTTCAGATGAGTTAAGACTTTGACTGTTACCATGTCGTTTCTTATCTTTCTAATAACAGTTTTTCCAGCTCCAGGGGCTCAATGTATTTTCCTTCTTTACATGCCCGCATATTTCCTCCGGAAATTTCATCAATCAATATGATGTGATGATGATCCTTCATTCTGCCGAATTCGAGTTTAATATCATACAATTCAATACTATTTAAAGCCAGGGTCTCTTTAATAATATGACATATTTTTCTGGTGAGCTTTTTTAATACCTCATATTCATCCTTAGAAAGGATCCCCAGCATATCCAAAGTATCCTCATTAATAAGCGGATCATTTCGCAGGTCATCTTTCAGGGTCACTTCTACCAGGGCATCTAAAGGTTGCTTTTCTTCCACATAGAGACCATAGCGGCGTAAAAAACTTCCCACAGCCCTGTAACGACAAATTACCTCAAGGCCTTTCCCAAATACCATCGCCGGTTTTACCGTCATGGTGGCTTTCTCAATATCGGCACTGATATAGTGTGTGGGTATGCCTTTTTCTTCTAACAGCTCAAAAAAGAACTTTGTCAATCTCAGTCCGGCTCTCCCGGCCCCTTCCATCGTTAACCCTATGGTGTTGGAACCCGGATCAAATACGCCGTCTTCTCCCGTAACATCATCTTTAAACTTTAACAGATAATTCCCGTCTTCTAATAGATAGACATCCTTTGTTTTTCCCTGGTATATCAGTTTCATGATTCAGATCCTTTCTTGCTTTAAAAAAGCTATATACCTTTATTTTATAGAAATATTTTCCTCAAGGCAAATAACTTTTCCCTTATTTACGCTATCCTGAAGACCGGCATGATGGATGACTTGATTATTTTATAATCAGGTGCAGATAACTGATTGATTTTTCTCGTTCATATTCGACAATAATAGTAAGAATCAGCTGATGTTTTTTGTAGAGACTATCTGAAACGATTAAAGATAAAAGCAGGCAAAGAAAAACCCCTTCAGCTTAAATTACTAAAGGGGTTTATTTTGTTTTTTCAGTATTTAACCGACTTTAAGATTAATATCGTCTGCGGTTATCGTCAAAATCTCTTCTGGGTCTTCTATCACCAAAATCTCTTCTGGGTTTTTGTGGCCTGGCTTCATCAATCTTTAATGGACGGCCATTAAATTCGGTATCATTCAAAGCTTCCATGGCTTTCTGAGCTTCATCCGCGGAAGACATTTCTACAAAACCAAATCCTTTGCCCTCGATAATATTGACACTTTTAACAGTACCCTGATTCGCGAAAAGCTCTTCCAACTGCTGATTAGTGACAGAATAACTTAAATTTCCCACATACAGTTTACTACCTTGCATATCTTTAACCTCCTTTCTTTATATTTAATTTTTTCCCAGTAACATTTTATTTAGAGGTAAAGCATAGCAAGATAGAAAAGTCTCTATTTTATATATTACTGTGGAACAATCCTCAGATTTATGAGGTTGATCCTTCAATGTTATAAATGATTCATTCATAACATTTGCACCTACTTCTAAGTGACAACTCATTATACATCAACAGGATAGATTGTCAAGGGATGAATAGAAATTTTTTTTGATCTATTGCCAGCGGGCAATAACCTTGTATT
>CAYSSG010000002.1:34679-110854 GCA_964433635.1 uncultured Atribacterota bacterium | reverse complement strand
TGGCATAAGGCATAATCATAAATATATTTCTCCACATTTTTTTGATGTTTAATATAAATAAAATTTATTTTTCAATTTACAAATGAACGAACCTGGTCAACAATACTAGCAATATTTTTCTTTCTGGTAAAATCTACCGGTTTTTTATAAGCATTTAATATCCCCTTTTCATCAGCTGACAAAACTTTCTTACTTTTCAACTTAAGCAGCAATAATTTCATCAGCAGCTTGTCAAAAAACGGTAGCTTGTTATAGTTAAAACCACCACGTAAATAATAAAAGCTTATTTGACTTAGTTGTTTTTTATTGAAATTGTTATTTTTAATTTCTTCAACCGTTTCCTTATGGGAAGGGGTTGCCCCTACTGCAAATACCAAAACTTGTTTATCCTTTAAAATATCTAAATGATCCTTGATAACTTTAATCCCCTCAATCCCTACCGCATGCAGACTCCCGCCATATATTATCGTCTCGTATTTTTTAAGCATATTTTTATTGATTTTCCTGTAATCACAAATATCCGCTGCTAGATCTTCAGCTATCCAGTGGGCATATTTTTCTGTAAAACCTGTTTTTGATTTGTATGCGACTAAAATTTTCATCCTGCAAACCAGTATGTTGCATTATTCTTATCATCTTTATATTTTGATTAACCTTTAAAAATAACGCTATGATGAGATGAACTTTGTCTCCCTGTCAGGCCTGGGTACTTTGATGACCATAAAGGAAAGATCTTCATCGCTCTCATTATACCAGCAGTGCATGATATCTTTAGGACTCTCGATTAATGTGTCCGTTTCAACAACTCTCTTCTCTTCACCGATTTCAACCACACCCCTGCCTTGCAAAACATAAAAAGCAACGTCTACGGGGGTAATGTGTTTCTTTAAAGACTGACCCGGCTTCAAATTAATCACGGTAATAACAGCATGTTCTGTGTTATAAAGGTTACGGGCATCTACACGATGTGCAGTCTCTAAAATAGGCATTTCAGATAATTTTCTGATAATCATTGTTAACTCTCCTTCTATCTTCAGTGATTTTTAGGAAATTGATTTTTTTCCAACATAGCAAATGAATATTCATCTTCTGGTATTTTTGCCGAATCTTTGGATATTAAATATACCAAGTGCCTTATCATTTTACATTTAATACCTGGGTAATTTACTCTGCTCAAGGTAAAAGTGAACAACTCCAACCTGTTTCATGCGACTGTTTTTCTCAATCCATCGTTCTCTCAGTTTTCCCTCAAACTGTTCATCACAGGGAAATTCAGGGCATTGAAAACAAAAATCTACTTTTTTCTCTTTATGGCAGGTCTTGGCATGGCAATCAACAGGGCATTTAACATTCTCGCTCCTGCATCCACCACATGACGAATTAGCCAATACTTTCAATCATTCTCTGAGCTTACCATAATCTTTTAAGACAGGATTGAAAATTGATTTCAATTCAGCCAATCTTTCATAACCCTTTAATAGATCCAACAAACTGGCACTTAATGTCTTTATTTCTCCACCTTCATAATCAGCACACCTGCTGCAATCCAATCCACAGGCTGAAAGTTTTTTTATAACCTGAGCATAATCCATATGATCACCTCTTATTAAGATAAAGACTTTTTATTTTCCCATTTGTTTCATTCTTGAAACTCTTTCTTTGATTGATTGGTTGTGCTGTTCTTCAGAAATATCAGGATCTTTCAGGTCAATGAATTTTTTATATATCTGTCTGTTTAAAATCTTTTTTGATAGTGTTAGCGCCTTTACCCTGGTGGCAACTCTGGGATTATTTTTCTGCTTTTCAATGAATGGTTTATTACATTCATCATCTACCTCCCTTTCTCAGCTTTAAATCATATTTTTTCTTCCTGGCAATATCATCCAGCATAGAATGAAGGTATCTGGATTTACCTTTTATATCCAGCCCGATAGATTTTTGCTTTGCCTCTGCTAATGCCAGTTCCAGATCTTCAATCTCCAGAACAGTAGCTGCTATGCAATAATAACTCTTGGAACGTCCTTCATTAAATTCCACTAACATCTCTCTTAGTAATTGCTCTCTAATCTTTTGGATTTTTTCAAATTCTACAATACCTCTTTTATGAATGAAACCAATATCATCTTCCAATTTCTGGTAGCATTTGAATGAATCAACCTTTTTACCCGCTTCCCTGTGGTTTTTCCATTTTTCGCAGAAACTGCTATCAGCGCAATCCCAGCAAAATTCAAGTCCCTTTCTTTTTATGGCACAGGTGATAAAGGGACATCCCACTATCATCCTGCCATCACTCTTACATCCCAGGCAGCGGCTATCGGTATTCATATGATAATGCGGGCAAAGTCGGCAGGATAGACCGCATATGCCAACCTCTTGATACTTTATTTCCATAAACTACTTCCACGCAATCTCTGAAAATTAACCAGACAATGTTTTCCAAGCTAACCAATTAGCTCAAATACCTATTTAAAACTAGTAAAATAATTCGTATGAGGTGCAGCACTTAATACTTTTATTCTTAAAGATACCAAAACTTTGATTAATTATATTATATTTCTGCTGACAATCAAATCTGACTGTATAACCATATAAAAGGAATTAACCTGTATTTCACTTTTTTAGAATACCCTTCATAGCCTTCCAACTCCTTAAGTAAGGTTTTATCCTCCAATGCAGTGCGAATGATGAATATTATCATAACAAGAAAGGACATCAGCAAAGCGTAAATTGAACCTAAAGCCAGCGGTGTAGCCATCGCCATTAAAATATAACCGACATATCCGGGATGCCGTACATACCTATACGGCCCCTCTACAGCAGTGTGATGCCCTCGTTCATCCTGAATGCGGACCATGGTAGAAAAGAATTTATTTGATACCATTGACCAGGTGAATAACATCGACCCCAAAAATACAATGATTAAACCAATCACATGAATCATAACAGGAAAAACACTGCTCCAGTTAAACCGGTAATCCAATCCGGAAAGGATATAAATTCCTAGAATTGAAATCATATTTATGCTCATCAATATTTTATCCCATTTTTTAACATTTTTCTTTTCTCTTCCTCGTTCTTCAATCACTTCCCTGGGCAGTACCATATAATTAATCACTAAAATAAATATTCCGATGACGATAAAAATCCAGGCCCACTTCCAGCTCAGTGTCCCGGCAGAAACAAAAAGGATAATGCTCTGTATTAAAAGCGTTAGAAATACCTGTACCATTCTTCTTACGATATCCTTATTCATTTTTTGCCTCCTTTTATTGCTGAAAATTCATCCTTATCAAGAAAATTATTCATTTCTCTTGATGATAAAAAAACTCCATTACCTGTAGTCACACGATTGAAAAAAGTTATGATTTCAAAAACGCCAGGAATCAGGGAATCATCCTATAGGCAATAGGGATAAGTTATTTCCTGATTTTTAGAACTTTACCATTGTTCGTTTTTTGCAACTCTTTCGGGAATATTTTGATTAGTGAATATTCAGAACCACCTCCAGTTAAAACAATATCTTTTTCCATAACAGCTGAATCAATAAGAAATTTTGCCTTAAATCCAAAAGAGGGGGTTCCTCCACAGGGGTAACCTGTTTTCTGTAAAATTTCGTCAGGTGCGGCAATTCGGGGTCTGGCAATGTTTAAGACTTTTCCAACCCGGGAAGTACTTACCCTGTTATCACCTTTTACAATAGCGATAATTAAATGATCTTCTGCATCAATCAGGCAGATATTCTTTACACAAGCATCTGTATGAACACCTGCCGCTCTGGCTGCCTCAGCTACTGAATGGCATGATTGATTGAAGTGCAGATATTCACATTGAATATGATTATCCTGTAGATACTTCTGTAGTTTTTCTTCATACTGATTCATTTGTTTATCCTTCACTGTCTTTAAAATGTTTTATTTATCATTAATCAATCCATTCCATAAAATCCTTTGGTGGGGTTTCTTCAATAAAGCTACAGGGGTAGACAGCTTTTTCAGGGTTATTTAATTCCACCACTTTCCAGGGATTTATATTCGGTGAACCAAACGCAATATAAGCCGTTTCATCGGTAAGATCAAAGATAATGGAGTATGTTGTTCCCAAAAATTTCCGATAATATAAAACAGCTATTCCATCAGGATATTTCTGGGAGCAGAATCTTTGCAGGTCTTCCAGGGATAATTTTTCCTTTGATCTAAATAGTTTTTCTATAGCGTTGTATCGGATAACAGAGTGTTTCATAGACTTACCGGTATATTTCTTGATCTCAGGAATCAGAGCATGATTTGTTGATCCCAAAAATGGCTTATTCTCCAGCTTTTCCGTAACCTTCTGTCCGTCACATGTTTCCAGAAGACAGGCATTTCCTTTTTTATCGGTCATCAGAAGATGAATATTATAGGCAATATCGATATTCCTGGTATATGCGATAGCCTCAGTGACATCCTGACAATTTTCCAGTATTCCCCTCAGGATTAACCAGAATTGAGATCCGCAAAGAGCTGGAAATCTAAGCCATTTTGTAGCTCCAACACCCATTCCTGTGGAGCTCATCGTAACACAAAGCCCCTGGTCATTAAGCCCATCATTTCTCCCGAAAAGCATGGTGGAAAATCCGGTATGACCGAATTTACCACTTATCTTTGTGGTACACAGCCTGTAATCTTCAACTTTATAATTAAAATCATAATTCCGACAGACATAGACATGCCTATCTGCAGATTTCTGAGGCAAAACACAAAAAGTGCTGCAATGCGGGCGAAGATAAGAATGATAATAGAAAGACATATTCTTGATGGGAATATTAAAATAATCAGCCATCCCCTTTAATTCATTATTTAGCCCTGGACAAACTTTTTCAAAAAAATTTTTTACTTGTTCAAATTCTTTATCACTGAATTTTGATTTTGCGGTTTTAATAAACCTGATCCATGCTGTATTATCCTTGATGAGTTCTGCCTGCTGTATTCCAACTTCATAAGAACTGCCCTCTAAAATGATATGGCTGAATTCTTTTTTTACTATTTTCATTGTTTGGTTTTACAAGTACCTCCGTACTTCTCTTCTCACCTCACCTTGAAGCATAAGTAAATATATTTTTTCCAATTTTTTATAAAAAATCATATTCTAATTGATTTTTTATTTTTTATGAAGTCATTTTTGCCTCAAATGTGAAATAGCTCATTTTTAGTAAAAAACATTTTTTCAAGCTCTCTAGTGATTTTTATTTAAGCTTATCTAAACTGATTTTACATAGGATTAGCTCGATAAGTGGAATCCCTCCTGCTCACTCTTCGGCTAGCATCTTCTTGAAGCATCATCATAATGGAAAATTTTATGTTTTCTTTTTCAATCAGCTCAACTTATTTTTCTAGAATCTCGGTTGCAATCCCATCATTACCATTACAATGCTCACAAGAAGCATACTAACACCAAAAACATAATCAATGATAAGCTGGTCTCTACCCGATCCCAGGGAAATCGGTTTTTTAAGTAAGAAGAAAATTGCCAAGAAAAATGTATAGGCAGAAAAAAATAACAAAATAATCCTAATACTGGAATAGTCTGCTCTCAGAATCTGCCTCAAGAAGAATATGCTAAGAAAGCTGATAAGTAATCCTAAAATCGGATAAAACAATACATGGTCAAAATGAATTGACTCGTGAATCTCTTTAACGAATATCTTATTATTTATTTGGCCTAAAAGGGTATCTTTTAATAACTCAAATTTTTCCTCAAAAGCATTGATATAAAGATGTTTACAATTACGAAAAGATATATAAATTTCTCTAATAGTACCATCTGTTCGTCTTTTTATCTTCAGCGAATCAATTTCTGATATGGAATATTTTTCATAATGTGTTCCTTTTTGCCTTTCAATGGTCCAATCCAGGATACGAATTTTCAATTGTGATAGCGAGGCAAGATACCGGGATGTTGTTGCGAAAATAATAAGGAAAATAACGCTGATGATTAATAATCCAGCTGATGGTACTGGAAAGTTAATCAGGTTAGAAAACAAAAAAATGCCAACAGCCAAACTAACCAATAATGTGCCGAATGCTCTTTTCCGTCGATCTAATTCTTTTTTTGAGATAAGGAATTCCATATCAAAATTATTTCAACCTTTGTGGGGGTCAGTTTTTGAAAGATAACAAAAGGTGATATTTCAAGGCCTGACGCCTCAATGATAGAAAAATAATGATATCCTGTTAAATAGTTGATTTGCTATCATATAATATACCATTTGGTTTAGAACACTATCAAGTTTAGCACGTTCATGAATCAATGACTGTTCCAATAGAACGCATGAAAGATCCGACGACAGCCGCAAAGCGCTCTGGCTGGTCTAAGTGGATACTGTGGCCAGCTTCCCGGATTTGTTCTGCCTGAAGTCTTGGATTAATACGTTGCAGCTCTTCGGCAACAACAGACGAAACAACGCCTTTATCACCAAATACAAGGAGGCTTGGAACGTTAATTGCGCTCACTAACTGCTTATAGTCAGGGTTCGGCAGCGTAAGAACGCCAAATGCTGCCATACTAGTTTGAAGTCTTGCCCGAGCGAGCAGTTCAAGGTTTTCCCCTGACCGATTAGGGTGTCTATTCCGTGCGTCTGCCACCACCTCATCCAATGACATATTGAGCATTCGCCGATGCTGATCGGCGACATCACTATCGCGAACTTCGCGCTGAACTTTTGGACTTAAGAAGGTTGGGTCAGCTAAGACCAGGCCACGGAGCAGATTTGGTTTACGACTTGCCACCACGGCTGCAGTCATCCCACCCATGGAATGTCCGAGCAGGATCGGAGGAGGTAACCTTAGAGCATTTATTAAACCGGCAACATCGTTTGCATGGTCTTCGTATTGGTATCCAAAATCAGGTACACTCGAATTTCCATGTCCCCTGGCATCAGGCATGATTACGTCATATTCTTTCTCCAGAACACGTGCCAAGCCTGTCCAGCACACGCCATTAGCCATTAATCCGTGTAGTAGAATTAAAGGGAGTTTGTTACCCCCGGTTCTTGTGTAGTGTATGCTTATTCCGTTTGTTTCGCAGATTGCCGTGTTCCAGCAGGTCATTTGATATTTCCTCCAAGCATAAAATTCAAGGTAAAGTTTGTAAGTTTTGAGCTTATCTATAAAATAGTCAAACATTGTTGATGTTTCAAAACCTTGTCAATTCAAGTCAATGCAGCACCAGTGGATATTGGTATGCAAATGTTGCATATATTTTAAATCCAAATTCTAAAATTAATTTCAATACTTTCGTTCCAAACCCTTTACCCCATTTATCTTTATCTCCAATAACAATACCAGCTTCTGCTTTTCAATAAATTAAATCAATATCAAACAAACTAATATTCCCTTGCAATTTATCACTTTCTAATTCTACTATTGCAAAATATTTTTCCCTTTAATAATTTTTCAAGAGCTTATCGTTCTTTTTCTAAAGAATAAACATTACTGTCATTACCTAAAGGTATTTATATTTCTAAATCATTTATCCATTTTGTATAAATATCAGTATTATCAGGATTCATTGGGGATAAATAAATACTATCGACAATTAGTTTTTTATAATATTGCATTCTCAATCACTCCCAATATTGATTTAATTGCATCTAACTCTTTATTATATAAAATGACCCGTACAATTTATACAACAACCTGTATCTTATACAAAATAATAATACGCTTTAATCATATAAAAACTAGTTTAATTTTAATATGTTTTAAGGAATAAGGTCAATAAGATCGAATCACCATAATACCGAAGAGTATAGCCGAAGAATAAGGAATTTATTTGCCGGAAAAGCAAATAATGACTTTGTCTTTGCAAGTGGACGAGGTGGGAAATTAACCCCAAGGACGGCTCAGAAAGTTTTTGAAAATGCTTGCAGTTTTCTGGGATAAAAAAAGATGCAACTTTCCATTCGCTCCGACACTCTTTTGCTACGCATCTGCTTGAAAATATCACCGATGTTCGATATGTACAAGAACTTCTTGGACATCAAAATATCAGAACTAGCCAAAGATATACACAGGGAACAAATCCGCACTATAAAAATATTAAAAGCCTATTATGATAAAAATGAGGGAAACCCGCTTTTGGCTTAAAATGAAGTTCGAACAAGCATTTTTTTTCGGATCCTGTGGCGGAGAGGGCGGGATTCGAACCCGCGAGACAGTGATTAGCCGCCTACTCGATTTCGAGTCGAGCGCCTTCAACCGGACTCGGCCACCTCTCCTTATAACCTAACAAGGATAACAGATTATCTTCTATCCAGGAAAAACTTTTTCAAAATGGCACCGCATTCTTCCTCCAGGATACCACCAAACACTTCTACCTCGTGGTTAAAAAGCTTTTTTTCAAAAATATTAATGACACTGCCCGCAGCTCCTGCTTTTGGATCACATGCCCCAAAAACGAGTCTTTTCAATCGGGCCTGGATGATAGCATAAGCACACATGGGACATGGCTCCAGGGTTACATACATGATTGCATTCTCCAGATGCCAGCTATTGACACTGGCACATGCTTTACGGAGTGCTAAAATTTCAGCATGGGCAGTGGGATCCTGAAATTTCTCTTTCTGATTATAAGATCGGGCTATAATTTGCCCATTCAATACGATTAACGCACCAACCGGGACTTCTTCACAATCATAGGCTTCCCATGCCAGTCCCAGTGCTTCTTTCATCATTTCCTGATGGATACGCTCTGCCAATACCTTTTTCCTTATGATTTATCATTCATTAACTTTTAAGCATTTCTACGATTTCTTTGTTCGTTTAATTTTTACTTGCTTATCAAGAACTTATGAATTGATATCGTGCTTTTTTCCTTTACGTTATACGGAATACGATATGCTGCATACAGAATGATATGGTGCGCCCGGAGGGACTCGAACCCCCAGTCTACTGATCCGTAGTCAGTTGCTTTATCCAATTGAGCCACGGGCGCATTTCTGAAGAGATGAAACCAATCAGTTACGATTCATATGATTTTTTCGTAACAATACTAACAAATTGTAGTATAATTTAATATCTTCGTCAAATGAAATCATGCACTTGTTTCTGTAATGTTTTTTCTGATATAGTGATAGCAAAAAGGATTTCCGTTAAGCAAAGACAGGTTATGAAAGATTTTTTTCATTTAGAGAACAAAAAAATCACTGTCATGGGATTAGGTCTCAACAGGGGGGGATTGGGGGTGACTCGTTTTCTAGCCCAATCCGGGGCAAAAGTATTGGTCACTGATTTGAAGACGAAGCATGAACTGCAAGAAACAATGGATGAATTGAAGGGTTATGATATTCAATATGTCTTAGGGGAACATCGAATTGAAGATTTTTCTGACAGCGATATGATAATTCAGAATCCCGCTGTTCCCCGTGATTCAAAATACCTGCAGATAGCCAGAGCCAATGGGATCCCCATTGAAACTGATTTATCCCTGTTTCTGAAAATGTGTCCTGCTAAAAATTTGATTGCCGTCGGCGGAACGAAAGGCAAGACCACGGTAACTGGTCTTATCTATCACATTTTCCATCATGCCCAAAAAGATATTGTACATGCGGGGAATATTGGCATATCGGTCTTTGACGTTTTGCCTGATATTAAACCTGAAACATTTGTTTTACTGGAAATTTCCAGCTGGCAGCTGGAAGGTCTTCGTCACATTCAATTCAAACCCCGTATAGCCGTATTAACCAATATTCTGCCTGACCACCTGGACAGGTATAGCAGTTTTGATGATTATGCACAATCGGAAAAATTAATCTGTCAATATCAGAATCAATCAGATTATCTCATTACTAACCAGGATAATCCGTTAACTAACAAGATAGAAAGTGATACATCGGCAAATATTTTCTGGTTCAGCTCCATAAGAAAGGTCTCTCGGGGTAGTTTTCTTCATCAGGATCATCTGATTTTTCAATGGGCAGACAGGTCAGAGGTATTTTCTCAAAGAAATGATATTCAAATACCCGGCGTGCATAATATCGAAAATATACTGGCTGCAGCTACTGTCTGCTTTATTTCCGGCTTACCTTCAGAACATATTTCTGAGGGAATCAGGACCTTCCCGGGTACTCCCAACCGTTTGGAAAAAATACATACCTTGAAGGGCATTGAATTTTATAACGACACCTGTGCAACCACACCGGATGCGTCGATAGCAGCAATCCAATCTTTTCCCGGTAAACCGCTGATTCTCATCCTGGGAGGAAAAGACAAGAAATTACACTACGAGATTTTATGTCAAACCATTAAAGAAAGCAAGAATATTGTCTATCTACTTATCCTGCAGCATCCGGAATACGATGCAACAGATATCATACTGAAACAATTGGAAAGATTCAATTTACAGGACAGATTTCAGACCTGCCATTCAATGCCTGAAGCAGTCCGGATTGCCTACAGCAAAGCTACTCCCGGAACCGTTGTTCTTCTATCCCCGGCTGCTGCCAGTTTTGGAATGTATCGAAATGAATTTGAAAGAGGTAAATCCTTTTCACAGTCAGTAAAAAAACTGACCTGCCATAATTATCAGCAGTATGTTGATTAGGTCTTCCGTTTTTTCATCATCTTCTAGATCTGTCAGTCCATCTGAATATGGTCATGAACTGTAATCTTCTTTCTGCGTATCCATTTGCAGCCTTCTTCCGAAGTGATGGTCAGAACTTCCACCAGTCCGCCTACACCAGGCAGGTCACCGGGATTGGCCTTAATTCCATCAGAAAATCTCTGAATAGCCGAGGTTGTTTCAATCATCAATGTGCAGAAATCAATGGCATCCTGGAGAGTCATTGTTCCCCATTGAATGACATATTCCAGGCTCCTTAACTGGCTGCCTATGGCTTCTCTACTCGTCTGTTTACCTGCTGCTTCAACAAAGGGTAAGTTGCCTATCCGCCCGTCAAATCCAAGCACGATCCTGGAGACTACATCGGTCTGCCCAATCCAACTGGCTCCGAATTCTCTTCCCCTCTCCTTGCTATCCCGATTTTTCTTTTTATCTCCGGGAATATGGCAGGTGAACACCTGGTGAGAACCATCCTGATTGATGCCCGCAATAATAAAGCTAATGGGATCAACTCTTCCAATACCGCTCCTGATGTGACCATGGGGATCCTTGTAGCGAAAGTCGATATAAGAATCTTTTTTAGTCATTTCCAATACTTCACATCTTTTCGTTATCAAATCCTGTTCAATGCGATCCTTTGCCTGATCCAATTGTTTCTGCCACTTATATTTCTCTTCAAACAAACGGACCAGCTCATCTGAAGTCTTCTGGACAGAGTAATGTTCCAGTTGATTCTGGTTGATAAATTCCTTAATATAACTACTGATACTTTTTAAAACACCATCTTCCGGTAAAAAAGCAAGTCCGGTTATAGCAACAGCCATTCTTTGATTCAGCAGAAAAAGTTTCGAGGCATTATCACTGCCAATTCTGGCCATACCTCGGCGATTCCGGTATGATTGACGACTGTCAGCCGCCAGAACGATTCCTTCCGGGATCGTGGCATTAATTGCTAAAGACATCTGTCCCTCCTGTTATTTGATTTTCTTTAATCTTCGTCCTACTTTCGATAACCTTTTATTCGTTTAAATAGATAGACACCTGCGAATCCACCTGATAGACCCAATAAACCAAAATATAGTGCAGAGAAAAAAATATTCCCTTGAATAACCATCCCTGTATAATGACCTGATGTGTAACCAAATGCATGCAATAAACGATGATGCCATCCAATATCGGAATATAAAAGAAATGTCCTGCTGAATACACCTCCGATAATGGCTCCTAAAAAACCAACTGCCATTGCCGGAAGCTCTTTCCTGACCAGTAAGCCAGCAGAAAATCCAGCGATGACTGGCCCAAGTAATGGCAATGTCCCTATGAAAGCATTCAAAATAATCGAAATCAGGAAAGGAATTGTTAACATGATTTTAATTATCGCTTCAGACACTATTCTGTTTATTTTACCTGGAATGATGAGGGTACCTTCTCAGAAGTATACAGCTTAATCCGATCAAGACAATTGCCATTATAAGAATAGCCGTAATCCCGAGAATAGCCGCATCCTGCCAGAAACCAAGCGGATACATCATCACCAGATGATCTATCCTGGGATCAAGTATCCAGGGTGAATGCTGGGGGTCACCAAAAACCAGATAATGAAATTGAACAAAAAGCTGATGAAAACCAATGAATACAAATATTCCCAGGGTGACCAGCAGAACAATCGTTAAAAAACTGCCGTTTTTCAGTCCCTTCCAGAAATGGATCAACCTTTGCTTCTTTCTACTGACCATGCTAAAGAGTAAATAGAATAAAAAATAAAGAATGGATATAGACTGTATCTTGTCAACATACTGAAAAACTTCTTTTACATCTTGCAAATGAACAATTTCATAATCGTGAAATAGGTTGATAGGATGTTGATTTTTTTCTGCTACCAGCTGGACACTGTCTACTTTTCCGTTAAAAAACTGAATTACATGACGGGTAATTATCTTCAGCTGATGGTCACTAAAACCGGTTACATCACTGATATGATACTTTTGATAGGCATATTCATAAAAAGGCAAACATTGCAGTTCCAGGCTGATTGTTGTGGAAATTAATAACAGGGGAATGGAAAGAATAAAAATCCACCACAGAATCATGTTTATTATCTTCATATTTTTCTACCTTCATCGTTCTGGAAATATGATCATGATGATTATTTTTTCTTTTGGGACCAACATTCTTAAGAAATAATCAATTCGGAAAGACTTCTCTTGGGCACATGGTGAACCTGGTTTTCATCCCGCCAGTATTGAATGCTTCCACCCTCTTTTAACTCCTCGATTTGAACCTTCTCAACGGGATTTCCAAGAGCCAGCACATATAATATTTCATATTGAGAGGAAATGTTAAGAAGTTTCCGCAGTTTTTCCCGGGATACATTTCCAAACATGCATCCGCCCAATCCCTTTTCGGTAGCTCCCAGCAAGATGCTCTGGGCAGCAATTCCCGGATCTACACCAAAATTCTCTGTGATGTTTTTATCCCCTAATAAGATAATGTAGGCAGAAGGTCTTTCCCCGTCAGGCGGCCCATTCCAGTCCTTCAGGTAAGCAGCCCAGGCTAATGTACTGAAAATCATTTTGTTCGATTCCCGGTCATTAGATAAAAAGTATTTTAAAGGTTGACGATTGGATCCGGAGGGGGATAATCTTGCCAGGTCAATTAATTCTATCAAATCTTCACGGCTTATATCTATGCTTTCATCAAATCTCCGATAGCTTCTATTTTTTCTGATGAGATCTTTTAACATTCTATCAACTCCTTGATTGGAAAACTTTTTTATTTTAATTTCTATGATGATCAATAGTTGCTTTTTTCTCAGGATTATTCAGTATCAATTTCAGAGGTTCAGATACCCATCCTTAAACAGAAATGCCACCAATGCAATGATGGCTAAAAAAATAACAAATTGGCTGTTCATTTATTGTCCTCCCTTTGTGATAGGCATATAAGATTTATTCTTCCTAATGAGCATAAGAAACAGTCCGGCAATCATCATCAACAGGGACATTACCTGAGCAAGATTCATGAATCCCAGGTATTTTTCGGTCACCATCGATGGTTCCCTGATAAATTCAATGATAAACCGGATTATACCATAGCCTATTAAATAAATGCTTAATGTTAAACCATTAAACCATTTCTTCTTACGTAGAGACCACAATAGAATAAAGAGAACAATCCCTTCAAAAAATGCTTCATATAATTGACTGGGATGTCTCAACTGATTCGTCGGATCAGTGGGAAAATACATCCCCCAGGGCAGGCTGGTTGCCTTTCCATATAACTCTCCGTTAATGAAATTGCCGATTCTTCCAAAGGTGTAACCCGCAGGAATCGCCGGTACAACAATATCTGCAAATTGCCAGTGATTGAATTTCCGAATAGAACAAAATAAGAGATAAGCCAGAACCAGGGTAATCACACCACCATGATAAGACATGCCTAAAATACCGGTATAGTGAAGTCCTCCTGAAAAGTCAAATGGTAAGACAATTTTCCATGGATTGGCCAGGTAATATCCCAGATCTGAGGATACCACATGTCCTATTCTGCCTCCAACGACTGCACTGATAATCGCCCACAGAAGAAAATCCATTACCATTGATTCCTCCAGGATAAGCTTTTCCGAGCGAATACGATAGATAACCAGAAAAAAAGCGGTCAAAAATCCCACCGGATACATCAGGCCATACCAGTAAATTTTAAATTGGCCAAAAGACATCAGGACCGGATTGATATGTTCGGGAATATGCGCCCAGTCAAAACCAAAAATCTGTTCCATTCATCTGACCTTTCAGGAATCTTTTTGTTGACCTGTAAAAAATCTAAGTAAAATCTTCAAACCGGTAAGACTGCAATACCTTCATGTAATTTGCTCTTTCAAAAGCATCTGTTTGCCTGACATTTTTCTGGCTGAGCAGTCCTCTAATCTCATCGAGGGAATGATACTCATGTCTTCGCAGCCATTCCTCAATGCCTTTCAGCAAGTTATCAAGATAAGGAATACCCTGTTCTAATAAAACCGAAGCCATCATCGTGACATTTGCCCCTACCAGAATACTTTTCAAAATATCTTCTACCGTGTGAATTCCACCGGTAACAGCCAGATCTGTCTTAATCCTTTGATAGAGGATAGCGATCCACCTGAGTCGCAAGCGCAATTCAGAAGAACGACTCAACTCTAAGTCTGGAACAACAGACATCTCAATCAAGTCTATATCCGGTTGATAAAACCGGTTAAACAATACCAAACCATCGGCTCCCATTTGTGCAAGTTTATACGCAATTCCCGGAATGGAATTAAAATAAGGATTCAGCTTTACAGCAAGGGGTATATGAATGCTCTTTCTCAACATCTTTATCAGATCCAGGTAAATCTGTTCAATATCCTGACAAGAGGCAGTTATTGTTGTAGGCAGGTAATAGACATTTAATTCCAGCGCATCTGCGCCGGCCTCTTCGATTTTCTTTCCATATTTAATCCATCCGCTGTTCGATATACCATTCAGGCTGCCGATAACGGGTATATCAACAGCCTCCTTTACTTTAGTTATATAATCTACATACTCATCAGGAGCAAAATGGTAATCATTTACATCAGGAAGATAGCTTAATGCCTCAGCATAACTTTCTGTGCCTTGAGTTAAAGCATAATTCAGCTCTTTTTCCTGCATGATGACTTGTTCCTCAAACAGTGAATGCAACACAACAGCAGCAATTCCGCTTTTTTCCATCTGCTTGATGTTTTCAATATTTTCACATAACGGAGAAGCAGAGGCAATTAAGGGATTCTTTAATTTAATCCCTAAATATCTGGTACTTAAATCAATCACTTGCTTATCCTCCCAATTCTTATCTATTTTATTTTTATTTATTTTTGAGAATTCTCATCTTTTGCCCATTTCTCGTATATTTTCCAGCGATTTAATACTTCTTCCTGGGCTTTTTTATAGTACTCTTTGGCAATTTCAGGCTTGCTGTAAGTCAGGATTCTGTATCTGTTTTCAGCATAAATGTATTCTTCTAATGGGATACTGGGAGCTTTGCTGTCCAGTACGAATGGATTCTTACCCTCTTTCTTTAATTCCGGGTTACGGTGCATTAATGGCCAGTATCCTGATGCTACTGCTGCTTTCTGCTGTGTTAATGCGTTTTTCAGGTCATAGCCATGTCCGGCACAGGGTGAATAAGCAACAATCAGGGAAGGCCCATTATAGGCTTCAGCTTCGCGGAATACTCTTATCGCCTGATTCATGTCTGCCCCTAAGGCTATTCTTGCCACATAAACATGTCCGTAATTAACTGCCATCATAGCCAGGTCCTTTTTAGCCATTTCTTTACCACCTGCGGCAAATTTTGCAACAGCACCTAACGGAGTAGCCTTGGACATCTGTCCACCGGTGTTGGAGTAGACTTCGGTATCCAATACCAGGATATTTACATTCTGTTTCTGAGCGATTACATGGTCTAGTCCGCCGTAACCAATATCATAAGCCCAGCCGTCTCCGCCGATGATCCAGACACTCTTTTGTATCAGGGCTTCGGCGATACTTTCCAGTTGACGTGCCTCAACATTAGAAATGTCTTTTAGCTTTTTGCCTAATTCTTCTACCCTTTCCCTTTGCTTTTGAATTTCCTTATCATCCGTCTGCGGTGAATTGATAAGCTCATCAACCAGCTCTTCGCCAATCTCCTCTTTCAGCTGTTCTAACAGGTTGATAGCCATTTTCTTCTGCTGGTCTACTGCCAATCGCAAGCCATAACCAAATTCAGCATTATCTTCAAAGAGAGAATTAGACCAGGCAGGTCCACGCCCGTCCTGGTTAAAGGTCCATGGTGTTGCCGGCAGGTTACCGCCATAAATCGAGGAACAACCGGTAGCATTCGCTACAATCATCCTGTCTCCGAATAACTGACTGACAAGTTTCACATAAGGTGTTTCACCACAACCGGCACAGGCTCCGGAGAATTCAAATAATGGCTGGGTAAACTGCAAATCCCTGATTCGGTTAAGCTGTAGTTTTTCTCTGTCAACCAATGGAATGCTTTCAAAAAATTTCCAGTTTTTCTTTTCCCGTTCCTGTATCTTTTCGACAGGAACCATGTTAATGGCCTTTTTACCCGGCTCTTTCTTATTTTTCGCAGGACATGCCTCTACACACAAGCCACATCCGGTACAATCTTCCGGAGAGATTTGCAGGGTAAACTTTTGTCCCTGGAATGTTTTAATCTTGCTGTCAGCAGACTTAAAGTTTTCCGGTGCATCAGCAAGCAAATCAGGTGAGAAAACTTTACTTCTAATGACCGCATGAGGACAGACAAAAGCACAATTTCCGCATTGAATACAGGTATCCGGATCCCATTCCGGAATTTCCTGGGCAATGTTTCTCTTTTCCCACTTAGTAGTTCCGGAGGGGAATGTTCCGTCAGGCTCAAAGGCGCTTACCGGAATATCGTCTCCTTCCTGGGCAATCATCTTAGCAGTTACTTCACGTACAAACTTAGGTGCCCCGGCAGAAACAACATCCTTTTTACTGATTTTGCTATCAGCTCTGGCAGAAACTTTTATCTCCTGGATAGATTCCTTAGCCAAATCAACAGCCTTATTATTCTTATTGAGGACTGTCTCTCCCTTGGTTCCATAAGATTTTTTGATGAACTGTTTAATCTTATCGATAGCTACATCCTCAGGCAATATCTTGCTTAACAGGAAGAACGCTGTCTGCATAACTGTGTTAATCCTGACACCGAGACCGGTCTCCCTGGCAATCTGATAAGCATTGATGGCATATAGTTTAATCTTTTTATCAATGATTTTTTCCTGGACTTCTTTGGGAATTTTATCCCATACTTCTTCAGCAGGATACGGGCTGTTTAACAGCAAGACGGCATTGTCCTCAGCATATTTTAAGACATCATATTTTTCCAGGAATGAGAACTGATGACATCCCACAAAGTTTGCTTTTTGAATCAGGTATGGTGAATGAATCGGATCTTTACCGAAACGCAGATGGGAAATTGTTAATGACCCTGCTTTTCTGGAATCATAGACAAAATATCCCTGGGCAAAATTATCAGTCTCTTCACCGATAATTTTGATAGAGCTCTTGTTAGCGCTTACGGTTCCGTCTGAACCTAATCCATAAAATACAGCCCTGACCCTGTCAGCCGGTTCAATATGGAAATGTTCCGGGTATTTAACGCTCTGATTGGTGACGTCATCATGAATGCCAATGGTAAAGTGATTCATGGGCTTTTCTTTTTTTATTTCATCAAAGACTCCCATGACCATAGCTGGTGTGAATTCCTTGGACGATAAGCCATATCTTCCGCCAAATACCTTTATTTTTCTTTCAATATTATTCTCACTCATGTATTCGTTAATACCGGACAGGACTTCTAGGTACAAAGGTTCACCTGCACTGCCCGGTTCTTTGGTTCTGTCTAAAACACATAATCTCCTGGCTGTCTCAGGTATAGCCTTATAGAGATGTTTAACTGAGAACGGCCTGAATAGCCGGACTTTTATCAGGCCTACCTTTTCACCTTTTCCTACCAGGTACTGCACAGTCTCCTGAACTGTTTCGCAGCCTGAACCCATTAATATAATGACATATTCTGCATCAGGAGCACCTTCGTATTGGAAAAGACGGTATTCTCTGCCGGTAATCTCTTTAAATTTCCTCATGGTTTCTTCTGTAATATCGGCACATGCATCATAAAAAGGATTACATCCTTCCCTTGCCTGGAAAAATACATCCGGGTTCTGAGCGGTTCCTCTTATAAACGGACGTTCCGGAGAAAGTGCGCGGGCTCTATGTTCATAGATGAGCTCATCATTAATCATCTGTTTCATTTCCTCATTTTCCAGAAGCTCTACCTTGGATATCTCATGAGAAGTACGGAATCCGTCGAAGAAATGCAGAAACGGGACCCTGGATTTCAGAGAGGCTGCCTGGGCAATCAACGGAAAGTCCATGGCTTCCTGCACAGAAGCAGCTGCCAATAAGGCAAAACCTGTAGTTCTGGTGGCCATTACATCAGAATGGTCACCAAAAATAGATAAGGCATGAGTAGCTACTGAACGGGCTGAAACATTAAATACGGCTGGCGTAAGTTCACCGGCAATCTTAAACATATTGGGCATCATTAACAACAATCCCTGGGAGGCAGTAAAGGTTGTAGTCAGCGCCCCTCTCTGCAGGGATCCGTGAACTGCTCCTGCTGCTCCGGCTTCACTCTGCATCTCGGCAACAAATGGGACTGCTCCCCAGATATTTTTTTTCTCCTGGAATGCCCATAGATCCGCTAATTCTCCCATTACAGAAGAAGGGGTGATCGGATAAATAGTAATGTTCTCACTAAGGTGATAGGCAGTATGGGCAGCTGCCGTATTCCCGTCTAAGGTAATCAATTTGTGTTTCATCATGGGTTCCTTTCGTTTTTTTATCATATTTTTTATGCTTTTTATTTAAATTCATACCTGATTCTTAAAGAATTCAGAATAACGGTAATTGAACTGAAAGCCATGGCTACTTCTGCAATTACCGGATGCAGAAGCCCTAGCATTGCCATAGGTATTGCCATCGCATTATACAAGAAAGCCCAGAAAAGATTTTGCTTAATCACTTTAAATATTCTGCCAGAAATATTAATACTGTGAATTAATCCATAAATACCTTCCCTTATTATAACTATATCAGCACTGTCTATAGCCAAATCAGCGCCTTTTTCCATGGCCAGTCCTATATCTGCTCCTTTCAGGGAAGCAGCATCATTTATCCCGTCTCCTATCATCAATACCTTCTTTCCGGAGCTTTGATATTTCCTGACAATTTCCAGCTTCTCCTCAGGTTTAATGCCTGCATATACTTTTTCAATACCCACTTCATCTGCCACAACCCGGGCAGTCAATTTATGGTCTCCAGTTACCATTATCGGAGTAATGTTTAACTTTTTTAGATGATCAATCGCTTTTTTAGAATCATCTCTTATTCTATCAGCTAAAACAATAAATCCAATCCTAAATCTATCTTTTAATATTTCTACTACTGTTTGTCCCTTTTTGAAATAGGGTAAATACTCTTCCCTTTCTTCCGGTTTGCCAATAAAATATTCTATTCCATTAAAACTTGCTGTTACCCCTCTCCCCGGAATTTCTTTTAAATGTTCAACTTTTTTATTTTTTTTTAAATTGCCGGCAATAGCCTGGGCTAATGGATGATGAGAATTACTCTCAATTGAGGCAACAATATTCATTTCTTCCTGA
This sequence comes from uncultured Atribacterota bacterium, assembly GCA_964433635.1. Taxonomy (GTDB): domain Bacteria; phylum Atribacterota; class Phoenicimicrobiia; order Phoenicimicrobiales; family Stramentimicrobiaceae; genus CAYSSG01. The sequence continues at coordinate 90,993 of CAYSSG010000002.1, read as the reverse complement.
GAAAGATTATGATGTATCACAGAAGGATGTCCATAGGTAATGGTACCGGTTTTATCCATCAGCACATATGCCACATCCTTGGAAGTCTGTATTGCTTCTGCATTTCTGATAATTAATCCTTTTTTAGCTGCCAATCCGCTCCCCGTTACCAGGGCCATAGGGGTAGCCAACCCTAAGGCACAGGGACAAGCTATGACTATCGTTGAAATAAAGACAAAGACAGCAAAAGAATCGTTGTTTTCTGTAATCAATACCCAGGGGAATGTTTCTTTCGCTTTTAACAGAAATGTCTGATAATCATTCAGATTAAAATACCAGAAGACTGCACTGATGATCGCTAGGGCCATAATAACAGGGACAAACCAATTTGTGATTTTATCTGCTAATGCCTGGATGGGTACTTTGGTTCCCTGAGCTTCTTTAATCAATTGAATCATCCGGGATAAAAATGATTCCTCGCCTATTCTGGTTGCCTTAACTATTAGAAGGCCGGAAAGGTTAATCGATCCACCGACAACCTGGTCATCCTTCTGTTTGTTCTTGGGAACAGGCTCCCCGGAAATAAAGGATTCATCTACTACAGAAAGACCTTCAGCTACAATTCCGTCCACCGGGATACGTTCACCCGGTTTTACTTTTATCAATTGGTCTTTTTTAATCATGGCAATGGGCAATTTCATTTCTTCTTTTTCAAAAACAACGATTGCCTCCTGGGCCTGTAGGGAGATTAACGCTTTTATCTCTTTGGCTGCTTTATCCCTTAAATGCGATTCTATGAAGCGTCCGGTTAAGTGAATGGCTATAATCATTGCACCAAGGGTCCCAAATGACATGATGGGTAATCCTATGTAGTTTAAAACTGCTGTAATCCAGGAAGTTAAAGAACCGATAGTGATCAGTGTATCCATGTTAGAGTGATGATGGATAAAGGCAATCCAGGCACTTTTAATGGTTGCTTTTCCACAATAAAAAACAACCAAGGCAACACTTATCACTTCAAGCAATACAAATCCCGGAATAGTATGACCAAGCATATGAAAGACCATCATTACAGATAAAGGAAAAGTGATAATCCAGGAAAGGATCATATTCTGTTTAGCTTGTTTATAACGCTTTAATCCTGATTTCTCATCCCGCTTTTCTGAAATACCGTAACCGGCACTTTCTACAGCATTTTTTATTTCCTTTATCGTCAATTCCCGTTGGCTTATTACATATGCCGATTCTGTTGCCAGATTGACTGAAGCAAACTTTACTCCTTTCACTTTCCTTAGATTCTCTTCGACCCGCATGGCGCAATTGACACAGGACATTCCAGTAATCTGAATATTTATCTTATAATCTTTTGATTTCTTCTTATTATTGGTCAATAAAGACTACCTTTTATCCTGCAAAACTACACAATATATTATTTGGTCAGAGCCTCAAATCCGGCAACAATATCCAACAGTTCTTCGGTAATCGAATCCTGCCTTTGTTTATTAAACTGTGCATCCAGCTCTTCTAATTGTTCTTCAATGTTCTGTTCTGCCTTTCGCATGGCAATCAGGCGACTGGCATTTTCACTGGCCATCGATTCTATAAAAGCCCGATAAAGAGAGATATAAAAATATTGGCTGATAATTTTATTGAATAATTCACCAGCCGGTATATTGTACATAGGAATTGAGCGGGAAGTCCGTTTTCTTTCTGACAATTCCTTCATCCAATTTTTATTCAAGGGGTAAAGTTGAAAATCAAACGGTTGAAAAGTGGAGCTGCTTAAAGGCCGATTGTAAAAAACCTGGATTTTTGTTAAATTCTTCTCAAAACGCCATTTTTCGATCATGAGAAGTAATTCCTGAATTATGCCATCCAGATGGTAACGAAAATCAGGAAAATCAAAGACATATTTCGAAATCAACCCGATATCCTTGATTTGTTCTGCAATTCTATCCCCTATAGTGCTGATAAGCAATGATGATTCCTTGCGAATATTTGCTTTGCTAAGCCAGTTTTCAATATTGTTTACATTTGGCATATTAAAATTTCCAGCCATACCTCTTTGGGCACCTAAAATAATCATTCCGCCTACTTCTTTGTGGACTTTCACCGGTGATTTTAATATTTCAGGATTTTCTTTTAACACGATCTGTAAAGCATTTTCAATATTCTGATAATAATAATTAATAGCTTGAACAGCTTTTTCATAAGTATGAATATTTACAGCTGCCAGAACCTTCATTGTCTTTACAACAGAATGCATGTCCTGAGCGCTTTCAATTTTCCTGCGTATTGTCTCCAGCGTCTGCATAAGTATTTTCCTTCTTCATAGAATTAATGATCTCCAGGACAAAGCCGCTCAGCCTTTTTTCATCATCGGGTGATAATGTTTCATCATTATTAATCCGATCGGTAATACCTAAAAACTTATCTTTGATTCCCTCTTTCATGCTTTCTTTAAATGTGCTGACTTCATTTTCAGGAATATCGTCTAACATCCCTCGAGAAACAGCTAAAAGTAAGATGATCTGTTCTAATACCGAATAGGGGGAATACTGCTTCTGTTTCAGTATTTCTCTGATTCTTCTGCCTCTGGTTAATGTTTTTTTGGTATTCTCATCCAGTTGGGTGCCAAACCGGGAAAATATTTCCAATTCCTGGAATTGTGAATAACTTAAACGCAAGTCTCCGACTACCTTACGGTAAGCGGCCAGTTGAGTCTTGCCCCCTACTCTTGAAACAGATTTGCCCACATCTACTGCCGGCAATATACCACCCTGAAATAATTGCGGCGACAGATATATCTGACCATCAGTAATGGAAATGATATTCGTTGGTATATATGCCGATAAATTCTGAGCCTCTGTCTCGATGATCGGTAAAGCAGTGAGTGAACCGCCTCCTAATTCTTTTTTTAAATGTGTCGCCCGCTCCAACAGCCTGGAATGAATGTAAAAAATATCACCGGGAAATGCCTCTCTAGCCGGAGGCCTTCTCATTAAAAGTGATAATTCTCTATATGCACGGGCATGCTGGGTTAAATCATCGTATATAACCAGAACATCTTTCCCTTTTTTCATAAAATATTCTCCTATCGTAGTAGCCGCATAAGGGGAAATATAGTTTAATCCGGGTGGTTCGTCACCGGAAGCCATCATAACAATGCTGTATTCCATAGCCTGGTAAGATTCTAATCTGGAAATGACTCTTGCCACAGAAGATACCTGTCGTCCGATAGCACAATAAATACAGATGACATCACCCTTGTTTTGATTTAATATCGTATCTATTGCAATAGCAGTTTTCCCGGTTTGCCGGTCTCCTAAAATTAATTCCCTCTGGCCTCTTCCTACAGGAATAAGTGCATCAATGGCTAATAACCCTGTTTGCATAGGCGTGTTAACGGGATCTCGGTCCATAATAGGAGCTGAATCCTGTTCAATTGGAGCTCTTTCTGTAGTCAGAATCGGTCCCTTATGGTCCAGTGGGCGACCTACTGCATCTACCACCCGACCAATAAGTTCTTCTCCAACCGGGATATCCATCACCCGGTGAGTTCTTTTTACTTCATCTCCCGCAGCAATAGCATATCCCTCATCTAAAAGAATAATATCCACACTATCAGGATTCAGATTAAAAACCATACCTAATTGTCCCTTATTAAAAGAAACAATTTCTCCTGATTTCGCATTAGGCAGACCGTTGGAACGAACAATATTTTTCCCTACAGAAGTAATAACGCCGATTTCCTTAAAGTCAAACTGGCTTTTATGCTGTTTAATTGCCTTTTCCATTGCAACAAAAGTGTTTTTAATCTCATCCTGTAATAATGTATCCTGAATAGATTTTTGCATCTTCATGCTCCTGCTGCGTCTTGCTGGTCTGTTTTTATGTCTTTTGTGACACCTTCTATGTTGTTAATCCTACTATCCTTCTCATCATTCGTATCAACAAATACCTTCTTAAGTTTACTTTCCAGAGAATCAAGATAACTTTCCATGCTCCAGGCAATTTTTCCTCCGTCAGACCTTAATTCAATTCCACAAATCAGACGGTCTGATTCTTTGAAAATAAGTTTTATTTTTTTATTGAAAATATGATTTATTTTTTCAATTAACAGTGCTTTACTATCTTTATCCACCTGGAACGCAGTCCAAACTTCAAGCCCGTCAGCTTGTTCAGATAGTTTTGTTCTATTTTTGTCATCTTTTTGCATGCTTTCCAGCTGATTCAAAAAACTGTCAATTAAAGCTCTTTCCAATCTTTCATTAGCTAAGTCTTTTAATACTTTTTTAGAAATCTCACAAACTTGTTCACAGGAAAGGTGCTTTAATTCTCGAAGAAAAGAACTACGCTGTTTTTCCAGGGAATCCCGCCAATTTTTCTCTGCCTCGTCCACTTCTTTTCTTGCCTTCTGTATCATCCCTGTTTGTTTAACCTGAAGATCTTTCTTGATCTCAGCTAGATTATGATCCCACTCTAGTTCCAACTTTTCTCTTATTTCCTGCTGCTTTTTCACTTCATCCTGGGCTTTCTTCTCCTGCTGTTCGGCATTAGCTAATTGTTCTTTAATCTGATTTTCCCTTTCGTCCATAATACTGATAATTTTATTAAAAAGAAATTTTTTCAGTAATAAAACAAGAACCAAAAAATTGATAACCTGTGCTATGACTGTAAACAAATCAATGATCATACGTCTCACCTTATTGACTTAAAATATAATTCCAGAAAGGATTAGCAAAAATCAGAATAACTGAAATAACCAGACAATAGATAGCGGTTGATTCAACCATAGCCAGACCGACAAATAAGGTTCGGGTGATGGTATTGGCTTCATCAGGCTGTTGTGCAATTGCTCCCAGGGCTCTGGCCAGAGCCATGCCTTCACCGATTGCCGGACCAATAGATCCTATAGCAATGGTAATACCAGCTGTAAAAATAGATACCGCACTCACAATATCAATGCTACTCATTTTTCTCACTTCCTTTATTCGTATTTTTCTTAATCAATTCATCCTCTGCCTGTATTGCAGAAGCAATATATACTGTTGCTAAAACAGTAAAAATATAAGCCTGTATCTGGCCGATTAATAATCCTAATACCTGCATAATAATCGGTAAAAATAAGGGGGCAATAATCAGCAAAATACCGGCAATTAAAGTGCCGCTCATAATATTTCCAAACAAACGAACCGCTAAAGCCAGTGTTCGGGAAAATTCCCCTATAATATTAAAAGGCATCATCAAAACAGACGGTTCCAGATATTGTTTTAGATATTTCAAAACGCCTACTTTGGCAATTCCGAATATAGGTATGGCAAAAAATACACAAACCGCCAGGGCTCCTGTTGTTGACAAGGAACCTGTTGGAGGTTGAAATCCGGGGACAATAGCTAAAAGATTGGACATAGAGATAAACAGGAAAAGGCTACCTAAAAAGGGAATAAAGTGATCCGGATCGTGTTGGGTAATCTCTTTAATCTGTAAGCGGATATAACCGATAATCACTTCCAAAGCATTTTGCCATCTGCTGATATCAGGCCCTATCTTTATATTTTTTGTAGCTAACCAGCTTATCAACACCAGAACGATCATGACTACCCAGGTAAAAACGATCGTGGCATTCAGATGATAGCCATTCCATTGCCAAAATATAATAGTATCAGGAGTAATTTCCATACTATGACTCCTTATTGTATTTTTTGGGATTATTTTCACCCAGGTAACGGGACAACACGATTCGAGAGATGATAAAACCTGCTAACCAGTATAAAAGATAAAACCACTGCCCCAGGCGGGCAATGTAGAGTAAAATAAAAAAAGACACTGCAACTCGCAAGATATAGCTGAATATGGTAACCAATGCCGGATAACGTGACCGTACCATATAGTGCAGCGTAAACCATAATCCGCCAAAATAAAATAGTCCTGTTAGAAAACCTAAAATAATTAAATGAAATACTTGTATCTTCAATTACCCCTCTTCATCTCTTTCTTTTTCAATCACCTTACGTTCCTTCTGCACCCAATACCAGGCATTCCAGCATCCCAATGCAATTCCCAGAAATAGAAATGTCAAAGTCCAGGAGATATGTCCAGGCCATCTTCTATCAGCCCATAAACCAATGATAATACCAATGACTGTAGGGATCATGACTGACCAGCCAATCACGCCAAATAGTCCAAATCCCATCCAGATAGCCCTATTTTTACTACTTTGGGCCTTTATTCTCCTTTTTTCCTTCTTTTCGATCTCTCGAAGAAATTCTCTTTCTCTTTTTTCCTCAGAAGAGTCATTTTGATTATCCATGGGCCTCTAAATCCAAAAACCTCCTGATAAAATCCGCTTCCAGCTTTTGTAAGGCATTGCGGGCTCCTCTTTCCCGTTCATTTATCTTAACAAAGTTTTCTTCAACCTGGCGCATTAAGTTCCCCAGATTGTCCCCTTTTATTGCACCTCTGACAGAAAGGGTAACCTGTTCTTTGGCTTTGATTAATAGTCCCTCATTAATCGCAATATAGATATCCTTTTCTGAATCCGTTAAAGCAAAAAAAATCCCGGGAACCATCACTGTTACAAAATCGACATGACCGGGAAGCAAACAGAAAAAACCGTTAACGGCCTCCCCTGTTACTTTCTTTACCTTCCCCTGCCAATAGGTCTTTTCAGGCAGTATAATCCTGAGTTCCATCATTTCTTTGCCTCGTCTATAGCACCAATCATGTATAGGGAATTCTCTGAATAATCAAAAAATTCATCATTTAATATTCTTTCACAACCATCTAAGGTCTCACTTAAAGTAACCCGACGTCCTTCATTGCCGGTAAACTGTTCTGTCGCAGCAAAAGGTTGAGTCAGAAACCTTTCCAGTCTTCTTGCCCTGTTCACCACCCTCTGGTCTTCTTTAGAAAGTTCTTCCAAGCCAAGCATCGCTATAATATCCTTCAGCTCTTCATATTCGGAGAGGGTTTGTTTTATCCTGCGGGCAATATCATAATGCCTTTGACCGACAACTGTTGGAGTCAATATACTGGAATTGGAATTCAGTGGATCAATTGCCGGATATAATCCCTGACTTGCCCTTTGGCGGGACAGGACAATAGAAGAAGATAAATGACTGAAAGTATGCACAGCCGCAGGATCGGTAAAATCATCAGCGGGCACATAAACCGCCTGGATAGAGGTAATATCACCGGAAGATGAGCTGCTGATCCGCTCTTCCAGATCAGCAATTTCGCTGGCCAGAGTAGGCTGATAACCAACACGGGAAGGAAGTTCACCTAAAAGGCCGGAAACTTCAGATCCTGCTTGAACAAAACGAAAAATATTGTCAATCAGCAAGAGAACATTCTGCTTGCCTTCATCACGAAAATATTCTGCCATCGTGAGAGCAGCATGCCCTACTCTAAAGCGGGCACCAGGTTGTTCATTCATTTGAGCAAAAATCATGACTGCTTTTTCCAGAACGCCGGATTCTTTCATCTCCCGATAAAGTTCTTCCCCTTCCCGGGAACGTTCTCCGATTCCGCAAAAGAGACTGACGCCCTGATAACCAACAGCCATATTATAAATCATTTCCATAATCAGAACGGTCTTCCCTACGCCTGCGCCACCGAATAAACCTGCCTTACCCCCTTTTTCCAGGGGAGATAAAGCATCAATTACTTTGATTCCGGTTTCAAATAGACCAATCTGTGTAGACCTTTCTGAAAGGGAGAGCGGCGTTCTGTAAATATTTCTCTTCTTGGTGAAATGAAGTTTTTCTCCTCCGTCAATCGTATCACCAAATATATTGAACATTCTCCCCAGTAATTCATCGCCTACCGGAATACTCAGGGGATTGCCGCTGTCAATCACTTCATCTCCACGACTTACTCCCTGTGTGGCAGTTAAGGCAATTCCTCTCGCCGTATTGGCGTCAAGATGAAGGATGACTTCAAAAAAAACATTGCCGGACTTCAATAAACTGTTAATTGCAGGGATTTGCCGGTCAAAATATACATCAACAACGCTTCCGCGCACTGCTGATATTTTCCCTCGACTCAATGGCTGTAACGATTTGTTATCCTTATTCAATACAATCCTCACCTTAATCATGGCCAGCTTTTTATTTTTTTCTGTACTATCATATCACATCATGTTCGAATCATGCCAATTGAATAAAAATTTCCATCCATGATAGTAAAAGGAACTTCAATGACTATTTCAATTCCGGATATAGATAAAAAGATCTTTTTTTACATACCAGTTACACTCAGTGCATACCGATGAGAATATGATGCATCTCAAGTGAAAAGGAACCGGTTATACCATCTGCATCAACCTGATATTCTCCAGCTGAAGCCCGACGACCTCTAAAGACGATGTATATCCTGTTCATGTTTTTTCCTAAAGCATATCGTCATTATAAAGAGGATTTCAATCAACAGAGATGATTCTTAGAGAATCTGTCCCTCCGATTTTTTGTCTGATTGTCCCTTCCGTTACAATCAGAAGCTCGCCTTTCTTGATTAGCTTCCTCTCCTTTAGTACATCTATCATTGTTTTATACCAGTCAGGTCCTTGTTTTGTCATCTGAAATGAGATAACACCATAAGAAAATGATAAAAACCGAGCTACCTCTGCGTTGGCAGTAAAGGCCAGAATCCAACAGGTAGGCTTGAAGCGGGATATTCTCCTGGCAGTATTCCCGCTTTCGGTTGGTGTCAATATATATCTCGCATGCATGATCTGGCTGCTTTCTACAGTATGTATCGAAATAACATCCTCAATAGACGGTTTCTGTTGTCGAAAGGAAGCATATACCTTTTCACTCAGGGAAGAACGATGATATTCCCGATATTGCCGCTCAGTGGAAATAGCAATATCTAACATCATTCTGGTTGCCTCCACCGGATATTGTCCAACCGCAGTTTCCTCAGAGAGCATTGTCGCATCTGTTCCGTCAAGAATTGCATTGGCTACATCGGTTACCTCAGAACGCGTCGGCCTGATATGTTCGGTCATGGAAACCAGCATTTGTGTTGCAGTAATGACCGGCTTACCAATTCGATTCGCTTGTTCAATTAATCTTTTCTGAATCATTGGAATTTCTTTGATGGGAACCTGAACACCTAAATCACCTCTGGCTACCATGATAGCATCAGTGACCTGAAGGATTTCATTAATATTTTCTACAGCCTCTTCTCGCTCTATTTTAGCTACTGTAAAGATTTCTTTGCCCTTTTTTCTGGCAAATTCTTTCACTTTGATGATATCCTGAGCTTTCTCAACAAAGGATATTCCAAAAATATTGACTCCCTCTCTTAACCCGTTTGCGATCAGTTCCAGATCTTTCTTTCGTATCGTATCAAGGAATATTTTGGAACCGGGTAAATTGAGACCTTTATATGAATCCAGCTTGCCACCGGTCATGATTTGACAGGTAACCTCGTCATCCAGAATAGTCTTTACCCGAAGTTGAATAAATCCATCATAAAGATAGATCAGGCTGCCTATCTTGACACTCTTCAATAACGCTTTGTAATTGACAGGAATAATATGCTCATTACCTATTATATTTCTGGTTGTTAATCGAATGGTCTGGTTTCTTCTTAAGATGATAGGGCTGTTTTCAATCTTTCCTATTCTAATCTTCGGACCGGGGATATCCATCATGACCGGTATAAAAGTATCTAATTCTTTTTCGGCCTCATGCAGGAATTGCAATGTTTCCCTGTGATATTCCATTGTATCATGAGCCAGATTCAAGCGAGCGATATTCATACCGGCCAAAACCAGTTGTTTAATGATACTGGTGCGATGTGATGCAGGACCTAAAGTACAGATTATCTTTGTTTTGGAATCCGGAAATTTCATTCCTTTCTCCTCATCCTTTCCTGGAAATTTACATTATCTAACTCCTGATTCGCTCCGCCTCTCATAAACTGTTAACAGACTATGACACAGGAATGCCAATCTTCTAATATCATCCAAGCACAAAACATATCTATTTAATAAAGGTATTTGCCTGTATTACAATGGGGGAAAAAACGAATTCTTTTGAAAGACATGCACACTTTCAGTTCTTTCTGTAAAAGGATTGGAACATTAAAATGATACCCGCTACGATAAGAATAACAGGCCAGAAGCGAATCGATATAAGGCGAGGCCAGACACTTCTCAACAAAAAGAATAATCCTAAAGCGATGAGTATGATTCCACCCCATACATTCCTGCGGTGATTATCCAGATTATCTACCCCATCTGTTTCCGTATGATACGACTGTTTGTATTCTGCATCATCATTGATGGTCTGTTCAGGGTTTTGCGGAATAATGACCCATGCTATGATATATGCTAAGATACCTACGCCACCCAGAAGAACAACAAGAACAAATAACAGACGTACCAATGTGGAATCTATCTCAAAATATTCAGCAATGCCACCACAAACACCAGCAATGATGGAATCTTTTCTTGAACGGTATATTTTCTTAGCCATAAAACCTCCTCAATAAAGAAAATAAGGTTTTTTTCACTTGTTCAGAGAACTAGAATGTAATATTCTTCAATCAAATGCTGACCCCATAGAAAGTGTTTCTTTTGTTCTCCCAATTTAAATCCATTCATCTCATAGATTGCTCTTGCTGCATCAAGATGATGCAATGTCCAGAGAAAAATCTGGCGATAGCCGGCATGTCTGCAGAATTCTATTGCCTTTTCCATTAAGCATTTCCCTAATTTTAATCCCCGGAATTCAGGATGGACTATAAACCAGCGTAATTGGGCCTGTTCATTTGGCCTCTCCAAAATTGCGATACAACCCGCAGTCATATTTCCGGTCTCTGCAATCCATAGACAGCTTTTGCTTTCCCGGTATTCTCTGGCAAATTCAGCCAGTCCTTCGGCAACATAAGCTTCAAATTCATGGTTAAAACCATACTCCTGATTGTATACCTGGCCATGCAACGACAGTACAAATCCCATATCTCCATACTGCAGGTTGTTGCGAATTGTAATATCTGATAAATTGTATCGGTTCGAATCAAGAGTCATTTAAATTCAAACCTCCTCAAATGAGCTCAATTTCCGGGGGAATAAAAAAATGGCGGAGAGAGAGGGATTCGAACCCTCGGAGCGGATTTAAGATCCACTCAATTGCTTAGCAGGCAACCACCTTCGACCACTCGGTCATCTCTCCGATTCAAGTATAACATAATCCTTTTTTGAGGGCAAGAACTGAAAAAAATAAAAGTAAAATGATAGTAAATAGATGAAAAATATCCAGGAATGTGCTATCTTCTTTAATTAAGATACTACTGGGGAGATTTTATAAATAAAGATGAGCCATTTTCAATATGATGTTATCATTGTCGGTGCAGGTCATGCAGGATGTGAAGCAGCACTGGCAGCTGCCCGACGTGGAGCCAAGACTCTGCTGGTCACTTCAAATATAGATAATATTGCCCTATTACCCTGTAACCCTTCGATTGGCGGACCGGGGAAAGGTCATGTAGCCAGAGAGATTGATGCATTGGGGGGCGAACTGGCTAAAATTACCGACCAGTCAACACTTCATATCCGCATGCTGAATACCAGCAAGGGACCTGCTATGTGGGCATTGCGTGCGCAGGTTGATAAGAACAGATATAAGGAGAAGATGATTCAAACTATCCAGAATCAACCCGTCCTCTCTCTGGTCCAGGGAATGGTAACCGGTTTAGTCATTAAAAATAATCAGACGGATGGTGTACTCCTGCAGAGTGGAATACAATTACATGCTCCTGTTGTCATTATCACAACAGGAACATTTTTAAATGGTATGATCTATGTCGGTAAGATTCATTTTCCTGCCGGCAGAGCCGGAGAGATTGCTTCTGCCGATTTAGCCAACCAACTTCATGAACTTGGCTTTCAAATCATTCGATTGAATACCTGTACACCACCCAGGATTGACAGAAGAAGTATTGATTTTACAAACTTAGACGAACAAAAAAGCGCCAATGAACCTTTTGCCTTCTCTTATGAATCTGAAAAAAGAATCTATTCCCAACATACAATCTATATGACGAGAACCAACAGTAAAACACATCAGGTAATTCAAAAATATATTCATCAAATCCCTCTGGTCAATGGTACGATTCAGAGCACTGCTACCCGATATTGTCCTTCCATCGAAGATAAAATCATTCGTTTTCCTCATCATACCTCTCATCAGCTGTTTCTTGAGCCGGAGAGCGACGCAACAGAGGAAATTTACCTACAGGGTTTTTTTACCAGCCTTCCTCCTGTCGCTCAGCTGGAAGCATTGCAGACGGTCAGGGGATTGGAAAAGTGTCAGATCATACGTTACGGATATGCAATTGAATATGATGTTATCCTGCCACATCAACTTAAATATTCACTGGAGACCAAACAAATTAAAGGATTGTTTCTGGCAGGTCAGATCAACGGGACATCCGGCTATGAAGAAGCTGCCGAACAGGGATTGATTGCCGGCATCAATGCTGTTCAACTGTTAAATCATGAGGATCCGTTCATTCTGGACCGTTCTCAAGCCTATATAGCGGTAGAAATTGATGATCTGGTAACCAAAGGTATTACCGAACCATACCGGCTGAGAACCGGCTTGGCAGAATACCGGCTTCTACTTCGTCAGGATAATGCTGACTTACGGCTTACACCCTATGGTTATCAATACAGGCTAATCTCTGAAGAAAGATATCAAAAATTCCTGGCAAAAAAGGAAGCAATCGAAAAGGAAAAAATCCGCCTTCATCATCTGAAAATATACCCGGATGAGCAGACCAACAAGAAACTTGTCAGCTTAAAAACCTCTCCCCTTCAAAAGCCGGTTACCCTGTCTGAATTGCTGACCAGACCTCAATTGCGTTATGCTGATACTGCCCCATTCGATGCTGAAAGACCAGTATTGGATCCGGAAGTGATTAATCAGGTAGAAATACAAATTAAGTATTCCGGTTATATTAAGCGTCAGGAGGAAGAAGTCAGGCGATTTAAAAAGAATGAAGCATGTAAAATTCCAGACGATATGAATTATTCACAATTGTATGGAATTTCACATGAAGGAAAACAGAGGTTTACCGAAATAAGACCTGTATCCTTGGGCCAGGCCCAAAGAATACCCGGTATTACCCCTTCTGATATCTCCGCTCTCATGATTCATTTGGAAAAGATAAAAAGAAGCCGAAAAAAATCTGCGAGTTAATCATATCTACTGATTCTCTTGCTGATTTTTTTCTTTTTCCCACTGCTTTATGGCAGCTTGAAGTGTGTTTTGCATGAGCATCATATTAGTAACCGGACCCACTCCACCGGGAACTGGTGTTATTCTGGAAGCAACCCTGGAAACCTCATCAAAATCAACATCACCAACCAGTTTTCCGTCTACCTCATTCGTGCCGACATCAATGACGATTGTATTTTCCTGAACCATTTCTCCCCTGATTAATCGGGCACGTCCTGCAGCTGCGACGATAATATCTGCTTTGCGGGTAAAAATTGACAGATCTGGTGTTCTGGAATGACAGACCGTTACCGTCGCATTGGCATTAGGTTTCTTTAATAAAAGAATAAGGGCCAAAGGTTTACCGACAATACTGCTTCTTCCGACAATCACAACATGTTTACCCTCTATGCCGATTTTTTCTCTTGTCAGGATTTCAAAAACTGCATTAGGGGTACAGGGTAAAAAAGTCGGACCTCCCATTGCCAATTTCCCCATGTTTATGGGATTAAAACAATCCACGTCTTTATCCGGATGTACAGCTTCCTGAATATGTTCCTGGTTGATCTGTCTGGGTAAAGGAGTCTGAACGATGATTCCATGTACGTTTTTATCATGGTTCAGTTGTTCTAGTAAATTAAGTAAATCTTCCTCGGATGCTGCCTTATCCAAATTGTGTTTCTCAAAAGAAAAATGAACTTTCTGACAGCTTTTCTCGATCATTCGAACATAAAATAGGGAGGCCGGGTCCTGACCTAATATAATGACAGAAAGCTTGGGATTCACTCCCGATTTTTGAGTAAATTCACTTACTCTGGCATCTAATTCATTTTCAATACTGGAAGCAATCTTTTTCCCGTTAATGATTCGATCATCATGATCCATTACATGTCCTCTTTTAGTTATGATTTCTTCAGTTCCTGGGTTCTTTGCTCTTCCTTTTTCAGATGTTCCCTAACAATCAACTTTGCCTCATTATCATCAATACCGTAAACTGCTTTGATTTCGCTGGTTAAAATCTTTCTTGCTCTTTCCAGCAAGCTTTTTTCAGTAGCAGAAAGTGTTTCTGTTCTTTTTCGTCGATTATAATTCCTTACCACCTGAGCAACTTTCTTTAAATTACCGCTGTCAACCAGCTCCATTTGCTTTTTAATCCGGGACTTATAATCCTGCTCCATTACATCCATTTCATAACCCAGTATATCCAGCACTTCAGGAATTTTATCTTTACTGATGATTTTCCTCAAACCGATGTCCTTAGCTCTCCCGATGGGAATCATAAGGGTCATCTGATTTGTGTATAAATCGAGAATGTAATATTTTTCATCCTTATCCAGGATATGTTTTTCTTCAATATTGGCAATATTTCCAACCCCAAATATGGGATGGGCTACTTTATCTCCAATTTTAAACATAAAAAACGGATGATGGAATCCGCCTTCACCTCCGAAATACTCTATCACTCTATCAATTTCTTCAAATAATCTGTTATATACATTTTACATCAGAACGATTGTCAGGTCAAATTGTAATCATCGTATAGTATCATGCTCTATAGAAAAATGGGAGAATGAACGGAAAACTAAAACCCTCATAATATACTTTCAGGTGTGAAAAATTTTAAGCTCTACTTGATAAAAACCGGAAGATAAATGATTGAAAATCCATACTATACTTACTGCTGCGATGAGATGGTTGTGGCTTATTAGGGCAAGTAATTTAAAGGATTGGCAGGTTTTCCGCTTTCCCTTATTTCAAAATGCAGGTGAGAGCCTGTAGCATTCCCGGTAGCCCCTAATCGGGCAATGATATCCCCTTTACTGACATTCTGCCCTTTCTTCACCAGATTACTTGAATTATGGGCATATACAGTGGAATAGCCACCGGCGTGATCAATAATCACTACATTTCCATAGCCGCTGATATTACCGCTGAAACTAACCTTACCACTTTCAGCAGCTCTGATGGAAGCCCCGGTCGGGCCGTCAATATCTATTCCCGTATGATAGTCTCTTCTACCTCCCAGAGTCCTTATTCCAAATTGGGAGGTAATTAATCCGTTTAAAGGCCAGATAAAAGAACGAGATGAGAGGGATGAACCCCTGACATTGGGAATCACAAGTTTCTGCCCAATAATAATTCTACTGCTCTCGCTTATATGATTGGCACTGGTAACAGACTGCATGCTTACCTGATACTTTCTACAAATTTCCCACAGGGTTTCTCCCTTCTGTACATAGTGAATGATATCCTTTGGTTTTTCCTCCTGGGCAACTGCAGCCTTTTTTGTCTCCTGTCTGGCAGCCAATTCGGTGGCAGGGATATTCAGTTTTTGACCGATAGCAAGACTGGTAACATTCTGTAATTGATTTATATTGATAATATCAACCATGGTAACATCAAACTTCTGGGCAATATTCCAGAGAGTATCACCTTTGACTACCTTATAAATGACCGTCTGTATCTTGTTATTGTCACGGCCGACTCCTCCCAGAGCGGGTATCTCCAAATTCTGGCCGACTGAAAGAACATCCTTATTGCTTAGATAATTAACAGCAACAATGCTCTCCATTGAGACACTGAAATGCTGTGCGATGCTCCATAATGTATCACCTGACCTGACAGTATAATAGATTGGCTGACATTCCTCTCCGGTAGATGCAGTATCTTCCTGTTGATTGGGATGGTTTTGATCCTTTTCAGCCACTGATTGAACTGCACCTTCTACGGGATTGACTTCTTTGATTTTAAGCCTCTGCCCCGGAAAGACATATTCCTGCTGCGTTATTTGATTTAATTGGCAAATTGTTTCGGTGGGAACATGATATTTTTGCGCAATTATAGAGATATTTTCTCCGGCTTCAACAATATGTTCCACCCATTTGAATTCAAGCTTCTCTTTATTCTGTATCGGCTCTTCTTTTTTATCTCTCAGTCCACCACCCAGGGGTATCTTAATTATCTGTCCTATCGATAGTTTTTCTTCATCTTCTAAATGATTGATCTGTGATATATCTTTCAATGAAATATGATAATTTTGTGCAATAGTCCATAGATTTTCGCCCGGTTTAACAACATATTCCATTTCTTCCTGGACCAGCTCTCTGAATTCCTGGTTTAAGCTGATACTCATTCCCTGAAGATTTGAATGTTCTGTTTCGAAGGAAAGGTCAGGTTGTCGTTCTTCCTGAATTTTTTCATCTTTTCCTGAGCAATCGATAGGGATTTTAATTTCCTGTCCTATATAAAGGGAGTCCGGCTGCTTTAGATTATTGAATGACGAAATGTAATCTAATGATAAACGATATTGCTGGGCAATGTCCCAAAGACTTTCTCCTTTTTGTACTGTGTGAACGAGGGCTTGGGAATTTGTATTCTGATCGGAAATAAGAATCTTGTTCTGGGGAATCTTCAGTGATGCACCGGGGGATAAGATTTGCTCCTGTTCAATATCGTTGATCTCGGTAACCTCTTGCATTGATAGTTGAAACTGGCGGGCAATGGTCCAGAGACAGTCACCTTCTTTGACCTGATATTCTATATATTCCTGGGCGAAAACATGAACTGAAGTTGCAAAAATCATCAAATTGAGGCACAGAAAAAAAACTGCTACCCAGAATATGCAGCGAGAACTGCTTCTTTTACAATCATCCATTAGTCCGTAACACCTATTAATTTTATAGTTGTAAACCAAAGACCAAGTAACATGGACTCTATGAAAAACTATGTGAGAGGAAAAAATATAGCTATAATACTATACTGTTTTTATATTCTACTCTATTGATATATCATTTTGCAAGAAAATAAATTTATTTTCTAAGTCTCTGTAAAGATATTTGTTTACCTGTTCTTACCTTTACTGTGCAGTTGTTCCTCTAAAAAGGTATCAATAGCGTTTTTCTTGAAACGCCATATCCTGCCGATTTTGATAGCAGGTATCTTTTCTTCCCTTGCCCATTGATAAATTGTCAGTGGCTTCACCTGTAAATATTCCGCCACCTGTTTTGCGGTTAAATATTCTTCCATCGATTTTCCTCCTTCATAAGTCTGAAAAAATAAATCCTTTATTCAAACTAAGCATTCTTTCAGTCATTCAACAGAATTTTTCTAATGAAACTGGCCTCTAAAAATATTTTATTGTTTTTTTATAATCTTGTCAATTTTCTTATCTATCTTTAAATATGATACAGTTATTTTCTATCAATATCAAAGAGGAAAAAACTACATCTATTGATTCATCGGTCGGTTAAGGATGAGATTATTGGTCATTCACCCTTCCAATCTGCTATGCTTATACTCATGAATAGATAATCTGATAGATCATGTAGGAACGCAGCACTTTCTTGATATGCTCTGAAGTCTCCTGGTAAGGGATATTTTCTATAAAGGAGTCCAGATCGGTCATATCAATGGTTTCAACCCAGCGATCGGTAACTCCCGGTCCGGCATTATAGCCTGAAATCACCAGATGATAGTTCCTGCTAAATCTATCCTGCAGGTACTGCAGATACCAGCAACCTAAATGAATATTGACATCAGGGTGATAAAGTAAATCATTCTGAAACTTCATATCATTAAGCTTTTCAGCAATCCACTCACCTGTAGAGGGCATGATCTGCATCAATCCCACAGCTCCAGCACTGGACTCAATCCAAGGACTGAAATGACTCTCTTCTCTTATGGTTGACCAGACCAGATAGGGATCCAATTCATAGTGATCCGCCTGCTTTTTAACAATCGAATTATAATAGACAGGAAAATTGTGCTGCCAGATCTGTAAAGGCATTTTTTCAATCATTCCTTTTTCTTTAAAATGATTAAGCAGTGCTTGTGCCCAGCTGATGGAAGCATAGAATTCCCCATTCAAGCTATACGTCTCAGTCAGTAAATACATCAGATAGGCGTTATCTGGCTCGTATTTCATAGCAATAGCTGTTTCTAAAATTGACTCTGGATAAAGACTGATAATTTGTAATACCTCAGCTTTATAAGCAGCATATTGAGCCGTTGGATCTTTGGGAAAGTAATCTTTTTTAAACATTTCCACTGTATTTTCACTACTCAGAGATATGACATTTTTCAGATGCTGATTTGGTTTTATGACTTCCATGGGAATTCGAAAGGTATAGTAACTGTCAGGAAACTGGTTTAAAAGCAGATGAAACCATGAAATACCCTCTTCTTGATTCAGTTGGTACTGCAATTTTCCCAGCCAAAAGAGAGAATCATCATCTATGCTGCTATGGGAAAAATGATCATGGATGAATCGGTAATAACTCAGGGCTTCCTGCATTGCATTACGATTGGTATAATAACGAGCTAAATTCCAGCATGCTTCCCGGGATTGATCTGATTGGGGATATTCTGAGATCAGCTGATTCAATATCATGATATTTCCCTCTTCATTACCCAGTAAGCGTTCAATCTCGGCAATGCGC
Organism: uncultured Atribacterota bacterium; assembly: GCA_964433635.1. Classification (GTDB taxonomy): domain Bacteria; phylum Atribacterota; class Phoenicimicrobiia; order Phoenicimicrobiales; family Stramentimicrobiaceae; genus CAYSSG01. The sequence goes on along the minus strand of CAYSSG010000002.1, from coordinate 72,344 downwards.
AAATAAGAAGACGGGGCATAGTAGCTATCATGATAATTCTGTATGATTTCCTGGTATTTCTCCAAAGCCTGGCTGCGATTACCGGAAGATAATAAGGCACCCGCATACAGGTATAATGTTCTAACAATAATATCAATCCTATCAAAATGACTCAGTATATACCTGCATTGTTCGATGGCCCGAACATAGTCGCCCTGGTAATGAATTGTCCTCGCCTTATTATAAGAGACCTGAGCTAAATCTATCTGATCTGGATAGAGGGCAATCACCTGTTCATATAGTGTCTCTGCTATTTTATACTGCCGGGAGGAAAACAGGATATCAGCACAAAATAATGATAAATCCGGCATAATGGCAATGTCACCTTTCTGCCAGATTTCCTGGTACCGCCTCACGAATAAATCCTCATCACTGGAGATGTGTTCCCGGTTATAACGGTTTTCAATCAGTTCTTTCAGAACGATTAAGGAATCAATCAACAATCCCTCTTCCCATAAAACATCATTCATTTTTGAAAGAACGAATCCTTTAAAGGAATCATCCATGGAAAGATCGATCGCTGAACGAGATTCCTGCAAAAATCGCGTTAGCTGCTCATTTTGCAGATAGATTAAGGCAATCTGATAACGGGTGAGCGGAATGAGAGTACTATGCGGGTATTCTTCTGTTAGCTTTTGAAAAAATTCCAGAGCGTTTCGGGTATCATTAATCATCTGATAAGTCTTCCCCAGAAAATAGAGAAGATAATCCTGCATGAAGGGAACTTCATCCATCAGCTCCTGATAGGTGTAAATAGCCGATTCCCAACGCTCAAGTTTCTCATAACATCTTCCTTGGAGCATCTGACCTTTAAAATACAGTGGAATATATAAATGATTGTAGGTTATTTTTTCCAATTCACTGATGGCTAAAACAAAATATTCCTGATGAAAATAAGCCAGAGCATTTTTTAAATAGGCATGCTGTTGGGGGAAACCATCCCCCTCTTCCAGTACTTGTGAGAGTTGAAATATTTTTAATTGTTTTTCCTCATTATCATCTAATCCCTGGGCAGATACGGATAGGAAAGAGAGAGACAAGAAAACAATAATGAGAAAGAAAAAAAACAGAAAATCTTTTTTACAACTTTTTTTCATGACATATACCTGTTACCAACATAATTATTTTAAAACTGATCATGCAGTTAACGATAAAGAAAAATTTTTTTCTGCTAAACCTGTTGAATCTCTCAATATACTTATTATAACCATCAATGGGGAATTTTTAACAGTGAATATTTTTTTGACCAAAATGTAAACAAGGGATGAATTGAATGTGATAGAATCAGGTTTGGAAGTTAACAGTCTTTATTTTTTCTGACTAGAAAACGGGATAATAAACTTAAAACATAATTCATTTCCTGCTGGGTACCGATGGTAAAGCGAATATAATGATCATCCAGTCCGGTAAATTCTTCTCCCCATGCTGCAAAAGTATAAACATCTTTTTCCCTCAAATATTTCCATGCTCTTTCTGTGTTCTCCCTGGTTTCAAAATCAACCAGCAAAAAATTGGTACGTGAAGGAAAGGTCTTAATATTCAGTTGATGAAGCCCGCTGACAAATCGTTCTCTTACCCCAGCTACTTCCTGCCAGATATCCTTGTAGTAATCTATATACTTCAAAATCCGGATTCCTGCAATTTCAGCCATCCGATTGACCCTAAAATGCTGACAATACCGGGCAATCCTATGAATGTTCTCCTGTGAAGAAACTGCAAACCCAAGACGAAACCCTGCCAGACCAAAATTCTTGGAAAAACTGCGGGATATCACAAGATTAGGGTATTGACCAACTAAATCAACGACTGACTCACCAAGATATTCATAATTGCATTCATCAACTGCTACCATTCCCGACGTAGCGGTCAATACATCTTGAATGTCTTCTCTGGAAATAGCATTACCGGTAGGATTATTGGGATTACATATCCAAACCAGGGTAGCCTTCTTTAAATCATCAGAATTATAATTCAATTGATAATGTTGATCCTTCAGAGAAGGAATCAGTTTTTTTATAAATTGACTGCGATCAGCACTTACCTCGTATTGAGAAAATGTTGGAACAGGGATCAATATTAATCCGGAACCGAAAGCTCTGGTGGTGGCTTCAATGACTTCATCAGAACCATTGGCAGGTAAGATATTATCAGGAGATACACCCACATATTCTGCCAATGCAGCAGAAAGTCTGTGATAATCCCCTCCGCTGGGATAATCGTTCATGCCGCCTAATTCTTTTGACAATTCACACAATAGTTCATCGGGAAAAGGATACTTTAAACTGGAGTGTTCCAGAGAAATTGGTCTTTGAATACCTTCCATTTCTTTCATTATTTTCTTACTCCCCATCCGGGAAAGGCCATGTTAACCTCCAGCAAGTTTAAAAGCTTTGTAGCTAAAGAAACCACGAGCAAATAAATGATGCCAATGACCAGAAATACTTCAGTGTAGGTAAAATAGCGGGAAGCAACAATTTTACCCGCTCCGGTCAATTCAATACAGGTCACCATAAAAGCAAGGGAAGAATATTTAATCAAATAAATCATTTCATTAGAACAACCTGGAATTGCCCTTCGCAGCGCCTGGGGAAGAACGATATTTAAAACAGCACTCAACCTGCTCATTCCCAGGGCTTGGGCTGCCAGCATCTGTCCCTCACCCAGAGACTGGATGCTTCCTCTGAAAATTTGTGATTGATAAGCAGAGCTGCGTAAACCCAGTACCAGTACTGCGGCTATAGAAGTAGACAGGTTTAATCCGATCATCGTAAAGAGACCATAATAAAAAAGAAATAACAATACCAATATTGGCAGGCCTCTGAAAAACCAGACATCAATTCCAATCAGCCTTCTCACACAAGGGGAACCATAAACCTGCTCTACTGATAAAGGAACTCCTATCATAAACCCTGATATCAGGGCACTCCGCACTAAGCCCATTGTTGTTATAATTCCACGCAGTAAAAAGGGAGGTGCCTGATAGACAACAATAAATTTTTCCATAATCGAAATGAACCAAACCTTAGAAATCAATAAATGTACAAATATTGAAATTTAACATTAAATTGGGGATATAAACGTCAATCGTTTATATCCCCCTTGACCTTCTTCAGTTTTACAAATTGCCAGGAAAAATATTTTTAGACCAATCTATTCAGCTTGAAAATATTTAGCCTTTAATTCATCCCATTTTGAAGATTGTATAATCCGTTTAATTCCTTCATTAATTAATCCCAGCAGCTCAGTATCTTCTTTCCTTACTGCAACCCCATACTCTTCCCCTGTTTTAATCATTCCTACAATTTTAATAGCCATTCCTTTACGTATGGCATCTTCTACCATCACATCATCCATCATTGCAGCGTCAATTCTTTTATTCAGTAAATCCTGAACTGCTAAAGAAAATCCATCATACAGTTTCAGTCTATCTTTGGAGAATAAACCAGGTTGAATTAAGTTATCTTCTATCCACATGGCTGCTGTACAGCCACGCTGTGTTCCAATTAAATAATCCCCCATAAATACAGCAATGGCATTTAAGTCCGAATCCACTGGAACGCAGATTGCCTGATCTATTGACCAATAGGGAATTGAAAAATGAACTTTTTCTTTTCTCTCTTCCGTAATACTCATTCCTGAAAATACCATATCAATCTTTTTAGCTAAGAGACTGGACACAATGCCATCCCAGGCAGTCGGTTGATGAGTCACTTCAAAACCCATCTCTTCAGCAATCCAATTCAATGCTTCCACATCGAAACCAGCCGGATTCCCCTTTTCATCCACATAGGCATGTGGCGGGTAATCGGCATCAATGCCATTGATAAAAGATTTTTTTTCTGCAGTCAGACCAGTTAAACCAAATACCACAAAGAAAATGACCAAACACAAAACCATTGTAATACTAAGTCTGTTTTTATTCATCAAAACTTCTCCTGATTTTATTTATTTTTCTTTAATTTTTGTAAAATAGTTTTATACCCGTCAGCACCGTAATTCAGGCATTTTTTCACCCGGCTTACGGTAGCAGAACTGGCACCGGTTTTTTTTACAATACCCTCATAGATAAAACCTTCACTGAGCATTCGGGCAACTTCCAGTCGCTGGCTGAATTCTTTGATCTCACTAATGGTTGCCAGGTCATCAAAAAACCGATAGCACTCTTCGACATCTTCTAACAATAGAATAGCCTCAAATAGCTGGTCAGTTATTTCATTCCTCCAGCGCGGATTATAATCCATGGCTTTTCCTCCCGTTCTTATAAAGATGAATAAGACTGTCAGAAAAACTCTTTAAAGTTAAAAGGATCGTAATTCTTTATATCATTAAATTATTAATTGTTTAATAATTTAACTAACTATAGCTTCCTTAAACAAATTTGTCAAATATATTTTTCAACTAATTTACATCTAAGTTGATACAAATTATATTTACCTGATCAACATGAAATCACTATTCGGCTGAATTAAATCTAGGATAGAAGAAATTTTGTAGCAGATTCTGTGGTAGCCCTGCTGTAATCTGGTGACAATACGCTGAATTAAAAAAAACTTGGATCCATGCCAAGAAAATTTTCGTAGCATGAATCCAGGATCATCAGTATACCGTTATTGGTGATTTCTTGTCATTCTACTTCGTGAAAAGATTCAGATATTTCCCATATCCTTCCTTTTCCAGATCTTCTTTGGGAATAAATCTCAAGGCTGCTGAATTAATACAGTAGCGCAGACCGGTCGGTTCAGGACCATCCTTAAAAAGGTGTCCAAGATGTGAGTCAGCATATTTACTTCTCACTTCTGTCCTGATCATCATAAAACTTTTATCTTCTTTTTCAATAATATTTCCTTCCTCAAGTGGTTTAGTGAAACTCGGCCATCCGGTTCCGGAATCAAACTTATCCAGGGAGTTGAAAAGAGGTTCTCCGGAAACAATATCCACATAAATTCCTTCCTTCTTATTGTCCCAGTATTCATTTTGAAAAGGGCTCTCCGTACCATTTTCCTGAGTAACATGATATTGTAAAGGTGTTAACTTCTCCTTCAGTTCTTTATCTGATGGTTTAACAAAATCCTCGCTCCATAATTTCTCCATATTCTCCCCTCCCCATTTTTGTTCAATATAATCGGCTCTTCCGGAGCCTGTATGGTACCATTCATAGGCCATGAGATTTTTTCTATAGTAATCCTGGTGGTATTCCTCTGCAGGATAAAATTCGGTGGCAGTTAAAATTTTCGTTACAATCTCAACCTGGAACATTCCTGAATTCTGCAATTCCTCTTTTGATTTTTCAGCCAGGATTCTTTGTTCATTATTATGATAGAAGATTGCTGTATAATATTGACTGCCCCTATCTGCAAATTGACCTCCAGGATCAGTCGGATTAATATTTTTCCAGAATATATCAAGAAGCTCTTCATAAGTGACACTTGCAGGATCAAACAGCACTTCTACTGCTTCATAATGACCTGTTTTTCCAGTTGAAACCTCTTCATAGGTTGGATTTGGAGTATCTCCTCCTGTATAACCGGAAATGGCTTCTAAAACTCCCTCTACTTCTTCAAATGCAGCTTCCAAACACCAGAAACAACCCCCGGCAAAGGTTGCTTTCTCCTCATTCTGCTGGCTAAAGGCTGGCATAGGGTATATCACTATCAACAAAATAATCAAAACAGAAATGATTGATACACCAAAAAGGGTATTTAATTGTTTCGTTTTAACCTGTTGATCAAATTGATTATGAACTGTTGTCTGGTTCATATGCTTCACTTCCTTTTTTATTCATTATAACATAGGATAAACATTTCATAATCAGTATGGAAAGATACCTGGTTTGAAATAAGTTTTTATTACAGAAGGAGAGGGTATGGGAAATTTTGATTATCGGGAAATAAGCGTTTGATAGAGGTAAAGCATCTCTTCAGAAACGGTATCAATACTATAACGCCTGGCAGTCACTGCAGCACCTGTTGAAAGCTTCTGTCTTAATTCTTGATTACTGATTAAAATAGCCATCCGGTCTGCAAACTGAGTTACATCATCCTCTGCTAACATCGCATCAACTCCGTCTGTGACAATATCAACAACTCCCGGAGCTTTTATCGCAAGGACAGGGAGGCCGGAAGCAAGGGCTTCGATAATAACCATACCAAAAGTTTCAGAAGTAGATGTAAAAGCAAAGATGTCCGATATCTGGTAATAATATTTAACCATATCATTATTAACTGATCCGACAAATCTTACCAGCTCTTCCAGATTTAAAGATTTTACTAAACTTTTCATCTGCTTCATGGCTGTTCCATCTCCAACCAATAGCAGCTTGACTCTTTGCCGGCTTTTTTCCCGAACGATTGCTAATGATTGAATAATTTTATCAATATTCTTCTCAAAGGATATTCTTCCTACATAGAGAATGACAACATCATCTTCTGCAAGGTTTAGCTGTTCTTTAAGGATTCTGCATTGCTTATCATCTTTTTCTTTGAAAATATTTAAATTGATGGCATTAGGAATAACCATGATTTCTTTTTTTATTTTATAGCCGGCAATAAGTTCTTTCATGGATTGGGATGGGGTAGTAATCATATCGACTTTGTCAGCAAGGTTAAAGATGATTTTTCTGATTGCCTCATGGGTAATCATTTTAGGAATGGGGGACACATAATAGGAATAACGTTCATATTGTGTATGAATGGTCAATATCTTTGGAATCCTTAATCTCGAACCGTACATAATAGCTGGCATACTAAGAACAAATGGATGGTGGATGTGTACAACATCCGGCTTAAATTCATTAATCACTCTACTGGCTCTTATTGAAAGCGGAATAGCAATGGGATAATTTACCTTACTGGTTAAATTAACAGACCTGTAACGAAATACTTTCTCTTCCCCGTCGTTATAACCTGTGACCCGGGGTGCAAAGATATAGGTTTGATTCCCCTTTCTTTCAAAGGCATCCTTTAATGATACGATACTGCTGACTACACCATTAACTAATGGTTTGTAACAATTAGTAAAAAAAGCAATTCTCATAAGTTAACCTTAAAATGACCCATCACAACCAACTTATTGATCACCGCTATTGGAGTGAATTTTTAGTATCTTTTCCCAAGTATCCCTTAAGGATACAATGCGGTTAAAAACAAGTTTGCAACTCTTTGAATCAGAATCCACACAGAAATATCCTTTGCGCATAAATTGATATCTATTTCCAATAGTGGAATCAGCCAGACCTGGTTCTACCAGGCAATCAGATAATATTTCCAGGGATTTTGGATTCAGAAGATCTGTAAAATCATCTTTCTCATCTTCAGATTCGCCTTGCTTTTCATCCAACAGAAGATCATCATATAATCGAACCTCAGCAGGCAGAGCATGTTGGGCAGAAATCCAATGCAAGGTACCCTTTACTTTCCGTTGAGATCCTGGCAGTCCGCTTCTGGAATCCGCATCATAAATGCAATGGACTTCCTTGATTTCAGCAGTTTTTTCATCTCTGATATAATCTTTACATCTCACGATATAAGCATTTTTTAATCTTACTTCTCCGCCCGGTACCAGACGAAAATACTTTTTCGGGGGATTTTCATGAAAATCTTCTCGTTCAATGAATAAGTTCCTGGAAAAAGGTATTTTGCGACTCCCGGCAGATGCATCCTCGGGATTATTCTCACTATCAATCTCTTCTACCAGATCTTCCGGATAATTATCGATGACTAATTTTAATGGATCCAATACTGCCATGACCCTTGGTGCATTTTTATTCAAGTCCTCTCTGATGCAATGCTCCAGAAAACGAATATCCACGATACTGTTTGTCTTTGCAACGCCAATTCTATCACAAAAATTTCTGATTGCCTGTGGCGTATATCCTCTTCGACGCAAACCTGAGATGGTTGGCAAACGTGGATCATCCCATCCGGCTACATAACCGTCTTCCACTAACTTACGCAACTTCCTCTTACTCATGACCGTATTGCTCAGGTTCAACCTGGCAAACTCAATCTGCTGTGGCACTTCCTGGAAATGCAGGCTGTCAAGTATCCAGTCATACAAAGGTCGATGATCCTCAAATTCCAGCGTACAAACGGAGTGAGTAATTCCTTCGTAATAATCTTCCAGAGGGTGTGCATAATCATACATCGGATAGATGCACCATTGGTCACCTGTTCGATGATGATTCTTTTTGACAATGCGATAAAGAACAGGATCCCGCATGTTTAAATTCGGGGAATTCATGTCAATTTTAGCCCTTAAAACACGGGAACCATCTTCGTATTTCCCTTCCCTCATCTGTCTGAAGAGCTTTAAATTCTCCTCCACGGAACGATTTCGATAAGGACTGACCTTCCCCGGTTTTGTGAAAGTGCCGCGATAATCCCTGATTTCTTCCGGGCTTAAGTCACATACATATGCCTTACCCTCTCCTATGAGTGATATGGCATCCTGGTACATTCTCTCAAAATAGTCGGAAGCATAATAAAGTCGATCTTCCCAGTCAAATCCCAGCCAGCGGACATCCCTGATGATGGATTCAATATATTCAACATCTTCCTTTGATGGATTGGTATCATCAAAGCGAAGATTGCATAGACCATTATTTTTTTCCGCCAGGCCAAAATTAAGACATATGGATTTAGCATGGCCAATATGTAAATAACCGTTAGGTTCCGGCGGAAAACGGAGATGAACCCGTCCGCAATACTTATTATTTTCCCGATCTCTGTCAATAATTGCCTGGATAAAATTAACTGTTTCCTTGCTATCATTTTTCTCATTAGAAATCATTAATCCTATAGCCCCCTGTATACTCAACAACATTAATCTGATTGCCCATACCCATCTAAGATCATCTTCTGTAAAGATTACAGTCCGGTAATGATGATGTTTTCTATCATACAACATTTATTCTAAAAAATCTATGTTTCATATTATCCATTCAGGATAAGAGGTGTAGAAAAAAAATAATGAATTTCTTCGGGACTGAACACCAGCAAGCGTGTTTCGTTGGCAGGATTATCCTCAATACCGCTATCTATCGTATTCATTCCATGATAGGCCGCTGCTCTTTGACTGGCGATCCCCGCAGCTTTCATTTCTTTGGTTCCTTTATCTGTATGATACTGCCGGCAGTGTCAGATACCGGCATAATGCAGGTATTGGGAAAATTATTTACAGGCAGTCCTCGCATTGAGCCAAAGCCTGAGGATGGGAATAAATCTTCTCAATCTCTTCCATCTGAACAACCTGATGGGAAATCAGAGCATGCTGGATCTTTATTCATTTACCAATTAATCTTCCAGGATATAAAGATACCATAGGTAATGAATATATATTCCTATGATATCTTCTAATAGCTAATAGATGTATCTGTTAAGGTACTAAGGCACAAAGATCACCCCTATAATAGAAATAACCATATTGAACATTATCCATTTCCTGGCTTTTTTTCCTTAGCTTAGTATCTGATCTGATACCTCAAGATTTTATTAAAATAAAAAATACCATATATTCTTGTCTATGCTGATACAAATTTCATTTTCATATCTGAAAATGATTCAGCGTACATTGACTATAAGCTGATACTCTTTCCGCTTTGAGCCGATCTTTTGATGGCATCGATGACCCGCAGCGTGTCAGTAGCATCCTGAGCGGTCATTTTGGATTCTACCTTTCCGCTTATCAAATCACAAAAATGCTTTAACTCTTCCTCCAGAACATCAAAGCGATTCACTAAAAGATTCTGTCTTTTTAATGGTCTGTGCCATCCTTCCCCGAATTCTTTTTCATAAGAGAACAGGTTCAGAGAAGGGAAAGTGAGGCTGGCTTTTTTACCAAAAAAGTAATAACAATCAAAATAGCTGGGTTGGAAAAAAGAATATTCCTGGGTACAGGCCTCATAAAACCAGGGGGAAGGACAATTGTCTGTTAGAAAGATAGTAGCCAGGGCTCCGTTTTTGAACTGAATATTGATGGCTCCTGCATCTTCCACCTTATTTCCTCTGAATTGATTGGTGGTATATGCCTGAACCTGCTCAACCTCACCAATAATATAACGCAGATCATCCACATCATGAATGGTATTAATCAACAGGGGGCCACCGTATATTGTATCAATTCTCCAGGAACGATCAAAATACTCATCCGGTTTTTTCCCAACCCAGAGAACATTGGCACCAATCATTTCTCCTAATTCACCTTCTTGCACGGCATCTCTAGCCCGGTTTACCAGCTTTGAAAACCGTCGATGATGTCCGACTAAGAACTTGTTACGGGATTGTTTTACAATTTCAACGATTTTTTCTCCCTCAGAGATGGTCGAAGCAATGGGTTTTTCCAGTAATAAGGGAATCCCGTGTCTGGCAGTTTCTGCTGTGACTTCCACATGGAGGTCATTCGGTAAGGCAGCAATCACACCATCCACTTTCCCGGACATCTCCTTTAACAGATCTTTATAATCACGAAAGATTTTGACATCAGAATTCATTAATTTTGCTTTCTCACTTATTTCAGAGTCATCTACACTGTATGATTTTAAAGCTGTTTCAATACTTAAATCTGCCACTGCTACCAGTTTGGCAAAATTGCAATTCATTAACCGCTTGACAAATTTATAACCATGTGAAAGTCCCAATATAGCTAATCTGGGATTGGACATAGAAACCTCCTCTAATTTTCAAAAATGATGGCACCCTCACTGCCTTCCTTAAAGACTCTGACAGCTTCATCAAACTTCTCCAGTGAAAAACTCCTGGTAATCACAGGTTCAGCCAGGACCTTACCAACTTCCACCCAACGGATGGCTCTTAAAAAATGTCTGGTTAAAAGTGCCACATCCCCACAAATAGTTAATCCCTTTCTGATGATACTTAAAGGTGCAACTGTGGCTTCCGGATAGAGCCCGAAAGTTGAAACTCTTGCCTTTGGGCCGGCTAAATCAATAGCCATGGAAAAACATCTGGGAGAATGAGCAGTTTCAACGACCAGATCAACGCCTCTACCGCTGGTTAAATCCATCACCCTTTTTACGGGATCTTCTTTGCTCCCATTGATAATCATGCTGGCACCTAATTGTTCAGCAATTTTAAATCTCTTCTGATCCTGTTCAAGGCCGATAATAAAAATTTCCGTGACTCCTGATGCCTTTAACGCCTGCAGATGGAATAGCCCGATTTTCCCCGGTCCGATAATCACTGCTCTTTCTCCCAGTACAGGATTCAGGTGCTCTAACGAACGAACTGTCAGCCCGATGGGTTCTAAACAGGAGGCATTCTGAAAAGAAACATTGTCGGGCAGCAAGTGAACAACATCTTGTGCAACGACAATATATTCAGCAAAAGTTCCATCACAGGTCAGTCCTAAATGTTCCCAGTCACGACACATATTCTTGTTTCCTAATTTACAATCCAGACAATGTCCGCAACCCCTTAAGGGTTCAAAGACAACCCGATCTCCTATTTTAAAGGATTTGACTCCTTTACCAATATCAAAAATGATTCCCGTACCTTCATGACCGGGAATGATGGGAATGGGAACAGGTTTTCTCCCGATATACTCCCCATCCAGAAGTTGAATATCGGTACCACAGACAGCTGTTGCCTTCATCTGAATCAGAACTTCATTTTCTCCGGGCATGGGAACTTGAATCTCCCTTAACTCATAGGCTCCTGCTGCCTCACCATGTTTGACTAATGCTTTCATATCCTTTACCTCTCCTTTATAAAATCATCTTTACTACTAATAACTGTCTCAATATTCTTTATCCTATTTAATCAAGCAGGCAATAATCATGCCACTTAGACCATGGAATATAACAAACCATGTCCTAAGATAATTCAAATAAGTTTGAACAATTGTTGCAGATCTTTCTAACGGATCACATAGCAAAACCCATTTTAAAATAAGCTATAAAATGATTAATCAGGTGAAGCCTGACCAGTGTGATGTTTCGTTAGATTCAAAATGACATATCTGTTATTCTGCCTTCCTTACTGTATCCAAACCTCGAGCTAAATGAAATCTCTCTCTATTTACAGCGAGTGAAATCATAAGCTCTTGATCTATAATCGATAGAACTTCAGGTATTCATCTAAAATTCGTTTGCCATCCCCGATATCCTTTGCCTGGCAGGCCAGGGTGATTCCCGTATTGATCGCTTTATCCTCCAGCAATGTTTTCAGAAAAGAAAAGTTCTGATTCCATCCCCAGGTATAAATGGCTCTTTTTTCATCTTTATTTTTTTGATAGATATCGATGATATCATGGTCTTCTGGATTACCATAATTGATTCCTTTGATATTTTTATTCTGATCCAGAAGAGGGTAGATATGGTCATTGATTCTACCGCAACAGTGATAGGTTCCTTTAAACTCATCAAATATTTTTTGGTTATAACGCCAGCTGAATTCCTCATACATCATCGGGGATAAAGAAATCTGGGGGGTATCATCTTTGATGACAACTTTGCCAAAGCAGATATCTCCGTGAATATAAATCATCTCTTGACCTGCTTTATCATTCAAGTGATAATGATTGTCCATAAATTTCCGGTATTGAATATAGGTTTGGGTAATCAAGTCTAACAATTCATGAATCAAATCCCTCTGATCGAATAACATGAGAAATATTTCTGACCCTATGATTTGATGGGCAATATCAAAAGGTCCCTGCATATCAGGATGGGTAATTTTGATTCCCCGGGCACATTTAGGATATTGTTTTAATTTTTCATGATAAAACTGGTGGGTATCATAGACTTTTTGCCCCAAACCTGCTTTAAAATCAGGGATCCCGCGCTTAATAATTCTTTCCAGTTCATCTTTGTCCTGAATGGGTATGACAAAGGGTAGCATGTCATTCAGAATTCTGGTCTCCATACCGAACATGGAGGCAAGAATGCCTATTCCGTGATTGCTTCTAATCTGCAGGGGAAAATAATCCTTGATCTGAATACTGCTATAAACACTACCGGTAAAAACAGTTTTTTTCAGTTCGTTATACATCATTTTTGCCGGATCACGAAAAGCCTCCTGGTAGGGATATAGATTGCTTGCTTCGTCGTAGTGAAAAAAATCACCTCCCTCAGGCAATATGGAAAGGGGTAAAAAAGGAACCGGTTCAAATTGGTTAACCTTCAGGTGCAATGTCTCCACTTCCTGCAGATGTTCAAGGTTAATATGCTCTTCAATAAAACACAGTAATTCATCTAAATTTTTATCTTCCCCTAAGCCCATCCCTGCTATCACCTCAACTTTTTCCATATTCTTAAAACTGGTAAACTCTCATGTTTTCAATCAGATAATATCAGCATTGTAAAAAAAGCAACGATATACCAATGCTTACATAAAAATAAAATCAAGTAAAGAACACCTTTTTCAGTGATCTTTTTTTATAAGGTTAACGAAGTATGTCTTGTGCTATCTCACCAAATTTGTCAGGAGTAATACTGTTTGGGGGATATAAGTAATAATTGCCAGTGCCACAAGCAATACTGCAATAAGCGGCATCGTTTCTCGTATCAGGTCCCTCATGGATACCTTACCTATGCCGGCTGTAATAAACAACAACATACCAAACGGAGGCGTTAGAAGGCCAATCATCATATTCAGACAGATCATGACACCAAAATGAACCAGATCGATATTAAAGTGCTTCACCAGCGGTAAGATAATCGGGATAAATACCAGTTCGGAAACATTCACATCCACCAAGGCACCAAGGATAAGGAATAAGATGTTCACTGTAAACAGAAAAACCATGGGACTGCTTACAACACTACTCATTACCTGTACTACGGTCCTTGAAACCTGCTCGGCTGTAACAATAAACGAAAATCCGAATGCACCCGCTATGACCAGAAAAATAGTTCCCGTCGTTCGTATCGTGTCCAGTAATATCTTACCAAGATCCTTCAAACCAAGGGTCCGGTAAACAAAAAAAGCAATGACCAATGTATAGGCAGCAGCAACTGCGCCGGCTTCTGTTGGAGTCATAATACCCGTATAGATCCCCATCAAAAGAACAACCGGAGTCATCAGTGCGGGTATAGCCTGCAATGTGCTGCTTAAAAAATGTCTGAAAGTAACTTTGGCTCCAATCGGATAATTACGCTTCTTGGAAATAAAGTACACATAGATTCCCATAACGATACAAAGAATAATAGCCGGAATCATACCACCCATAAACAGCTTGCCTACTGAAGCACCGGAAAGCATAGCGTAGATAACAAAGGGAATAGAGGGTGGAAAGATAGGCCCGATAACTGCAGTAGAAGCTGTTATGGCACAGGAAAAAGGCATATCATACCCTTCCTTTTTCATCTGGGCAATCTCCAGCGTTCCCAGTCCGGATGCATCTGCCACTGCACTTCCGGTCATCCCGGCAAAAATCAGGGAGGCCAGTATATTCACATAACCGGTTGCACCATGTTTACGCCCTATAACTGATCTGGCAAAATCAAATATCTTATCGGTTACCTCACTGGCATTCATTACATTGGCAGTAAATACAAACAGCGGGATGGCAATCAGAATATATGAATTCGTCAATCCGTAGCACACCGTATTAACAAATGAACCGATACTGATTCCCTTAGCCAGATAATATGCGATTGACCCCACAAACATACCCAAACCGATAGGCATGCGAATGATAAAAGCAATGATTAAAAAACCAAAAGGTATTAAAAGATACCAGCTCATATTGTCGTCTCCTCTTCACCGGTATTATAAAGCTGGACATATGTCTTGTTCTTAAACGATTTAATATCCAGGACCAGTCTGTACACCGATCGAAAGACAGTAGAAATCAGGAGAATCGGAAATGATGAAAAAATAATTTTAAGGGGTATTTTCATAATTGATGTGACCGCCGGAAGCTTAATCAGATACCTGATAGATCCCGGAATAGCCATTGAGAAAAAAATAATAATAAGAACATAGGAGATGATACGAAAGATATTTTTACTTTTTTCACTTATCCTGGAGTACAATAAATCAAAAACCACATGATCTTCCCTTCGAAAGGCAGTGCAGGCTCCTAAAAGTCCCACGATGACAAATGAATTAACAGAAAACTCAAAGGTCCAGTTCTGAGGATTCCTTATAACATACCGAAAGAAAACATTAATTAGAAAAACAATAAACAACATAACAAATACAGCGATAGGTAAGTGTACCTCAAAAAGATCTATGACCCAACGAACGGCTTTCCTCAGTAGCCTCATCAACCATCCCCCCTCTTCAACAGTACTGACCTCATCTCAGACAGGCGCTTTTAAGAAGCGCCTGTCTATTAGAAATCAACTTTATATGGCTACTTCATAGCCTGAACACGATTGTAGAGATCCATATCCCAGCTTTCGGTGAGACCATTTTCAACATAGTAATCATAAGAATATTTCTGGAATGCCTCTACATCCGGATAGGTGATCATCATTCCATAATCTTCCATGAATTTGATGAGTTCTTCTTCCTGTGCGTATGTTGTCTTGCTGCCTTCTGAACAGGCATAATGCGCTGCTTCACGCATAGCCAGCTGCTGTACTTCAGACATCTCGTTCCAGACATCATTGTTAATGACCAGTAATTTTACATCAATAATATGCTTGGTAAGAGAAATCTGCTTGGTAACTTCATAAAACTTCATGGCATATGTTCCGGGTAACGGATTATCCTGCGCCTCAACCGTGCCTGTCTGTAAGGCTGTATAGACTTCAGAATAGGCAATCGGGGTAACACTGGCACCAAGGGATGTACCAGCATGAATCCAGTCAGGCGCATTGGGCATCCTCAGAATCATTCCTTTCATATCCTCCGGGATCATGATCGGTTGCTCCCACTTCGTATTGATGCATCTTGATCCCTGGGTCATGGCTGCTAAGGGTGTATACCCGCAGGCATCAGATACCATCTTGTAAAAGTCTTTAGCAACTTCTGAATCCAACGAAAAGACTTTTTCCATGTGTTCATAGCTGGTAAAGATGTATGGGGCTGCAAACATACTGGCTGCGGGGAGATAGGGACCCATATCCTGGAATGCCAGGGTTGACATATCCAGATCACCCGCCATCAACGCAGTCACTTCACCTTCCTGAGTGAACAATGATCCGCTGTAATAAGCATTTATTTTAATCGTTCCTCCGGAAAGCTCTTCAATTTTTTCTTTAAACTTTGTTAAAGTAACTCCCTGCGGGTGCTCTTCAGGTTCAAGCTGGTTATAATCCAATACAAAGTTTTTTGCCTCTCCTGCGGCCATCAAGACCGTCATCATCATCAAAATAATGAACATTGAGACTATCAGTTTTTTCATTCGACTATCCTCCTTAATTATATACTAACTTTCCTGTACATGAACAATATTTTGATACATCAATCACTTCCTTTCATTTTTTTATCTCTTTTTAAGGTCATTATTCCGTGATCCAGCTCAACAAGATAAATTTGATATTTTAAATCAGCATGGCCAGGCAACGGTATAGATATGCTTGCCTCCATCAGAAGGTCCTTTAAGTAGCTTATCAATTTCTTCTTTATCTCTCTGGGTCATGTATTTAGCCTCGGGCAGAACTCCCGGAGGGAACTTTTCCAGGATATCATTATGAAGTTTTACCACATAATCCAGATAGGTGGTAATCGCTTTAAAGGCTTTTTCCGCTTTGGCCAGAGACGGTTTCCCTAATACGCCCTCCGGATAAACAACACATTCAATCCCGCCTCCGCCGATATGGCTCTGACCGGGTATGGGACAACCGTAAATATCTCCGCCCTTATCGATATGTCCTTCCGGAAAGAATCCCCAGGTCTTGGTATCCACGGCATTTTCCATCTGTACGAATTCCGGGAACAAGGCCAGGCAGATAGAATTTTCCGCCTCGTCACCGTGCCGGAATACGGTTTCAAACTCCCCTCCATGGGCTTTATCCATTAAGCCAACTCCCATGATTTTGGGCACATCCAGGAAGATAATGACTGCCGGCACCTGATACCTTTTCCCCCATTCCTGAATGGCAGAGGGAATGATGTATTCCTGCCCGTGGCTGCTCATAATAATCTGTTTGCGAAATCCGGTATTCCAAAATCCGGTTATAACTGCTCTCGTGTAGGCAGCATTCACATCATCGGGTATGGGAACCGTGCCCTTCTGTCCCAGATGGGAAAAAGGATGGGAAGCAAACCAGATCGGCTCGCTGACTGTACACCCTGTTCTCTGGGCAATCAGTTCACACATACGGGTGACAATAAAAGTATCTTCGCCATAAGGCTGGGCATCTCCGTGATTCTCCGTTGAGCCCATGGGTATCAATAGGATATCATTTTTTTTGAGTCTTTCTTCTACATCCTTCTTGGTCATGGTCTGATAATAGATCTTGTCCGCTTTCTCCATATGACCTCCCTGAGGAGGCAATTTCCATTCACTCATGCTCTACTCCTTTTTTTAAAAAAATATTGGATTTAATTTTTATCAACTATGGTTTATTCTATGACCTGGTAATTGGGGGGAATAGATCCAGACAAATCGTAGCACTTCGTCCCCGGTGTTTAAGATTTTATGGGATTTTCCTGGAGGATTATAGATAACTGTACCCGGGAAAAGATCAATCTCTTCTTCATCAGTGACAAATTTCCCCTGCCCGGAAACAAAGTACATTACCTCTTCTTCAACATCATGCTTGTGTTCCGGAACCATGCCACCGGGATAGGTTTCATTAATACCCATAGCGATATTTTTTGCGCCTACCGTTTTTTCAGATACCAATATCCAGGATGTTCTAGGAGGATCTCTCCTTATTCCCTTTATATCCTTAATATGAATAACTTTCACTTTTGACATATTATTTCCTCCATTTAAAATTATCGTATTAGAATTCCACCATTCAGGTCAAGTGCGATACCAGTAATCCAGTCTGATTTGTTTGATGATAAAAAAACGGCCGCCTGGGCAACATCCTCTGGCAAGCCATCCTTCTGGATTGCCCGGCCGACGTTCCAACTTGCAAAAACTTCCTTGGGATACTGTGCAGTCTGTTCGGTCAGAATGGGACCTGGACAAATAGAATTTACATAAATCCCGCTGGGACCAAGTTCCCGAGCTAAAGTTTGCGTAAAACCGATGACACCAGCCTTGGAAGCAGCATAATTCACTCCAACTCCCGGTCGACCTGTTCTACCTCCTAAAGAAGCAATATTAACAATTTTTCCTCTCTTCTGCTCTTCCATATAAGGGATGACACTCTTGCAGCAGATAAATGTGCCATTCAGATTAATATTGATAACCTTGTTAAAGTCTTCCACAGACATTTCCTTGATTTTTTTATGTAAAGAAATCCCGGCATTATTAACCAGAATATCAATCTTACCGAATTTATGGTTTACCTTCTTCATCGCATCCTGAATCATTTTTTCATCGGTCACATCAGCTTTTACAGAAATAATCCTGTCGCCGGAAGAATCTAATTTCGCAGCTACACTCTCTACCAAATCATATTGGATATCAAAGAGGGCTAATTGAGCACCTTCTGAAAAAAATTCCTCTGCAATCGCTTTTCCTAAACCTTTGCCTGCACCGGTTATGATGGCAACACATCCTTCTAATTGCATGAAAAAACTCCTTTCGTTTTCATAATCTTAGTTGAATTCCCAATATTATTAACAGATCATTCAGTTTCTCCAGGGTAGATGAATCAAGAATAATTCCTTCTTTGGCGGCTTTCTGTTCATTTAAAAGCTCGATCTCCCCAGGCAAATATATTTCAGAATTGCCTTTCACCTTACTTAAACCTTTAATAGAATGAATATAGTCATCAACTTTTGCATAGAAGTTACTTAAATCCATAAAATGGTTGATATCGATAGCCATGCAAATAACGCCTACACCGGTTGGTCCTTCTAACTTATGAAAAGTTTTTACATCCGGTCCATATTTTGATCCGGCAAGCATCCCGGAGATGATGTCAACGATCATTGCCAGGGCTGAACCTTTCGGACCTGCAATAGGTAATAAGGTCCCTTGTAACGCAGCCTCAGGATCAGTGGTGGGATTCCCATTCTGATCCAGAGCCCACCCTAAGGGAATTTGTTCTTTATTTCTTAAAGCTCTCCTGATTTTTCCGCGAGCTACCACACCGGAAGACATATCCAGTATAATCGGGTTTTCTTTTTTAGCTGGAATCGATACTGAAAAAGGGCTGCTTCCAATAAAAGCTTCACTGCTTCCCCAGGGCGCCACGGAAGGGGCTGCATTACTGGCAGTAATACCAATCATTCCCTTCTGAGAAGCTAAGTCCGTATAATAACTGAGAAAACTGATATTATTGGTATTCCTCAGGGATGTTACCGCAATGCCATATTTTTGCGCTTTATCCATGCTTATTTCCATCGCTCTTCTTGCTGCTATTTGCCCCAATCCATTTCCACCATCAATCATTGTTGTCGCTTTATCTTCCTTGATCAGTTTTACTCTGGTAGGAATATTCAACATGCCGGCTTGAATCCTATCATACATGGTCACCAAAAGGTAGGTGCCATGGGTAAAAATTCCGCGCATATCTGCCTTAACAAGACAATCAGCAGCCAGGGCAGCATTGAGCTTACTTTCTCCATATGCTTTCAAAACTTCAACGGCAACATTTTTTAATTGTTCCTGAGTAATCATTTTATGATTCCTCTTTCAAGTTCAAAGAAGTAAATATCTCATCCAGTTTATTGTATTTCACACTGGTCATTCCTTCCTTAAGCGCTTGTGTTTTTACTTCCTCTTTTTGTACTCTCTCGAGAGATTTTTTTAAAACTTCTTCACATTCTGCATATTGCACAACGACCATTCCGTCATCATCACCCAAGATGAGGTCACCTGGATTCACTGTTGTTCTTCCAAAATTAACGGGATAATTCACTAATCCCAGTGTCTTCTTGGCTGTCCCTCTGATAGACGTACCCCTGCAGAAGACTGTAAGCCCTTTTTGGATTATTTCCTCAGAATCTCTCACACATCCGTCAATGGCCAACCCTGCCACACCTTTTACCAGTGCCTGGATTGCCATTAAATCCCCCCAATAACCATATTCGTAGGCATGACCGACAGTAGCAACGATGACATCACCCTTTTGAGCCTTTTCCAAAGCTTTATGCAGCATCAGATTGTCACCCGGTGCGGACTGGACTGTAAAAGCTGGTCCGCAGATCTTCATTCCCTTGGCTAAGGGTTTGATTTTTGAATCAATAAAACCTTTCTTTCCCGAAGCTTCATAAACTGTAGCCACAGGTATTAAACTAAACTGGTCTATGATTCTTTTTGACGGTCTTGGTATACTGGTAATCACATGGATCATCTTGAGTCCCTCTACTTTTCTTAAAAATTTCGCAAACTCTTTTTTTATACAATTAGATTCTTTTCAAGTTTATGATAGTAACCTTCTTTGATCCTGGCTTCATTGTTTTCAATATGTTCAATATACTTTTTGACTGCCATTTCTCTATCATGGGCAGTAATGTATTTTACGATCTCCCTGTGCTCTTCAATAGCATTGATATTTTGATTCTTGTTGATGCTATCTATTGTTTTATAAGAACAGGAATAACTTCTATCCATGATATTGTTCATTTGATTGGTAAAAATTGAATTATTGTAGAGTTTAAAGAAAAGCATATGAAATTTCTTATCATATTTATGAAAATTCTGTATATTCCTCTCTTTCAAATATTCCATCATCTTCTCATTACATTCGGATAACATATTAATATGTTCCTGCGTAAATAAATCAAAAACTTTTTCGAAGACATAACTTCCAATCACTCTTCGAAATTCAAAGACCTCGGTGAAATATTTCTCTTTGACTTTAGGTACATAATACCCTATGCCTGGTAATTGTTTGATCAGTCCTTCCTGGCTGAGGCGGTTGCATGCTTCCCGAACAGGACTGTAGCCAATGTTGATTTCCTTGGATAATTTTCTTACACTGAGATATTGCCCGTCACAAAGTTGAATCTTTTCCTTGATGATGGAATAAGCCTTGTCACTCAGGAGTACACTCATGAAAGTTATCCTCCTTTTTTGAAAAATCAGACTTTCAGTGACATCACTTAAGAGGTTTTATTAATATGATATATCAGTTTTATATCGATGTCAAAAAATATTCCCACACATTCTCTAATAAAATTTATTCCCATCTGCTCTCTTATTTCCAAATCATCTGTCATATAAAAAGATTATATTGTATTATAATATATAATAGAGGAGAGAGTTATCAGCCTTAACTAAAAACAAAAATTTTTTACATTCTTCATCGGTCATGATAAAATCAATTTAGCCTCTACTTCCTTGGAAAAGAGATATGCAATTTAATTTTTACTACTGATAAGAGTATTATAAAGAGATTGTGAGAAGGATTTGATTTTTCTCGGTAGCAATGTCCCGTTTCAGGAAAAAGCAAATAGCATTACACATGGAATTGGAGCTATACTTAGTGTAGCCGGCTGTGTTATCCTGTTAATTATAGCAACCTCAAAAGGCGATAACTGGCGTATCGTCAGCTTCAGCATCTACGGTGCTTCGCTGATTTTACTTTATTTATCTTCAACTATCTATCACGGATTATCGAATACCAGAATTAAATACATCTTTCAGGTCTTGGATCACTCAGCCATCTACCTTTTAATTGCCGGCTCTTACACGCCACTGACCCTGATATCCCTGCGGGGGATTTGGGGATGGAGTCTCCTGGGATTGGTATGGAGTATTGCCTTTTGCGGTATTTTTATGAAAGCTTTCTTCTTTAATGAAACTCAGGTTATTTCCATGATTCTATACATCATCATGGGATGGCTGATTATCATTGCCGTTAAACCCTTGATAAAAGCCATTCCCCGGGGAATGTTCTTATGGATCGTTGCAGGGGGTCTGAGTTATTCTCTGGGAATCATATTTTATCTTACCAGAAAAATTCCCTATCACCATACCATCTGGCATCTGTTTGTCATGGGTGGAAGTATTGCTCATTTTTTGGGTATACTTTTTTATCTTGCCTGATATAATCTACCTAAACTGTAAATCTCATTGAATATAAACTGTGTTACAGATAGTCTAAAACTCTTTAAAAACTCTGGCCAGTGATTTTCCCGGTGCCTTTAAATCAAGATCGAGAAAATAACCAAAGGGAGTCTGATATACTTCATAACTGGCTTCTTTCAGCCTTTTTTCAGCCTGATCAAAGATTTTTATTGTAAGCTCCGGATCACCTTTACTTAATGATAGATGAGCGAAGGAATGCAGTATAATAATACTGGTATTGTTTTTTTTGGCAGCCCACTTTAAATTTTTAACAAGTTTAGTTTCAACTTTCTCCTTCTGTTCTTCATCTTCTTTTTCTACCTGAATAAAACCAACCAGGGCATCTTTTATTTGCTTTTTTTCCTGATATTCTTCCACTGTTTCCAAAGTTTTACTTCTTGTTTTATAGGTAAACTCATCTGTGTAAATCATTAATAATTTCATATTCAAAACCTCGTTTACTTCTGGGAGTTCTTAATAAAATACATTCTTAACTTTTAAAATCGCTGATGATACTTAACATCATATTATCTATTTTTCTTCAAAAAAAAATTTTATGACTCATTGATTGCCGATGCTCATTTAGTAATAAAGTGAATTTTTCCAAAATTTTCTTGACAATCACCCTTCCGTCTCATAGCAACTTGATGTTCTTACCATTTTATGATAAGCATTGGTCAAATAATAATAGACATATTTTTTCCGTACTGGTTTAATTTATGATAGATGTGCTAATATATAAAAGCATGGGTAAAAAATATCTGATCAGCTTGCCAAGAATAATAAGAACGGAAGACTGGGTGACAAAATAGATAACAATCAAAATCCATTTTTTAAAAGGTAACATATCGTTATGCTTTCATATGTGAATAAAATTATTTTGGTATCATATGTAACACTATTTTGTATTATAAGTGACCATTTTACAAAGCTTTCTGCTAAGAATTTACTCGAACCTGATTCAGTAATCAGTCTGTTTAAAGATACGATCAGGTTGCAACTGGCAAACAATAAAGGCGCTTTTCTCAGTTTGGGTTCATCTTTTCCCGATGAATGGCGATTCTGGATTTTTACTGTTTTCGTTTTCATCGCCCTGCTTGCCCTGTTCATTTACTATCTGTTTTCTAAATCCTTGTCCTTTTTATCAACATTGGGTCTTTCCCTGATTTTCAGCGGGGGCTTGAGTAACCTGATTGATCGCATCCTCCACGATGGGATTGTTGTAGATTTCCTTAATATCGGGATAGGAATCATAAGAACCGGAATTATTAATATGGCTGATATCACCATCACACTCGGGGTTCTTCTTATCGCTTTCTCTGCTTTGGTCAGTAACCGGAATAAACTCACTCTTATTAAAATATTCCCCAAAAACTAAATCATTGTATTCAACTGTACGTTTTTTATCCATGTTAGATGTAATTGATCTGTGCTCTAAGCCCTTATCTGATAGGGCAGACACCATTGGTACATGATTCATCCCCTGGGTCGATCACAAGTTCATCTTTCTCGAATTTTGAAAGGAGAGAGGGTATAAAATACATCATATTTTGTACTCTCTGTTCATATTCCTCTCTATTGATTGTTTCATAGGGCATCTGGGCATAAAAACTGTCATCCAGCGAAACAAAACTGACTGCCACCACATCATCCCAATTATTCCATAACCATTCTTCAACATCCTCCCATTCGTCATTTCTAACATGAACAGTAATCGAAGTATTATGGTCAGTATATTCTTTTTGAAATGCCCGGTAAGTTTCCAACTGATCAATGGCTGAGACATCATTTTTTGTTTTTCCTTCCGGCGCATTACAGGGGAAAGAAATTACCTTTGTTCGACAGTTATCCACTGCTTGCCCGTTCTCCGGCCTGATGTCATAACCCAATTCTTCACAGACCTTAAGCAATGGATCTGAGGCATTGATACGAACTCTTCTGATAAAATATGGTGAATGAGAAAAATGAACCCCACTGGAAACTGTTGGTAACAGAGAAAGGGTTCCTTCCGGCTTGACGGTAGTAACCAGAAGTGGCGGATTAACACCTAATTTTTTGGCATATGAATCGGCTTCTTGATGGGCAACATCCCTTAATTTTTTTCTCAAGACAGATTGTGCCTCGGTCGACATTTCGGTAGCATTCACCATATCCTGCCATCCGGTTAAGCTACAACCAACCAGCCTGTCGCGCTTCTGTTTAATGTCCCATTGATCCAATTCTAAATCCAGGAAAGTCATTCTGAACCCAGCCCGAACAGAAAGTCGCTGTGCTTCAAACAAGTCTTTCTCATTTAATTGACCATCTCTAACGAAGCCCATGACATTCAAGGTGGTCAGATTACACATCTGTTCTCTATCCAGTAATACTTCCATACAGGGATTCGCACCTTCTAAATTCGGTCTCCTCCTGGCAGCCGCTTCTGCATTCATAAAGCCGGGTTCTCCACTATACCTCATCTGCTTGACATGCCAGGAAAGCTGCTCCCGGGTTGGTTTGGAGGTATAAAAGATACTGTTATTACTCATTTCCCGATAATCAATTTCCTCATTCTTTACCCACTTACCATCAACTTGGTCGTATAAACTATTTTTTGCATTCAGGATATCCTGGTCATCTCTATTAAACAATATAACCTCACTGGTTCTCCTTACACCACCAACTACCACATTCTGACCGATAATATTGGCAATATCCATGCAATCAATCGGTCTTAATTTTTTCCAATGGCTGAAACAGTCATTCTTTACTATTTTGTCAATTTTGGAAAACATCCGCTCCAGACTTTCATATCCTGAAGCAGTGCCCCCAAAAGTCTTTAACTTTTCTCCCTTCGGTCTGACATGATCATAATTGAAGATAATGGTATCAATCTGGCGATATTCTTTCTTAGAGAGAATCCCTACATAGTAATCCAGGGACTGTACCCATCCTTCCTTGCTGTCCCCGACAATAATATGCGCCGTATCCTTCCGGAAGGTAATACTGGTTAAATCCTCTCTCTGATCCCTGGGTACCGGTGAATAGGCTTCGTGAATGATTTTTATATTGGTTCTTATCCTGGGTAATTTTGCAATATCAGACTTCAAAACCCTCACGCCTACTCCGGAGCCAATCATCAAAAGATAAAACAGATCTTTAAAGGCACTGAATTTATCCAGGACTGTAAAGCTGCAATTAAAATTCGCCATGGGATATTTGAGGCTGACTTCAGTTCCTCCGGTCCAGAGTGTTCTTCCGGCTAAGAATTGTTTGAGGTGATACACATTATCATAGAGAATTTCTGCTTCCTTTTGGCTGGTCATAACCAGATTGCAGTTAAACTCTACTGCCCTTCTGACTGTCTCCCACCAGTATTCTCTTCTCTTCTCTATAGGAAGCCACCGGGAATAGGTACGGTAATAGACAAATTGCCCCAGCTGGGTCGGAAAGGGATTGGGAAGATGTTTGTACTGACTGATAAATTCATCCGATAATAATTTATGATTTTTGGAAGAAATTTCTCTCAATTTATCCCGCTGTTCCCGGTATAATATATATGCCTTGGCCACATCTTTTCTTTCACTGTTCATTAATTCCGTTTCAACCCGTTCCTGGATGTCAGCAACGGTTACATTTTCCTGATAGCTGTCTAAATCATTTTCAATTTTTTGGGCAATTCTGGCACACAGTTCCGGATCCACCCCCTTGATTGTTTCGCGCATCGCCTGGGTAATGGCATTCATAATCTTGTTCTGATCAAAATATTGTACCGTATTATTGCGTTTAATGACCTTTATCATCTTTTCCCTCTCCGAAGTTTAATCGAAACTACTAATCTCTTACTGAAATATTAATTTATAGATTTCTTTATAAAATAAAAGCTTTCTCAAGTTTTTATTTTACTATACTCATCCCAAGGATGAAAGAGATATTTTTATTTATTTCCTTAAAAATTAAAGAAGTGGTGATTTTATTCGCTTTGTCAAAACTAAATCATCCGCTATAAGAAAATGGCAAAACATTTTTTACATCCGATGTGCCATGAACAGGATCATCATCATAAACAGGAAAGTACCTATTCTCTGAGCTGCTCCGGCAAAATAAGTCAAGGCTGCATGGCGTAATACGATGCTGACCATTTTGATCTCTTCCTGGTCTGCTATGCCTGTCTCTCGCAGCGATTGTAACGCCCTTCTGCTGGCATTCAGTTCTACCGGCAAAGATACCAGGGCAAAGATAACCATTCCGAATAACAGGATGACACCTGCATAAATAAAGAACATATTTCTAAACAATATCCCCCATATGAATACCAGGGGGCTGAACTGACCCATCAATGCTAAGGATTTGGCTAGTTTATTTCTTAAGACCATAAACCGGCATCCCTGATGGTCCTGTACTGCATGCTCCACTTCATGAGCCACGATCCCCATTGAAGTAATCGAGGGATTTTCGGCAATCTGTTGACAAAGATGTAATGTTTTTGTCTGCGGATGGTAGTAGTTTAACATTGGTTTTTTGATCTGGAAGACAGGCATGTTTAAACCATGGTAAGACAGGAGCACTTGAGCAATTTCAGTGCCCTTTAGGTTTGTTTTATTGGGAATCTTCAGATATCGAAAATAAGCCTCCCTGATGCGCCACTGAGCAAACCATCCCAGCAAAGCCGGTATAATCAGGAGTAGATAGAATGGATTAAAAGACATCATGAATCAACCCCTCTGCCGGTAAGGACAAATTCTTCTTCACCTTCTCTGTACAATCAATTGATTTGAAATTCTCATTACCTCTGGATAGCAAGATATCTCTTAGAGATAAAAACAAGAATCACAATGACGATCATCGCAATAAATAGACCGTTAAGAATAGGATTACCCAAGTCACTCCCCTGAAGCCTGCCGTGTATCGCACCGAAAATAAAAGCAGGATAGAGCAACCCGTGTAAATATTTCCAGTATTTCGCTATGCTTCGCCTTAATACAGCTGCCAGTACTGCAATGTAAATGAGATATAGCGCCGGTCGTCCCGCATTCATCAAAAAAGCATTCCAGGAATTGAAATCAGGGATGAATATTCGGGTCGTGCCAAAATCGATCGCCATGATTATGGGATGCAGGCTGATGAGGATGAAGCCACTTATGGAGAAAAAATGATGAATTTTCAGGTAATTGACACCAAATAGTTTTTTACTCTGCCTGACCAGCAAACTCATAACAATAGCGATAAAAAGAGAGACAATGCCGGTTAATCCGGCGATCCTGCGAAATAGATGAAAAAAACTGTCAAATCCATGTGAAAAGACAATTCCGACCGGAATAAGATAGAGTAATAGTATCAGGCTATACAAAAGATAACGGATTGTTTTCTGACGATGATTTTGATTTGTAGGTTTGGACATCATATTCTCCTTCTTACAAACATTAGCCTTAGATCTAAAAATCAATAAAGAATTATGAGGGCTTACCTCATATTATCAGAAAAAAGAGAAATATTAAACAGCTCATATGGAGTTAGGTTCATATGCCATGTTCCCATCAGAGTTACAGATTATCTTTAGAATCGCTGGTCAACTAATAATGCTCATAGATATACTCAATTACTTTATCCTCAAAGACCTTGGGATCGTTCTGTTCTCCGCGGAAATTGTCTTCCATCAGACAGAAAACAACCAGCCTGTTCTTTTTGGTCTGTAATATTCCTGCCAGACCTGAAGCCGAAGGTAAACTGCCAGTCTTACCCCAGAGTTGAAAGGCAAATCTTTCTTTAATGGTCCCCTTTTCACTAGTACTAGCCAGATATTTCAATACATCTGAACCAAATTCCTGAAAGAGATAACAAATGACCTTCACAACCTGAGATGGTGTTAATAAATTGTATTCGGAAAGTCCGCAACCATCCACTATAAAATAATCTTCTCCCCAGTGTAAACCAAGACGTTCATCAATCAATTCTGAGAATGATGTAATGGCCATATTGATCGTTGATGCTTCGATTGGATTTTTTATCAAAGGTAAAGTACGAAAAACAATTTCAGCACTCTGATTATCACTCATCTTCATCATAGATGTCAGTATCTGGTCTAAAGTCTCAGAATGGTGGACCGCTTTGATCGTCAGTCCTTCTTCTATCTCTCCTATCCTGATATCTCCGTCAAACCATACTCCCAATCGGAATAATTCCTGACAAAATAATTCTCCCCAGATCAGGGGCATGGTTCGATAATAAGAAAGCGACTTTACTCTGGTACTGTATTCCTTCACAACAAATGCACTGATCAGTGGATTTTCATCATCCCACATCCATCCCTTTCCTAAAAATTCCTCGTGGCAAAATAGAGAATCATCCAGGGTAATATCACCACCAATGCTACGAATGTCATATTTCTTAACCAGATCATTGGCTATCTTTCTGATTATCTCTGGAGAATGGGTCGGATCACCACTCCCCTTAATAAACAGATCACTCTGAATCTCTCCGGGTACTTCGCTGGAAAAGTAAAAAGAAGTCGTATAACGATATCCCGGTCCCAGAATTTCCAAAGCAGCCAGAAAGGTGAATAATTTAACCAGAGAGGCGGGTGTAAACAGTCTGTCTTGATTATGAGAAAATAATATTTCCCGGGTGGATAAATCCTGAAAAAGTAGACCGGTAAAACCGTTAAATTGATCGATTTCCTGCTGTATTCCTGACTGACAAAAGGCCAGGGAAGATAGCAGGTATAGGATTACAATGATAAAAAGAAAAACGATAGTTAATCTTCTCATTATTTTACTTTTTTCCTCCCTGCTGCACTCTCCCCGGCAAGATAACCGGTACTCCAGCACGCCTGTAAATTATATCCCCCTGAAGGACCATCCAGATCCAGAATCTCACCTGCAAAATAGAGATGATCCACCTTTTCAGATTCCATTGAATCAGGATTGACTTCTTTCAAGTCAATTCCTCCACAGGTAACCACAGACCATTGATACCCCAGCAATTGAGTGGGAGTCAACTCCAGTTCTTTTAAGAGATGAACTAATTGACTTCTTTCTGCTTTGGTAATGTAATCTACCTGTTTCTCACCGTCGATTCCAGACAATTTAACGACAACACCCATCAATGATTTTGGAAGTAATTTCTTTAATGCATTCTTAATCATTTGGCCCTTGAATTCCTGAAAATCTCTTTGAATCCTGGCATCTAATTTTTTGAAATCCAGAGCAGGTTTTAAATCCAAACATAGAATGGTATTACCTTTTTTTAATAGTTGATTAGTATGTTTGCTCATATCCATCACAATCGGTCCGCTGATTCCGAAGTGGGTGAATAACATCTCACCAAAACGTTCATCCTGTTTCTTCCCATTGAAATATAAATGCAACTTCACATTTTTAAGGGACAATCCCTGTAATTCCTGAACCCATGTTTCGGAAACCTTAACTGGATTCAGTGCCGGAGAGGGATGAATAATAGTATGCCCCTGTTCTGCTGCCCACCTGTAACCATCACCGGTTGAGCCAGTCTGAGGATAGGATTTTCCCCCGGTGCATAAGATCAGATGATTTGCCGTGATCTCCTCATCTTTGAGCATTATCTTAAAACTGCCATCACCGTCATCCCAATGCTTCAGGTTAATCACTTTGGCATTACACCTTACTTGAACCTGACCTTCATTGAGATAGCCAAGGAGTACTTTTAAAACATCCCGGGCATCTCCATGTTCAGGGAAAACCCGGTTTCCCTGTTCCACCTGCCATTTTAATCCCCGTAACTGGAAAAATTTCAAGACCTCACTCACCCCGAATTTTTCCAGAGCGCTGTACAGAAAACGTCCTTTCTTACCAAATTTTTCTGCTAGTTTAGCTTTATCAAATTCATAATGGGTAAAATTACAGCGTCTTTTTCCGGTAAGCAGTAATTTTTTTCCCAGACAATCATTTTTTTCAATTAGAACAACGCTGGCTCCAATCCGGGCAGCCTGACCCGCAGCCATCATACCAGAAGGCCCGCCGCCTATCACCGCCACATCAAAGATACCTTTTTCTATTATCGCCACTTTCCTGTTAGGAGATAAATTCATCGTATTATTAAAACCTTTTCTCTTTTTCGGCAGGCTAAAATATCTTTCAAGCAATCTTTTTTCCATATCGTCATTAACTTCGGAAAAGAACACTTTCTTTGGTAAATAATCTGGCTGCGACCAGTAAAGCAAGAATCGCAATAACCGCATTACTGGCAATCGTGCTTAAGATGTGTCCCCAATGTACAGTTCCCGTTAATAACTCCTTCAATGTAAAACTATTATTCAGGATGGGAATAAAAAACATTGGCTCGGTTAATTCTATCCCCTGGCTTAAAGAAATCATGCCCAAAAAGATAGCTGCCATATAAATTGGTGTAACATAAGTAGATGCTTCCCTGTTATTTCTGGCAAAAATACCGATTAACAGAAGTATAGCGCTGGCTAATCCCACCAATGGCGCTAAAACCAGAAAAAATAAAAAAAACAAGGAAAAAGAAAAATTTGCCTCTATGAATGAAAATTCACCCCGGGAATAAGCCGGCGTAAGAAAGGTAATACTGAGTCCTGTCAATCCCAGGAGCATACTGGTCGCAGAGACGGTCATGACGGTCAGATATTTTCCCATGACAATCTCCAGACGACTGAGCTGGCTGACCAGTAAAGTAGCCAGGGTCCCTCTTTCTTTTTCTCCTGCGGTAATATCGATGGCAGAATTCATGGCACCGATAAAGATAAGTATAATAATAATATAAGGAAGAATCATACCCAGCATGGACCCGACTTTTCTTTCTTCCGGGGCAACATCCAGCCAGTTTTCCTGAATCGGCTGAATCATGTCGGGGTTTAAGCCCAACTGCTCTAATCTATCCCGGACCACTTGTTTTCGATAATTCTCAATGATGGTCAATAATCTTTTTCTGGCAACCTGTGATCGCGGTACTGTTGAGTCATACTGAATGATGATATAATTATTTTCTAACCATTTTTCATCTTCTGTACTTTCTTTTTTTTCAATCTGTAAATGAATGCCGCCTCTTCGTATGACTTCTTCCTGATCCTCCTCCTGTACAGAAAACAGATTAATGGTCTCGTCCTGGCTTAACATTTCCACTAATTGAGGCGTAATCTCTCTCCCGGTTACGATCACTTCAGAAGGCAAAGATTCAGACTTTTCCTGTCCCAGGAGGGAAAAATAACCGATACCGAAAAAAAGCAGCGGATAAAAAACCAGGGGTATGATGATCATACTGATCAGTGTTCTTCGATCACGGACTGCACCCAATAGTTCCTTACCAAAAATGAAACGGATATTCTTCCAATTCATGGTTGACTCTCAGTCTTAATCAATTTAAAAAATATTTCTTCCAGATCTTCTGCCGGGAAATGCTTTTTTAAATCGCCTAATGTGCCTGCAGAAAGAAGTTTACCGAGATGAATAACAGCAATTTCATCACATAACTTCTCTGCCTCGTACATCTGGTGTGTGGAAAAAATTATGCACTTTCCCTGGCTTTTAAATTCACGAATATAGTCCATAACAACTCTTGCTGTAATCACATCCAGGCCTAATGTTGGCTCATCAAGGATGAGGATTGGCGGATCATGAATAATCGCCCTGGCAATTGATAATTTTTGCTTCATACCGGTAGAAAGTTTGTTAACCCTCACATCTTGAAAATCATTCATCTCCAATACCTGAAAAATCTCGGTCATTCTCCTGTTGATTTCCTGTTCAGTAAAACCATTAATTTTTCCAAAAAACCGGATCGTTTCCCGGGATGTAAAACGATCATATAATCCGGTTTCTCCGGAAAGAAAACCGATACTCTGTCTTACTTTATTTGCCTCCCTTAGGATATGGTAGCCATTGACCATGACTTCCCCCGCTGTTGGAATCATCATCGTAGCCAGGATCCGCAGTGTAGTCGTCTTACCGGCTCCATTAGGACCCAAAAGGCCGAATATCTGTCCTTTTTGACAATGAAAGCTGATATCATCCACTGCCATTATCTTACCCCTTTTCTTATCATGAAACACTTTGGTCAGATTTTTTACCCGTATCATCATCAATGAATCCTTTACTGAGAATATGCTCAGGGAAAAACATTTCAAATCATAAGAAGCCGGATACTTTCCACTGGTATCATCTTACAGCTTGTAATCAATGGTTCTTAAAAACTTTCTCCGATTCTCCACATCCTCATCCTTTTCAATTCCCCTGGGTGAATTTCCGTCAATCACTCCCATGATTCCTCGTCCCTGTTCTGTTTCCGCTACAATCACTTCAACGGGATTTGCGGTAGCACAAAATATTGAGCATACCTCGGGACACTGTTTGATTGCATTTAACACATTAATGGGAAAAGCTTTTTCTAAAATCACGATAAAAGCATGGCCGGCTCCTATCTCCTTGATGTTGGAGATAGCCATTGATTTTAACTTTACATCATTCCCCTCTGCCCTTACCAGGCAGGGACCCGATGCCTCGTTAAATGCCAGACCGAATTTCATGCCGGGCACGGATGAAACCAGAATCTCGTAGAGATCTTCAGCAGACTTGATAAAATGAGTCTGTCCTAAAATAATATTAGTCTCCTCAGGAAAGTCCAGTTTTACTGTCTTGATTTCCATATGTATTCACCTTATCCCCTTTCTAATGAGCTTTTATGATTTCTATTTTACACATAAATAAAAACAAGTTCTACCCCATTTGTGGAAAATATCCTTTACATTTTGATGAAATGAGACATTGACGGGAAAAAGAAAAAAATTAGAAATTTTTGGACATCAAGGGTGTTAAAATAGGATCAATATCTGTTATAATTTTAGATAGACAATCAAAAAGCTGGTTTTTCAGAAAAAATATCCGTTCATTTTAAACGAACAAAAAATATGGAGCAAGGTGAAACAATATATACAGATGAATAGAAATCCAATATTTAAAGCTGTTTTTTTCGATTTTGGCGGCACCCTGATGGATGCTGAAAGTGACAAGACGGCTCACCTTTACATGATGAAGGAAATCAAAAGGCATTATCAACTTCCTGCATCCGAAGAAGAACTGTTAAGCCTGTATCATACCCGGTTATTTAATCAGGATATGACTCTAATAGGCAATCCTCAGAATGATGATATTCCATTTCAAAAACTTCATTTTTATTCTGAAAATGCGTTTAGATTTTTATTACGTAAATATGATATCAAAGCAGCTTCATCAGATATGGGACTGTTTGCGCAAATGTATCTGGACCATCATCTGAAGTATATACAGTTATCCGAAGGCTCATGGGAAGCTATTCAGCTGGTAAAAGAAAAAAAGTGTCATTGTGGAATGATCAGTGATATTGATCATGATTATCAAGTCAGGCAATTCGAGGAATTGAGACTGAACGATGTCTTTGATTCTATTACCACATCAGAAGAAGTAAAAAATTACAAGCCAAAACCTGACATTTTTAATGTTGCCTTGGGCAGAGCCCATTGTCAGGGTAAAGAAGCAATGATGATTGGAGATTCCTACAACAAAGATATTGTCGGCGGAAAGAATATGGGGATGACTACCATCTGGATCAACCGTTACCAGAATCTGGCTGAAAAAAAAGATCTGGCAGATTATATTGTTACACAGCTTCTGGATATTATTCCGATATTAGACCAGCTTCTTTGACTTCTTTATTGAATCAAACTATAAAAAGGATATTTATGTTTATTGATTACCGGAAAAAGAAAAGAAAATTTACCTTTATATTGATTTTATTGTTCGCATCAAATGTGGTTTTCTTCTCGTTTCCATCAGAAGTTGATGCCGACGCCATTAAAATTGTGGATGAGTTTGTCATCCCTATTCTGACCTATCATAAATTCTGCACAGGGGAGAGTCAGGATGTCTATACCATTACCCTCTCAGACTTTAAACAGCATATGGCTTACCTGAAAGAAAATGGTTATCAGGGGCTTTCCGTTTCACAGCTTTTACGCTGTATTGAAGATAATGTCTTCCCGGAAAAACCGGTTTTGATTACCATTGATGACGGGTATCGATCCGTTTATACCCACGCATTTCCGGTATTAAGAGAATGCGGCTTCCCGGCTACTCTCTTTTTATATACTGATTTCATCGCCAACGGTTCCAACCAGTTATCCTGGCAGGAAATCAGGGAAATGATCGACCAGGGAATTGAGATAGGATCTCATAGCATCAGTCACTGTAATCTGCTTACGATGAGAAAGAATGAGTCCCAAATAGATTATCTGAAAAGAATAAACCAGGAAATAGCATTATCTAAAGAAATTTTAGAAAGAAACGCCCGCAGCTCAGTGCAGTCTTTTGCGTACCCCTATGGTGTCTACAGCCAGGAAATTAAAATGCTCGCCAAGCAGGCCGGTTACCAGGCTCTTCTTAATGTGAACAGTATGAACAATTCCATTCCTGTCGATGCATTTTCCCTTAACCGTCAGATTATCCCGGCCGGTTGTTCAATAAGGCAATTACAGAATATCCTCCAGGAAAAGACGCTCAGGGTAAATGATGTTTTCCCCGCTGACGGTACCGTTACGGATAATCAGGGAATCACAATAGGAGCAGTATTACAGAACCTGAATATCGAGCCGAGTGCATTAAATTTCAGATTAAGCGGTTCCGGTTTACTGGATTATCATTATTGCCCTGAAATGCAGGAGATCTCATTTACTCCGGTTACTCCCAAGCTGTTACAAAAGCGCACCTGGATTGCCCAGATCTCCGCTCTTGATAGAGAAACTGGAGAAAAACGGAAAGTATCCTGGCTTTTTACTGTTCAATAATCATTATTCGAACTTTATTTCTTTTAATTTCTCCACCATTTTGACAAAATCATCCACCCACTCGGCATTAAAATTAATCCCTTTTTTAGTCTGAATGTATTCATCCTTATCTTTAAGCTTGATATAAGTTCTGAGGTCTACTCTCTGTGCGCCTCTGAATTCTCCCACTGATAAAACAAGTCTCTTATTATCCGTTATATCCAGTTTTTCTATCTGTCTCATGAATCTTTCCTTCCCTTTCTTGGATTCCTTAAGCTCCATCCAGCATCCCGTCTCTTCCGGCTAAATGATAGGAATCAATGATGTCTATCGTAATACCGGGATATTCCTGGACAATTTTTTCCTTCTCCCGCTGGAAATTGGATGAAACAATAATCTTTAATGATGGAATTTTCTCAGCATATTTTAATACATTTTCATGCGGTTTGGAAGGAGTAACTAAAAAACAAGCCTTTGGGGCATGTTTGGCAATATATTTCTCAACACCCTCCAGATGAACAAATCCAATTCTTCTCATATCAGCAATCAGGATATTTTTCTCAGAATTTACCGTATCTGCCATTTACAATCACTTCCTTTCTAAACACATTTTAATTCGCTAGGGAGTTTGTCTTCCCCTGAAAATGATATCTTCATGCCTGCTCAGGAATCCTGTTTTTATGTTTGAACAATGAAAATATTTTGATCTCATCATCCTGGCAGAAGAATCAATAAGCATCATCATTCAATAGTAAATAGATTATCAAAATCAAGAATAGCTCGCCGTCTTGATAAAATAACCTCCGGGGAAATGTTTTAAAAGGATATTATCAGATTCCTGTCTTCCTATCTCGAACTCCAGACCCTTAATCTCCATCCTTTGGACATCGCAGGAAGTTGTAAAATATTTCTGTACCAGCTCACCCAGGTAAGGACTCATCAGGTTAGCGAGTAACAGGGCAATCACAATGGTCCAGAGGCTGAACATTCCCGTCGTAAAAAGAAGGACTAAAAATACCAATGCACTGATAAAATTAGCAATAGCTACATCCGTTCCACAGCGACGATGAATCGCCAGATCACATTGTCCCTGTTTCAGTAGGGATAAACCTTTCACTGCTGCCTGTTCAACCATTTCCGGATTTTGAATCCCGGAGATATAAAAACCGTCTTCCCGCGATAGTCCGGAAACATTCAGGCGATGCGCTGCCAGTTGTTCTAAAACATTGATAGTCGCATGTTCAATAGCATGATTTCTTCTTAAATCATGACTTTTAGCTATCTTCCAGATCTGCTTTGGTACATTGATAAGTGTGATAAAAGAATAAACCGTAAAACCATAAGGCAGGAATATCAGGGCAATCATAAAAAAGAAAAACAGGGGCATCAATATAAGGTACAGCAGTATAAGAAAGATCAATCCACTAACCCACTTTCTGATAATTTTTAGAGCAAAACTATCCCATCATCATAACCACAATAAAGAGAACTGTCAATCTGCACCGTTCATGGCAGTTATCCATGATCCTACAGATAGATCAACATCTACTAAAACGGAAAATGATATTGATGCAGACCTAGTTCTTTCTGGACATCTAACAGCTGTTTCTGCAGGTTTTCATTGATTGGAGCCCCTTTGTCTTTTCTCTCCAGCCAGGTCAGGTATTCCTTTTCCCCGGCAGTAAAAATCCTTTCTGCTCCCGGTGCTTTTTTAGAGGCTCGGAGTGACCTGAGAATATCACCGGTCGTCTTTTTGAATGATTCCAGTTCGATAAAGGAGGAAATATTAATAGCAATAAAGAAATGGCCTAAATTGATTGGGACTGCCTTGCCGTTTTCTATACCGGAAAGCATCTTTAAAAACTTGCCTCCCTGCAGGGCTGCGGACAGGATTTCCACCACGGTTGCGTATCCGTAGCCTTTATAACCGGCAGTCTCCTCTCCGATCCCCCCAAGAGGAACCAGGGCCGCTTTACCCGTCTTAAAGGCTTCTAAGATTTGGTGGGGATCAGTCATTGCCTTTCCGTCAGCACCGATAACCCAACCTGCAGGCACCTCTTTTTCCGCCCGTTCATAAAATTCAATCTTCCCCCTCTGGACCATGGATGTCGCACAATCCAGAAAGAAGGGAAATTCCTCGTCTGAAGGCATACTGAAGGTAATAGGATTGGTTCCCAGCATATTTTCTATTCCAAAGGTGGGTGCTACAGAAGGACGGGCATTCGTACCGGTCATTCCAATCATTCCCGCCTCTGCTGCCATCAAGGTATAATACCCGGCAATTCCGTAATGGGTGGAATTTTTAGCTACAACCATCCCCATACCGTATTCCCGGGCTTTCTGAATAGCTAACTGCATGGATTTTTTGGCAATCACCTGTCCCATGCCGTTATGGCCGTCTACCACTGCAGTCGTAGGTCCTTCCTTAACGACCTCAAACTGGGTGGTTGGTGATTGAATCCCGATTTTTAACCGGTCATAATAGATGGTTTTGAAACGGCCGACTCCGTGGGAATCAATCCCTCTTTTATCTGCAGCAATTAAAACACCGGCACAAATTCTGGCATCTTCTTCCGGGACGCCGACCTCTTTAAAGCCATCAACCATAAAATTTTCCAGGGTATCAAATTTGACCCATACTGTTTTGTCACTCATCTTCTGTTTCCTCCAAACTTTCTTCTTTGCTCACCATTTTAATATAGCAAAACGGGGGAGAGATTTCAATGGAAAAAGTCTGCGGGGATATATGAAAGCAGAAGGTTTATTGTTTTTGGTTTTTAGTTTTAAGACAAAAGATAAAAGAGATCATAGTA
>CAYSSG010000002.1:33007-34579 GCA_964433635.1 uncultured Atribacterota bacterium | reverse complement strand
GGTTTATTGTTTTTGGTTTTTAGTTTTAAGACAAAAGATAAAAGAGATCATAGTAGTGAAAATCAATAGATTAAAAAACAAGAAACGACCATAGTAATAAAATTCAGTATAGAAATGATTTAATTAATATAAAAATGTGATAATATCCTTAACGCAAGAATCATTCTTTACCAGCAACTGTTCTCTGTCTGGATGTATAATTATTTTCAATCCAGACAGAGAACAGTATACTCTATCCTTCTTTAATTCTTAGCAAAATGATTCTTTTACTGGTACTGGCAGTTCTTAACATCAAGGTGAATGGCATAGAATGCATACTCGCCGATATCAACTGTTAGTGCTTCACCTTTGTAGGTACCTTCGCCAGTAAATAGTCCAGCTTCAGGTCTCTCAATAGGAATGTTATCATATCCCTTAATTTTTACAGGTTCATCTACATCCTGCAGTTCCCATCCGCCAGTCAGTGTAATATAGACCATACCGTCTATGACTTCAACTGTACCAGCTTCTTTAGTCTGGCCAGCCCAAAGGGTCTGCACGGCATCACCAGAAGCATCGTAGTAGAACCACCATGCAGATCCACCACCTGCGGTATTTCCACCCCAGGCGGTCTCTGTCTTACATACTACGGGTGGTGTATAGGTATTCAGAAAATCGATGGTGATATCATCCTCGTCAGCCAGGACCACAGTACAGGGATTCTGATTATTTCCGCCACTGACCGAGATGTCCCAGTCGGGCTCGCTTGTCTCTTCAATGATGTAGGTGCCAGGAGTCAGGTTGGAATACACTTTGGTTTGACCGCCCTTCAAGGTGAAGTTTTCTCCAATTGAACCAAAATCCTGACCCTTGATGTTAAAGTTAAATATCGTCGTAGTGTCCTCATGTGCACATTTGGTAATGGTCAGAGAAGCAGAAGGTGGTGTATAGGTATTGGTAAAGTCGATGGTGATAGAATCGTCGTCAGCCAGGACCACCGTACAGGGATTCTGATTATTACCGCCACTGACCGAGATGTCCCAGTCGGGCTCGCTTGTCTCTTCAATGATATAAGTGCCAGGAGTCAGGTCTTCGTATACTTTTTTGGTTTTTCCCTTTAAGGTAAAGTCCTCTCCATTTGCAGGGAAATCCGGACCTTTGATGTTAAAGTCGAATACCGTCGTGGTGTCATCATGTGCGCATTTTGTAATGGTCAGGGAATTATCAATGCACAGCTCAAAGGTGACAGCCACTTCTCCATGGACCGTCGCTTCACAGCCGTCGGTATAGGTGACACCCAGGGTATAGGTACCCAGCTCACCACCGTCAAGGCAGACCTCGCCGGTTTCAGGATCAAAGCTGATGCCGTCAGGGACATCATCCCATGTCAGGCGGGTATCTTCCAGGTCGGTAATGACCAGGGGATCTGTTTGGTCAGTAAAGGTAATGGTAACCGGGCCGATAATGGCACATACGTCATCACAGACTGTACCGTCAGCAGGATCAATGCCGATGCTCAGGTCATCCAGCGGCGGGCAGCACAGCTCAAAGGTGACAGCCACTTCTCCATGGACCGTCGCTTCACAGCCGTCG
>CAYSSG010000002.1:0-32907 GCA_964433635.1 uncultured Atribacterota bacterium | reverse complement strand
ACTGTACCGTCAGCAGGATCAATGCCGATGCTCAGGTCATCCAGCGGCGGGCAGCTGTCTTCACATATTTCCAGGCTTATTGAATCTTCATCCCACACAGCACACGCGCCACCCCCATAAGTACCAACTGCTTCGGCTTCATTGGTTAAGGTGCCTTTATAATCTTCAGGAACTAGATATTGATATTTGGCAGTACCATCACTACTCCAGGAATCTCCGGGTTCAAGTGTACCAATAACTTCATCCAGGCCAAGTAAGCTATCGGTCAATGTAACATCTAAAAAATAATCACCGTTATTGGTAATCGTGAAAGAATAAGTAAGGGTTCCTCCGGGCGTATAACAATCGGCATTCACTTCTTTTTCAAGGTCAATCTCAGGAATACAAGCACTACCACCACTACCGCCACCATCATTGCAACTGCCACCAGTGCATGTACTTCCAGGGGATACACAGCATCCTTCCAGCTTGTCACATACCATGTCTACAAGATCATCATAATCAAAATCATCCAGCTCACCAAAGTCTTCGTGAGCCAGGATTGCCGGAATATCCACTTCCCCCACATCTTCAGCAATCGTCTTTACCAGATGGTAGACTAAGGTATATTCATTAAAGCAAAGACTCAGTTCATCATAGCAATCTTCCAGGTATTCAATGACCAGGGATAAGGCGGTGGAATCACAATCCGGAATGCCGGCATCCAGACCCTCTCCCGCTTTCTTTTCAGCAACATCTTTCAGGAAATACTCTTCATTTGAAGGACAATAAGCAGTGATAATATAAAGTCCCGGTTTAATATTATCAAATACATAGTGACCGGTTTCATCACTCTCGGTTGTATCAATGATCTTACAATTCCCTGCATTCTTCAATTCAACTATCGC
This sequence comes from uncultured Atribacterota bacterium, assembly GCA_964433635.1. Classification (GTDB taxonomy): domain Bacteria; phylum Atribacterota; class Phoenicimicrobiia; order Phoenicimicrobiales; family Stramentimicrobiaceae; genus CAYSSG01. The sequence continues at coordinate 32,020 of CAYSSG010000002.1, read as the reverse complement.
ACCAGGAACAACTCCCCAGAATTCAGTCTCATCATAGCTTGATTTAGACTTATCCTGTTCTTCTTCCTCTAAAGGAACACAGCAAGCCACAGGCATCTTGATCTGGCCTCTGATAGTAGGATCGTCAGTAGCACCGGGAGAGGGAACAATTCCATTACAGCCGGAAAATAAAAATAGAAGAACTACAAACACGATGAATAAGGGTAGGAAAAAACGTAAATCTTTCATTAAACTTAAACTCCTTTTCATTATTTATATTTTTTCTTATTCAGATATTCAAATTTATGAAACTTGGAAAGCAAAAACCCCTCAGGTAAACCTGCGGGGTAAATATAAATAACAAAAAGTCGGTAGTCTGGCGATCATAGTCTGCTGAAGCAGACCTTAGATCCATAACTTTGCGTCCTGCCCTTTCGGACAGTTTACCTTTTTCAACTTTTCATTCTTTTGCAATAGGCATCACCTTTCTATGAACCTACAATTATTTTTTGAAAACTGTTATCTGTCAATATCATTTTTTTCTATTTCTATCAACATTATTCCCTAATATAGAATACTTTAGACAAGTAAGTACTCAATTTTATATTATTTATTTTCATCAGTATGTAATATAGAATGAATTATTTTTTGACCCATTTATAGCACATTATAGTAGAAAATACAAGGAAATATTACTGTTTTGCATCAAGACGGCGCTGAGATTCCTTCAGCCAGTAATCGGCTCTGGTGTTATCCGGCTGTAGGTTCAGCACCTGGCGATAATAACGAATGGCCTGATTATAATCACCGGTTTCAAAATAAACTCTAGCCATCCAGTAATAGGCATCGGTAAACCTCGGATTTAATCGGATTGCTTCCCGGTATAAGTCAATCGCCCGGCCATAATTCTTTCGTTCATATTCATTATAACCCTGTTCATAAAGGTTGTATGCTTCCTTACCGAAATTAACAGATGCCTGGACTTTGTCATGAAAATATTGCGCCCTGGGATAATTGGGATCCAACTCCAGAACCCTCTTCCAATAGAACAGGGAATTTTCCAAATCATCTGTTTCATAAAATACCCGGGCAGCCCAGTAATTGGAATCAATCAAGTCAGGATATTCTTTAATCGAGTTTAAAAAATAAATCAGACTCTCTTCATAGTTACCTTTCTCGTAGGAATTATAGCCCAGCCGATAATAGGCATGTGCTAAATTCTGTTTTACCTGAGGTGAAGTCAGATCCGTCCTCTCAATCATGCTCAGATATTTACCCCATTGTTCTGCCTCCCGATAATACCAGTTGGTATACTGATACAACAAACCCAGGTAATAGTGTGCCTCCACAAAGCCCGGATCAATATCCAGCGCTTGCTGGGCATAATCGATGGCCTCAGTCCACAATTGTCTGCCGGGGTAATTGGCTCCCTGATAGGTGTCCAATGCTTCTTCCATCTTGTCTACTGCTTTCTGCAGGTACTCTATTGCTACCGGATCTGCATCGCTGAAAATCTCCACTTGTTGGGGAGCCCCGGAAAGGATACACATGTTAGAAGCAATAAATAATAATATGATTATGATTGAATAGAATAGTATTCTCTTTAATTTCATATTTCATTTCCTCCTTCAGTGAAAATGTTTATTTTAAAATAGCAAGATAATTTTGCTTTGCGGTTTCAAAATCTTCAAGGTACTCCGCACCTACAGAAGTAGCCGGTGGTAATTCCAAGTTAAGGAAATTAATTCTACTCCCATCCTTGCTGATGGAAAAATCCAGGTGAGGACCGGTAGCCAGTCCTGTTGCTCCTACATATCCGATAACTTCTCCCTGTTCTACTCGCTGACCGCTCTGTAATCCCTGGGCAAATTTTGACAGGTGCCCGTAACTGGTAACATAACCGTTAGGATGTCTGATCTGGATATAATTTCCGTAACCGCCCTGATCATAATATCTGGAAATAACTGTACCGGACCCGATAGAAACGACCGGAGTCCCTGAAGGTGCAGCATAATCAATTGCCAGATGGGGTCGCCATATCCTTAAAATCGGGTGATACCTGCTTGGAGTATATCCAGAGCTTATGTATTTATAATTAAGGGGTGCTCTTAAGAAAGCTTTTCTAAGACATCGCCCCTCTTCATCATAATAATCGCTATGCCCTGAAGAATCTTCAAAGAGCACCGCAGTGTGAACACTGAGCATATCTCCTTCGTATACAGCAGCTAGGATATCTCCCCAGCGGTAGAAATCCCCCCGGTATAATTTTTCTACCAATATCTTGAAAGTATCGCCGGATTGGCACTCGGTCAGAAAATCAATATCCCAGGCGAATATCTCTGCCAGTTGCACTGCTAATTGTCCCGAATTGCAGTAATCAATCATTGCTTCATACAATGAGCTTTTAATCTCTCCTTCAAAACAGACAATTTCCCGGAAAATATCATCCTTGGTAACTTCAATACTCTCCATTTCATTATCGGGAATCCTGATATGATAGACATCAAGCTGATTAGGCTGATAATCAAACTGAACAATGTTACCTTTGGCAGTATAATGAACAGAAAACTTGGTACCCACATTCAGATAACTTATATCAATTATGGACTGTAACTTTTCCTGAAGTCCTAAAATTTCAGTAGGGGAAATATCATTCTTCACCAGATACTGGTAGATTGTTTCTCCTGAACCTAAAGTGCCGGAAACGGTTCTAATATTTTCTGTCTGCTCGCGCTGATATTTCAGATACAGCTCTGTTTCCACAAGCTGTTCATGCCGCAGAGTATACTGATCCAGCTCATTTTTCCTTTCCTGCTGACCTTCAGTCGATTTGACTGCACGACTTACAATAGTTGGAGGAAATACAGAGGCTGGCGTTACTCCGGGACTTGGACTCTGAACTTCCTGCCCTTGTCCTTCATGATCGATAGATTTGAAGGGCAAGCCAATAAACAGAATGCCTCCTGCCAGTATCAGCGCTGCCAATATTGCTCCGGGTAAATATTTTCTATAAGGGTATTTTTTTCTTTTTTTGAAATCAGTCTTTTTTTTAGAGTTATTATGACTGCAGGAATGACCGTAAAAGGAAACATTATACTTTTTAATAGTCAAATAACCTGCTCCTTTTTCCCTGATGAGATGAATAGATACAGTTTATTATATACTATTCATCTGAAAATGACTACAACTGCCATCAATTTTTATTAAAACTTCATTATGTAATGTTATAGAAAAATCATTTCATCATAAAGTGAAAGGAAGTATCCTAAGAAAATATTACATCCTGACCCTATCCTGATATGCATTGAGAAAATACCGGTCAGTCATAGAAGCCAGATAATCGATGACCACTTCCTCAGGAGAATAATCATTCAAGTATGCTCTTCCCAGGTCCTCTCCGCGATTTAATATCCATTCCTGAAAGACAATTGATTCCATTTTTTCTTCTTGAATATTTTTAGTAAAATGTCTGAATAGGTAAAAAAATGCCTTTCTGATAATTTCTCTTTCCCTTTTCAGTACCTGGTTTTCGTAAATATGCTGCAGATTAAACTTTTTCAGCTGAAAGATACAATCAGCAATATTTTTTGAATACCTGATTTCATTTCTTCCATAGGATTGCCTGATGACATCATGAACCAGGGAATTAATGATCTCGCTGTTATTTTCTCCCAGGATTTTCCTTACCCCTACCGGCAAATCATCTTTTTGAATCAAGCCGATACGTACCGCATCCTCAAAATCCTGCCCGATATAGGATATGGAATCGGTGATACGAACCAGGCAACCTTCCAATGTGGCAGGAAGAATTGTCACATGCCTGCCTTGCTGTTTCTGTTTTACATACTCCTGAATATCTTCTTCGTTTTTGTCCGGATCCGGTCGAATGGAAATCTCATTAATCTCACCGTCATGGGATATAATTCCGTCCCTTACCTGGAAGGTTAAATCCATCCCCCTATTGGCATCGGCAAGCTGATCAACCACTCTCAAACTATGCACATTATGAAAAAAAAGATTCAGCCGGTAATGTTCACATATCTCCTGCAGAAATCTTTCTCCGTCATGTCCAAAGGGAGCATGTCCCAAATCGTGTCCCAGGGCAATCGCTTCAATTAAATCCAGGTTAAGTCTTAATACTTTTCCGATAGAACGGGCAATCTGTGAAACCTGCAGGGTATGAATGCTGCGATTCGCCAGCTGTTCATCAAAACTGGCAGCATTATAAATCACCTGCGTCTTCCCGATATACCGCCGAAAAGAACCGGAATAGAGAATGTGATCCCTATCCCTGGCAAAAGGTCCCCTTAAGGGATGAAAAACGGGTACCTTCCTCCAGGCATCGGCATTCCTGGCAGCATAAGGAGAAAGACCCTGGTCCTCTATGTCAAGTATTTCCTTTTTGAACTGTTCCTCATTCATTGGCAGAGAGAAAGTCTTCCCTGTATTTAAAATTCTTCACTTGATGTCAATAGGATAGCTGAACGATGGCTTCATTTTATTCTAATTTTATTTGATTTCTAATCAAACGGCAACTTGAACGGTAAGTTTATGAATTTCAATAATGGGCAAGTTCTACATGCAGGATTATTACGTTTACAGAAATTTTTTCCCACCATTACAATCTGTGCATGTAACTCATTATATAATTGATAATCTTCTGATAAATTTTCCATGAAAAACTGCTGGATATCTTCATAATTATCTTGAGGTAAAATATATTGATGTCTCAGAAATATTCTTCTTGTGTAGGCATCGACTACAAAGACCGGCTGTTCCCCGGCATATAACAGAATACTGTCCGCTGTTTCCGGACCAATTCCATTAATATGTAATAATTCGTTTCTCAAAGAAAACCAGTCCTGGTGAAACATCCTTTCTGTTGAACCCCCATATTTCAGATAAAAGAAATGGATGAAATTTTTAAGTCGTTTTGTTTTCAGGTTAAAATAGCCGCAGGATTGAATCAGCTGACTTAACTCATGCTCATCAACATCAAAAAGGGACTTTACTTCCAGCAGCTTTGCTTCCTTTAACCGTTCTATCGCTTTGCTCACATTCTGCCAGTTGGTATTCTGAGTCAGTATCGCTCCTACCATGATTTCCAGGGCTGAATCCCCAGGCCACCAATGTAAGGGTCCAAAATAATTGGAGAGACATTGGTGGATTGTGATCAATTCTTTTTTAATATCCTTGTCTGACATTTTATCCGCAAAAAAAATGATGAATCATTTCATAAAATCAGCATGATGAATATTTTCCAGAAAGTATACCAACAGCTGGATGCTCGCTTCAATATCATCCCTATGGCACATTTCTACTACAGAATGAATATAACGGGAAGGCACAGAAATACCTCCGGCAATCACTCCACAACGGGTTTTTTGTATGGCACCGGCATCTGTCCCACCCCTCTCCATCACATCTACCTGATATTTAATCTTATTTTTTTCAGCCAGATCCTTCAAAAACTGATACAATCCGCGATGAGCAATCATGGAGGAATTCATTACCGTAATAGCTGTTCCTTTCCCGAGAGCGCAACCTTTTTCCTCCTCCTTAATGCCAGGCGTATCCATTGCTACCGTAACATCCAAAGCAATACCGATATCAGGTTCGATTGCATAAGAGGAAGTCATCGCACCTCTCAAGCCAACCTCTTCCTGTGAAGTGGCAACGGCATAGATATCAACCTGATGATTTTTAACTCTTCTTAATGCCTCAATGATAACATACACTCCCACCCGATTATCCAATGCCAAAGAGGTGACCATCTTGTCATTCATCTGGACAAAATCCCGGTCAAAGGTAATAAAATCTCCTGGTTGAATTAATTCCTCCACCTCTTGTTTATCCAGACCGATATCAATATAAAAGTCTTTGAAATCGGGAGCTTTTTTCTTTTCTGACTCTTCCAGTACATGAATAGGCTTAGAACCGATAACGCCTGTCAGATCTTTTTTTCCGTGTATAATGACCCGCTGTGCGACCAGGGTCTTGGGATCAAATCCACCGATTTTTGCAAATCTGATAAATCCTTTCCGGTCGATCGATTTGACCAGAAAACCGATTTGATCCATATGAGCTGCCAGCATCACCTTTCTTGTTCTGGAATTCTTTTCTCTTACGGCTGCTTTTTTCAGGGCAACTACATTTCCCAGACAGTCAACATCAACCTGATCACATGAATCCTGTAAAGCATCCTTGATAACAGCTGTAATCCTGGATTCGTAACCCGATACCCCCGGGGTTTCACAAAGTTTCTTCAACAATTTCATTCTCTTCTTCTCCTTTTAACATCACTAAGTTAGTGATTAAAACAATTTTATCATTTAATACACCTTTAATTCCTGTTTCTCAATTTAGTCATTTTGTGCTTATTTGTTCTTATCTGTTTCTGCTTCCAGAACAAATGCCTGCCTCAGTTTTTCCAGAACCCGTCTGGGGTCTTCTACATAGATCTTGGAACCACCAAGGATGTCTACAAAACCCAACTCGTTCTGATAACGGGGAACAATATGACAATGTAAATGCTTAATACTTGCCCCGCTACAATCTCCTATGTTATAACCAATATTAAATCCCCGGGGATGGTAATATTTTCGTAAAACCTTCATGGATAAGACCGTTAGACTTTGAGTTTCCATGATTTCATCAGGGGATAATTCTTCAATATCTTCGACATGCCGTTTGGGAAAAATCATCAAATGACCGGGATTATAAGGATACAGATTTAGAGCAACCGTCATCAGTTTTGTACTGATAATCTCTGAATCAACTACCTTTTTATCATGAGCAACGATGGCACATAAAATGCAATCCACTGATGGACGATCTCCTCTTACATAACCTATCTTGGAAGGTATAAACAGATGCCTCTTCATCAATTATTCCTCATTCCATCAGTTAGTTGGCAGAACACGATCGTATTAACAATCAATTCGAACGATAGACCCCCCTGTCAGCACAGGGATAAGGTTATAAATATTTAGCCGGGCACAATACACCAGGTCCTGCTCCAGTCCCAAGGCCCTGAGATGTTGACCCCAGATGCTGACTTTCATCATATTCTGTAAATCGCCACCAAATTCCCGGTACATTCTGCAGGCAATCAGGGAATCATCATATTCAGTGCTATTTTTTTGACAATCTTCCTGGCATTCTTGATATATGCACCTTATCATTCCGGCACAGACCGTATCTTCCAGCGAAACTGCACCCCGATCACCGGCACAAACCAATAATATCTTTCCGGAATAGGAACGACAATATTGAATGACAGACTTCATATTAAGAAAACATCCGATGATCACTTTGGCTGCCCCTCGCACGGACTCGATTGTCTTAATGCCATTTGTTGTCGTTAATAAGACCGTCTTATTCTTTACTCTCTGGCTTTCGTACTCCAGCGGTGAGTTTCCCAGGTCAAAACCGGAAAGTTTTACTCCGTTCCTTTCCCCGCATAAAAGAATCTCACCCGAAGGAAAATCTTTTGCTCTCTTTTTCGCTTCTTCAGGAAGATAAACAGGGATGATTCTGCTCGCACCGGAAGCCAGTGCAGTTGTTATGGTGCTGCTGGCACGTAAAATATCAATCATCACGACCAGATAATCTGTCAGATCTTTCTTCCTTATTTCTTTCGGTAATAAAACGATATCGGGTGCTGTCATAAGAATACCCTTGATTCTCAATTCTTCTCTTATGCACCGTATTTATTTAATTTCAGTGCATTAGCCAGCATTAACTGCATGGCTTCCACTGCCGGAAATCTCCCCAAACCCCCTCTGACAAATTCATTTTCACTGAAATGCTTGACCTCATCCACCCGTATAAAACGGGCGAAAAGAAGGAAAGGATTGGGATGCCAGCTATGTCCGGCTAAGGCTGCCGGTGTAGAATGATCTCCGGTTACCACAATGACATCCGGGTTCAGCTCAAGTAACTTTGGAATATGACGGTCTAACTCTTCAATCACTTTCACCTTGGCATCATAATTTCCGTCTTCTCCATAACTGTCTGTCTTCTTGATATGAATATAAAAAAAATGATATTGTTCATATTTTTCTTTCAAGGTCAAAAATTCATCGGTTATGGATTCTCCGGTATTCAAAACTTCCATCCCAACTAATTTTGCCAGGCCGCGATACATGGGATAGGTGGCGATGGCAGCTGCTCTCAATTTAAATCGTTCACTCATGGAGGGGAGTGCCGGATGTTTAGCAATGCCGCGTAATAGAACAGCATTAGCTGGATGCTGATCTTCGAGGATTTCCAGTGCTTTATCGATGAATCTATTTACAATCAGAACGCTCTTTTTACTTTCCGGCCGCAAAGCCTCAGCATACTTGACTTTCTTGCCTGTTACCTGGGGATCAGCATCTGATATCCCATCCTGCAGACCTTTTCCGCGGAAGACTACAACAAACCGGTGTTCCTTGCCAGGCTTAATGATAATTTTAATCCCATCGATTTCGGTAATTTTTTCCTGCATCAGGGCGCAGATCTTCCGGTTTGTTTCCGTGGTAATTCTTCCTGCCCTGCGATCAATAATCACCTTCTGATCGTTAATGGTAGCAAAATTGCCGCGACAGGCCAAGTCTTCTGCAGTCAATTCCATGTCGATGCCCAATGCCTCCAGAACACCTCGACCGATCTGATATTTGACAGGGTCATAACCGAATAGAGAAAGGTGGGCTGGACCGCTTCCAGGTGTGATGCCCCGGGAGACAGGATCTGTCAACCCGCAGACGGAGCGGGCGGCCAGGTTATCCAGATTGGGTATATCAGCATACTCCAGAACTGTTTTCCCCTCTTTCGTGGGCAGATCTCCAATGCCATCTGCTACAAGCAATACAATTTTTGATTCTGTTGCTACTGCCAACTCTTTAATAATCTCTTCTGTCAACATATCCCTCTCCTTTCTGATACTGAGTTTGTTAACCTATTAATTGCTTTAACCTTTCTTTAAGAAAGGTATTTCTGTGAATGGTCTTATTATTTTTAATGGCAATCCACAGCGCCTTATTGGTTCCCACGATGATAACTATCCTCCTGGCTCTGGTAATTGCAGTATACAATAAATTACGCTGCAGTAAAAGGAAATGTTGCGTCAGAAGAGGAACAATGACGATCGGATATTCGCTTCCCTGGCTCTTATGCACTGTGATGGCATAAGCCAAAACCAGTTCATTTAATTCGGTAAAATCATAATCCACTATGCGATGATAAAAAAGAACCTTGACAATCTGTTCCTCATCATCAATGTCCTTGATTGTTCCAATATCTCCGTTAAAAATCTCTTTATCATAATTATTCCGAATCTGCATGACCTTATCATTAACTTTATATTGCTGATGGCCGTATTTGATACTTTTCCCGGTAGGATTCAGGGCGTTTCTCAAAGAGTCATTCAATTGATCAGCGCCAACAGCTCCTTTATACATGGGGGTAAGAATCTGAATATCACGGACCGGGTCAATATGGTATCTGCGAGGCAATCGATCTGTACATAAATGAATAATTTTCTCAGCAGCTTGTTCAGGGTTTTCTTCTTTGAGAAAGAAAAAATCCCGTTCTTGTTTCCCCTTCAAAATAGGATAATGACCCTGATTCACCCGGTGAGCATTAACGATAATCAGACTTTCTTCCTTCTGCCTGAAAATATGTGTCAACCGTATCACCGGAATAACCTCTGAATCGATAAGATCCTTTAATAAATTGCCTGGACCTACCGAAGGCAACTGATCGATATCGCCAATCAGGATTAAAAAGGTATCTTCTGTAACCGCCTTTAAAAGTTGGTGCATTAATAAAATATCAATCATGGATACTTCATCAAGGATGATAACGTCTGCCTTAATCGGATTCTGTTCATTCTTGATGAACCCTTTCTGTCGGGGATTATAAGCCAGAAGCCGATGTATGGTTTTAGCAGTTCGACTGGTAGCTTCACCTAACTTTTTGGCAGCCCTGCCGGTCGGTGCAGCAAGGACAATCTTGAGTCCTAAATCCTCGAATAAGTCAATCAATCCGATTGTGGTAGTCGTTTTCCCGGTACCTGGACCTCCGGTCAGTATCATAACCCGATGAAGCAGAACTTCCTTGATAGCCAGTTTTTGTTCATAGGCAAAACGAATCCCGTGTTTTTTTTCCAGCTGTTCTATTTTCATATCGATATCAATTTGTGTCAGCTGCTGCGGAAAACGGATAATACTTACAATCTTTTGACTTACTTCTCTTTCGGCATCATAATAGAGGGGTAACCAGACTTGGTCATTCTGAACGATAATTTCCTGATTGTTTTCCAACACATGACATTCTGTTTCTACCTGCTCTTCTGCAACCCCCAGTAAATCAGCAGTTAATTGAATCAGTGTGTCCCGGCAGACAAAACAGTGGCCCTGCGCGGCACTTTCACTTAAACAATACTTCATTCCGGCTCTGATCCGGGAAGGAGAATCCTCGCCAATACCCAGATTCTGAGCGATTTTATCGGCAATCTTAAAACCAATGCCGAAGATATCATCTATCAGGCAGTAAGGGTTTTCTTTTAATTTTTCCACAGCTTTTCTTCCATACTGCTTGAATATTTTCACTGCATAACCGGTTGTAATCCTGTAGGATTGCAGGAATAACATCACCCTTTTAATCTCTTTCTGTTCCTGCCAGGATTTCCTGATAAGTTCAATCCTTTTTTGAGCAATGCCTTCCACTTCTGAAAGTCTCTCCGGGGAATCCTCAATGATTTCCAGGGTATTCTCGCCGAATTGATCCACAATTCTATTTGCGGTGGAAGGTCCCACACCCTTAATTAATCCTGAACCAAGGTATCGTCTTACGCCCTCCAGGGTAGTCGGTAAGATGATCTCGTAATCATCAAAATTAAACTGCAGGCCATAACGGGAATCCACTATCCATCTGCCTTTAAACTGATAGGTCTCCCCGACGCTGACGGATGCTATCTTGCCTACGATGGTGATCTCCTTTTTTTCCGGTTCCTGCATATCAACACGGGCAATGACAAATCCATTCTCCTGATTATGATAAACCAGCTTCTTGACTGTGCCTTTTACTGTAATGATATCTTCCATTCACACCTCAAAACAGGATGATGATACTCAATCCTGCAGTCTTATTCTTTTCTGCTATTGAGAGAATTTCAGGATACTACTTTTACCCAGACTTTCCGGGTTCGCGGTCCGTCAAATTCACAGAAATAGATACACTGCCAGGTTCCTAATTTTAAATGGCCATTCTCAATCATAACGGTAACCGAGGATCCCATCAGACTCGCTTTAATATGGCCTGCTGCATTTCCTTCTAAATGATGATAATGATCTTCAAAGGGAATGGTTTTATTCAGTTCCATCAGTATATCTTCTTTCACACTGGGATCAGCATTTTCATTGATGGTAATCCCCGCAGTGGTATGAGGTATATAGATGCAACATAAACCCTCTTGTTGATGACTTTCCCGTAAGACTGCCTCAATGTCAGAAGTGATATCCAGCATTTCCGTTTTATCATGGGTCTGTAGAGAAATTGTCCTGAACATAACTGCCTCCTTCCATAGCGTCAGAAAATATGAAAATGATACCAGTTACATTTTACACTCCATTCAGGGGTTATACAAATTTTACCAGTGAATCCCTCCGGAAACAATCAATATCATTCAGTTTCTTTGTAAAGTGAATAAACAGGGTCACCAACAGATAGAAAAATGACTGATTTCATCTTGACTGTCCAATTAATACTGATATAATAGGAAGTATTAATAGCTACTAATAATCAATAAGGAGTAATGGAGGAGATTGTATGAAAAAAATTATATTCCTGTTAACAGTTCTACTCATCTTAGGTTGTCTTTTGATAAACAGCATGGCATCCGAATATCTTGAACAGGCAGATGCTATTTACGAAAAAGATAACCTGAAAAGTGTTTCAGAATCATTGCCTCTTTACCGTAAAGCTGTAGAGCAAAATCCTGACAGTTATGAAGCCAACTGGAAAATGGCCAGAGCTTTAAGAGAATATGCCGATCTTTCCATGGAAGCCGAAGTAGAAGACTGGAAAGATATCTGTAAGGATTATGGAAAAGAAGGATTGGACTATGCCGATAAAGCTAAGGATATGGAACCGGATAAGGTGGAAGGCCATTATTATTATGGGCTGTGTGCAGGTACCTATTCGGATGGTATCAGTATTTTAAAAGCGATCAGAAAGGGATTAAAAGGAAAGACGGAAAAGGCTTTTGAAACGGCATATGAAATTGACAAGATGTATGAAGATGCCGGCCCGATACTGGCATTGGGCAGGATGTGGCATCAGTTGCCCTGGCCTTATCAAAAAGAGAAGAGGTCAGAATCTTATTTTGAGGAATACTACCAGCATTTCCCGGAAAATCCCCAGGGTCTGGTATATTATGCTGAATTGCTGAAAGATCGAAATAAAGATGAGATGGCAATAGAACTTTTGTCAAAAGCCGCTCAGAGTGACCATCCCTATTTCAGTAAAAGAGCAAAAAAGTTGCTGGAAAAATGGTCAGATTAAATCATCCTTCAGGAATGAAACTGACTGAAAAGATAATGACCGGAATGGTGTCCTGACTGGAAGGTTCATTTCCGGTCATTATCTTCCTTGTGATACAACTTTTCTATCTTTTTCCCTGAGAATCCAATTGCCCATCATGCTTAAACTGAGCACTGCTCCGATCAGGACATTCAGATAGAAGGCCAGTAAGCGCCATATTCCGACATAAATTCCCAATAGGTAGGTAGGAACAAAAAAAGAAAAGAGGGAGGCAAATCCAATTTCAGCTGCACCACTACCGCCGGGAGTTGGAAGAAAAGGCAGAATAAAAAAAATGAGGATTTGGATAACCATTACCAGAACATAATCAAGATGAATTGCCATAGCCACCAACAGCAGGGGTGCAACAGAAAAATGCAAGAACCAGTATACGGCAGTATAAAAAAATAATAATATGATTTCTACGGGATGCTGCCACAGCAGATTAAAACTCATATGAAATTGAATCGTCTGAGACATGATTTCCTGTATTCTCTTTTGTACTTTTGGATTATTCAGATATTTATTCAAAATAGATATTCCCTTTGCCCATTCTAAAAAGGATTCTAATTTCCGGGGATTTCTAACAGCCAAAAAAAATAGATAAATAAAAAATATTGAAAAAAAAATAGACATGATTAATAACAACCAGGATAAAATTTCATATTCTTCCAGAGATTTCCTGAAATAGAAAAATAAAACAGGAGTTAAAATAAGGAAAATAATTGATTTTGCAATAGGCCTGATAGTGGCTATCATGGTCGCTTTTCCGAGAGGAATTCCCGATTTTACAAACAAGAAAACCTGACCCGGAATGGATCCTGAAAAATAGGGTGTTATACCACCTAAAAAAACACTGATGTAAAAAATTTTAACAGATTCCCAAAAGCCTATTTTTTCTTCAATAGCCCGTGTTACCACCTGTATCCTCAGCGCTTCAACTACGATTGACAGGAAAACAGCTCCAACAGCCAATAACACATATCGGCTGTCCATATATCGAAAACTCAATAGGGTGTCCTTCTCAAGGGTAAACAGAAAAACCAAAAGAAATACGAACAGTCCAATAGCCAGGGAAAAAATCAAACCTCTGATCAACTTTCTTCGGTCAAAAGAGATGGACTCCAATAGCATCCTCTAATCATTTTTCACTATGCTGATATTATCAAGAACCATTCTGTTATAAAAATAAATAAGGTCAAATCAGACTGATAAAGTAGAAATAGTTATGAGAAATGACTATACTAGTTTATATGATTTACATCAGGATTACAAAAAATTCTAAACGAATCAGATAAAAGAAAAAATTAAAACTCTTTTAAGCAAAAGATGGAGGATTCATTGAAAATCATTTCTCTGTTAAAAAACCGGAATTTCATACTACCTCTGGCTTTTATTCTGGGTCTATCCTGCCCTGCTCTTGCCCAATATACAAAACAATGGACTGTTCCAGCCCTGGCAATCGTCATGACAATCTCCCTTTCGGAAATTTCCACCCGGGAAATGCTGCAATGGAAACAATTGACCAGACCTCTTATCATGGGAATAGTATTAAATTATGTATTACTGGGGTCAATCATTATCCTGTTCACATTTCTCTTTATTCCTGAAACTTCTCTGAGAACTGGAATGATACTCGTTGCTGCTTCTCCTCCGGGAGTCGCAGTCATTCCCTTTTCGGTCATTCTTTCAGGAAATATGATTTTTGCCTTATTTGCAACATTTGGAGCCTACCTGGCTGCACTGATTATTACCCCGGTTATGACCCTTTCCCTGGCAGGTGCTGAATCCTTTCCCTTCTCCGGGTTGGCTCTCAATCTACTATACTTAATTGTGTTACCCGTGGCGCTTTCAAGACTGATACATGTTGAAAAAATTTCTTCCTTTTTAAAACCCTGGCGGGGAACCATTGTTAACTGGGGATTTTTTGTCGTCATCTTCACAGTTATCGGATTGAATCAAACCAGTTTTTTTAACGATTTCAACAATCTGTTCAAGATTGCCTTAATTGCCTTTCTTACTACCTTTCCCTTATTCTATTTATTGCACTTTTTTTTAAAAAGACTGAACATTAAAGAAAGTGACGTCAAAACCATGATGCTGTTAGGAACCATTAAAAATTCCGGTTTTGCAGCCGCATTAGCCATTAACCTCTTTGATAACAGCACATCCATTCCCGGCGCAATTATCAGTGCAGTCTATGCTCTCTATATGATTTGGTTAGGAAAATGATAAGCAATCACCAACAGTGGTTAGATAAAATAATTTGCAAAATAAAACAGGAAAATCTTGTTCCGGATTTATTACTTCACAGTTGTTGTGCTCCCTGCAGCAGTTACGTATTGGAATATTTGTCTCAATTCTTCTCCATTACTGTGTTTTTCTATAATCCCAATATTCATCCCGAAGAGGAATACAACCGAAGATTAAATGAACAGAAAAAACTGGTTGATCTTCTGAAGGTGAATCACAAAGTACACCTGATAGAAGGTCGTTACGAACCGGAACGCTATTTTCAGAAAGTCAAAGGCCTGGAAATGGAGAAAGAGGGTGGAAAGCGTTGTATAAAATGTTTTGAGCTTCGATTGGAAAAGACAGCCCAAAAAGCTTCAGAATTGAAGTTTCCCTGTTTCACTACCACATTAACCATAAGCCCCCGTAAAAATGCTGTGATAATCAATGACATTGGTCAAAAAATAGCAAAAAATTATCAGCTTGATTATCTATTCAGTGATTTTAAGAAAAAAGATGGCTTTAAGAGATCAGTTGCCTTATCCAATCAATTTCACCTTTACCGACAGAATGATTGCGGATGCATCTATTCAAAAAATAATAAATCATACTGAATTAATAAGAAAGTTAAAAAGGCTAACTTTTAATGCTAACCTCCTTAACTTTCTTATTTCAGTTATTTATCATCATTCTTTAATTACTTTTCCCTTATCATGTAGAACGGATTTCCTGACGCATAAACACCACATAGGAAATAGCAAAGCAGATTAATATCAAAGCAATCAAACTGACAAATTGTGGCCATACCACTAATAAACTTTGCCCTAAACTGAGCGGTCCCGGAATGACCTCCTGACTCCTCAGAGCAGATGTGATACCAAAAAATCGAACCGAGGGATTCAGGATAGCGGTGGTGCTTTCCTGGAATAAAATCAAAGGTGAAACACGCAAAATCATATTTCTGATATCCGCATTCCGAGCGATGACCTCCAATGAGGCTTCTGCGTTGACTGGCGCCATCTGGTCAGCAACCACGTTGGCCACCATCAGAATAAAAAAGGAAAAGAATATCCATACCATAATCGACACCAGGGCCGAAGTGGCTGTCTGCTTGAATAGGATGGAAAAAAGAATTCCCAAACCCATCCAGAAGCCGATATAGATAATGCTCAGGACAAAGAATAAACCGATCCGGGATAATTCTGACAGGCTGGGGATAATTCCGAATACTATCAATTCCAGTCCAAGAATAATCAGAATAATACTGACCAGCATGACGGCAATCGTTGTTAAGCCGGCCAGGAATTTACCGTTAATCAAAGCATCACGATAGATGGGCTGGGATAGTACTGTACTCATTGTTCCACTGGATCTCTCACTGTTGATAGCATCAAAACCAAAAATGATTCCGATCAAAGGACCGAAAAAGCTGACAAAGAAGATAAAGGAAGGAAGCGTCCCCCCCGAAAAAGTAAATAGTTTCAGAAATAAATTCTCACCGGTAAACTGGCTTACATCTTCACTTACAGTCTGGCTTAATACATAAATAATCGAACCGGCAGTCAAGGCAACAATTAAAAAAAGAACAATAAATTTTTTACTGCCTAAATAATCGGCTATTTCCTTCCAGTAGATAATGCTTAATCCTGACATGTTTAGGATACCTCCTGAAAGTATTTCGTGTAAATTTTTTCCAGTGAAATTTCCTCAGTTCTTTTTTCGACTTTTAAAACGCCATCCAGCTTCTTCAGGTCCTGAATTAATTTCGAGGTTTCTTTGTCATCACGAAAACTAATCTCTAATCGATTACTCTTTTCAGTCAATATCTTCTTGCTGATCTCTTCCAGAGAACCCATAGCTACCATCTTCCCTTTGGAAAAGATGCCAATTTTATTACATATCTTCTGAACCTGATAGAGTAAATGGGAACATAGAAGAATGGTAATTTTTTCTTCCCGATTGATTCTGGTAATCAGTTCTAAAACCTCTTCCACACCCTGAGGATCAATGCCGGTAGTGGGCTCATCTAAAATGGCTAATTTTGGTTTTTTTACGAAAACCGAACCCAACCCCAATCGCTGCTTCATGCCCTTTGAAAACTTGCCAACTTCCATATTCCTTACTTCTGCCAGACCTACCAGTGAAAGTACCTCATCAATTCTTTTTCTCGCCTCATTTTCCGCAATATGATTTAAACGGGTAATATAGGTCAAATTTTCCAGTGCAGTCAAATCTTCATAGAAACCTACATTTTCCGGAAGATAGCTGGTGATTCTCTTAACCTTCAATGGTTCACGAGCTGAATGATACCCAAAGACACTGACCTCTCCTGAGCTGGGTTCAGTTAAACCCAGTATCATTAATATGGTTGTTGTCTTCCCTGCACCATTGGGACCCAGAAATCCAAATATCTCACCTTCATCTATCTTTAAATTAAGATTATTTACCACCATTGTCCCGTTATATATTTTAGTTAAATTCCTGGTTTCTAATACAGTCTGAGATGGTTTCATTTGATGGCCCTCATCTTCGTTTTAATTTCAGGAAAATTCCCAGCAGGAAAGCTAAAATAGCCAGAATAATCAATACGCCTACCCAACCCCATTTGGTAGGGACCTGTACGGTGGTTCTGAATGTGATCTCTTTCTGATCCTGGGTACCGTTTGCATTGACAGTAATCAGATAATCACCGGGTACAGTATTCTGGGGTACCTGAATGCTCATTTTCACCTGTTCCGGCTTCTGAGTCACAATGAAAGAAGGCAATTCCTCCATTTTATCAGGTTCAAATTTTACCTCCCATCCCTGAGGTACATTGCTCAGGAAACTGACATTATCAATAGCAGCTGAACCCTCATTCCATATGAAGAAATGATATTCTTTTTCTTCACCGGCAATAGCAGGTAATTTCAGATTTCCGGTCTCTGTGCCCAGGCTAAGTTTATAAGTACCGGTAACAACAGCCTTTAGATCTAATGTTTTTTCCAACTCACCCGCTCTGGCAACAAATTTTAGAGCATATTCGCCTTTTTCAGCTGAAAATGGGGAAGTGATACTTAACAAGATGGTCTCACTTCCTGCTTTGTTAATTTTAAGGGCAGAAATTTTCTCTTCTTCCCTCCATCTGGGACTGACAGATGCTTTCCAGCCCTGGGGCATATCAACAGCAAAATCCATGACCTGGTCTTCCTCCGTCTCGTTTTTGACTTCTATCTCAAAATTCATTGTATTCCCGGAAGGGCTTTCTAAGGTAGGATACTTGGTACTTAATAGTATCTCATTGGTTTCCTCTTCCGTTTCCTGCTCCGTCTTTTTAGTTAAGGCAATGTGAATGTCAAGGAAACGGGTTAATTGGCCATCAAGAGTATTTGCCTGAATGGTAAAAGAATATTCGCCTATATCCTGTTCAATCTTTTCAGGTGTTTGTATATGAAGGTTAAGTGTCTTGATGTGATCAGGTTCTTCGGTTAACAGATTGACCTGTCTGACCTTGAATCCTCTCCAGCTTTCGTTTCTTAAAATGACTTCCCATCCCTCTGCTTCCGGACCAGGAATAAGTTCAAGTACAATATCTTCCGGCTGCTCCCCCTGATTGATTAATTTAATGTCCAGATCAAGTTCAGCACCTTCTTCTACAACTAAATTTGAGAATTCACTATAGATAAGGAAGTCTCTTTCCGGTTCTTCAACTTGGACTGACTGTGCGATTGAAGAAAGGTTAAGGATTATAAGTAGCAGAAATAATACCATGGTAAAAAATAAAAAACCTTTAATTTTTTGATTCATTGATACTACCTCCCATATTTTATTTGATGATTCTAAAAATTTGTTTTTTTATTCTCAAAAATTAAAGTTTTTTTTATAGACTATTCTTTTTGTTATTGACTTTAAAATTTTTTCTTTAGTTTGGACTTTTTTTACCTCCCAGTTAAAATTTTACAAAATTTTAGTGCTTTGTCAAGCCTTATTTGACCCCTGCCCCTAAGCCTCCATTGCATCCTTTAAGCTCATGGGAATCATTTATCATTCATATAACTTCTTGTTTATAAGTATTCCGGTTTCAATTACAAGGTTCATCATCATTTCTTACTCAATGATTTTGTTAGCTTATACGTGTCAGGATCTATGATTTTTCTTCACCCTCCGGAATGGAGATAAAATTTACCCTTACAAGTCAGATCGCCATTCAATACCCCATTATAAATGGTGTCTTTTCTCTAAACTTTTCGTTCGTTCTCTTGTTTTCTGGTCAGAAAAATTAATCTTCAGAGGTATTGATTACAATTTCTCCATAACCACGATTAGCATGCTTCGCTTGAAGATTATCCTGATTGGAATATGCCCAGATAATCTTATTCTTTCCTGGCTTTAACTCAAGGTCATATTGGTCTTCTGTTTTTAAAAGACGTTTAAATTCAATGATTGTAAATCCTTCTGTTTCTTTACCGGCAAATTCTAAGATATCATTGGTCCCACCCAAGTCTTCATCCGAAGGATGGGGACCAAAATCTCCGGTACTGTATTGATCAAATATTTCAACTTTCTCATCTTTGATATAGCTCAAAATAATATCTGAATCCCTCATCATTGCACCGGGTTGAATTCCAATGGAGATATATCCCTGCGTCTTTCCTTTTAGAGCCATATAAATATATTCCCGGTCATTACTCCAGAAAATCTCCAGATTCTGATAGGTTGCCTGGTTTTCGTATTCACCTTCTGAAATTATTCCGTCTGCAATAAAGGGGTGCTCTGAAACAACAGATTCTGCATCATTCTGCTGACCTTCGCCGGCAAGACAAATGTATCCCGTCAAACTAACTATCATGAATGAATAAACAAACAATAATAAATATTTTTTCATAACCGTTCCTCCATTCCACTATTTCATTTCTAATTTTATCAATAAAAGGATTGAATCTGGCATACTTTGCAATGGCATTCTTGATTATAACAGAGTCACCATAAAACCTCTATACCTTTCACACATCCAAAAAGATGCACTGTTTTTATCTTATCAAAAAAGAATCATCTACCATCTGTTTCAATTTAAAGGTATTTTTTAGGGTAAAACAAGCCTGATCATAATCAAAATAGTTATTAGATTGCCCATTAGGAAAATTTGTTATCCCTTCCGACCCGGCAGCACTTCCTGACTAAATTTTTTCTTTTTCTTTCAATTGATGGCCTGATTATTTTTTTTCTATTTTTTTGAATCATACAGGATGATCTGCCATGGAATTATACATCAGTCTCCCGAGCTTCTTTTAATGATTTGATTAAATCCTCATCCAATATTTCCTGTACTAATTTTTTTAATTGAACATCGCTGCTGAATAAAGATAAGAATCCAAAATGAGAGATCAAACTATTCTCTTCCTTAGAAACCTTTCTTTTTCCCTGATGATATGCCTTAATAATGTGGTCTATTAATTCCTTGTAAGTATAAATCCGGAACCTTTCTACACCAACTGCCAGGGCAATTTTCTCTGCCAGAGCCACGGCTATATCCTGATAGCTGCAATCTCCCGGTAATTTTAATATCTCTGCTAATTTTGGTAGAATCTTTTCAAAGAGAAGTCTGCGATGCGGAAGATCATCCTTTAAATTAAGGGTATGGGCTACTTTTACAACCATCTCCCGGCTAAGATGGCTGAAATAATCCACAAAGTAGTCTTCCTGATGTTCAAGGCTAACATAATATAATTGGCCGGAAAGATCCTTCATCACACGATAAGCATCAAAATAACCTAAATTTAAATTCTTTCTGGCTTTTTCCGAGTAAAAACTCAGCGGTCCACCGAGGGATTCTTGGGCTTCGATATTAATAACACGATGGTCTTTTAAATTCACCTTTCGTTTTCTTCCCATTCCGCCAACCTGGATCGTAATTAAAGATTTATATCCCCTCTCCACCAGCATACGAATCGGAAGATTATCATAAATGCCGCCATCAAGATAGACTTTATCATCAATTTTAGCCGAACGAAAAAGCGGGAAATTAGCGCTGGCAAAAAGATAATCGGCAACCTGACCTTTAGGAATATCCTCTACAAACAACTCCAGAGCCTTCCGGTCAGTAAATGATACTGTAACCATGCCGAAATCGATATCTGAGTTCCGCAGCTTCTCCTCATTGACATATTTTTTAATCAATTTTTTCAAAGGAGTGACATCAATTCCACCATCGGCAATGATTTCTCCGATCATCTTAATATAGTAACGCACATCTCCCGGTTCGATTTCCAGACGGGCTAATTGGGTCAATCTTTTTTCATCAATATTCATCACCTGCGAAGGATGAATATCATGCCACAACTGATAGGCTTTATCGATATTGTGCTGGGCTACCATCGCTCCGTTTAAAGCACCAACTGAGGTTCCCGTTATTGCCGTTATTTTTATACCCATCTCTTCCAGTGCTTTACAGGCGCCAATTTCATAAGAACCTTTAGCCCCTCCACCCTCTAAAACCAATCCAAATGTTTCTGACATAAAAATATTTTACCTTATTTTTAAATATCTCAAACTACATTCTCTATATTTCCATAACTATTCAGAAAAACATCCTTTAATTTTGCTTCTTCTATCCTTTTCTCCGGCTTTTGTTCATCAGGATAACCAATGGCTACCATGCACAAAACACGTAAATGAGCTGGTATGTGAAGCAGATCTTTTACAAATTCCTCTGAACTCTGTTCTTCAGAATAGTCTCTTTCTCTAAGCTGTACCCAGCAATTGCCCAAACCTAAATCTTGTGCGGTCAACATCATGATCGTTGTTGCAATAGAAGCGTCTTCTATCCAGACATCGGACTGCTTCGGATCTGCTATGATGATGATAGACAGAGGTGCATCAGCAACAAAACGAGAGCCATGTGTTTTGGCATTCGATAATTGTGAGAGCATCTTATCATCTTCCACAATAATGAATCTCCAGGGATTATTGCTTTTGGAAGAAGGAGATAATAAAGCAGCCTGTATGATCTGGCTAATCTTCTCCTTCTCTACCTTTCTTTTTTGGAACACTCTAATACTTCTTCTTTTTTTGATCAAAGATAACATCATAAACTCCTCGCATCTCTTTTCATGGTTCATTTTTATTAGCCTTACCTGCTTCTAGCTTATCATCTTAGGCAATAACCTTTTTATTGAATTAATTGTAACAAAAATGATATAGATAAGCTATAATAACAAGAGAAAACGATAGAATTTTCAATTAAATTTTCATCCATTTTCAGATATGAATAAAATAAGGAACCAATTTTCATCAATTTCAATAGCCCGATTTCAAAAAAATTTATTGAATTGGTATAAAAAGAATGCTCGTCCTCTCCCCTGGAGAAAAACCAAAAATCCCTATGATATATGGGTTTCTGAAGTCATGCTGCAACAAACCCGTGTCGATACAGTGATAAAATATTATCCTGCTTTTATTAAGAAATTTCCATCTATTCGGGAACTCGCTTCAGCAGACACACAGGATGTCCTGCGCTGCTGGCAGGGTTTAGGTTATTACAGACGTGCCCTGAATATGCATAAAACTGCCAAAATGATCCATGAAAAGTACCAGGGAACTTTCCCCACTGATTATCAAGAAATGCTTTTTTTGCCCGGTATCGGTCCATATACTGCCGGTGCCATCGCCAGTATAGCCTTTGACCAGGCTGTTCCGGCTATTGACGGGAATATTAAACGGGTTATCTCTCGTCTTTTCTTTCTTACCGAAGATGTTAACCAGCTTGATGTGGTTAAAAAAATGAAAAAAAAGCTCAACCAGGTTATACCTGTCAATCACCCGGGTGACTTTAATCAAGCTCTTATGGAAATTGGTGCAACAATATGTTTTCCTAAAAAACCTGACTGTCAGGATTGTCCGGTAAGAATAGATTGTTTGGCTGCACAAAGCAATAAACAGGAGCTCTTGCCCGTAAAAGGCAAGAAAAAAGGTCCTCATGCTGTTTTTATGGAGACCGCCATTGTTAAAAATCATGATAAATTTCTTCTTACCAGGCGTTCTGATAAAGTAATTCTTGCTGATATGTGGGGACTTCCCTCTATCGAAATTCAGGAGGATTTTTCGGATGGTAACCAGATTTGCAGACAGATGGAAAAGATTCTTAATCTGCAATTCAGAGATAGACCTGTTTTCATTAAAAAGTTGACGCATGTCTTTACCCATCGAATCTGGAAAATGAACCTTTACCTCGTCCATGTTGAGAATGGCGGTCATATCCCGGAATCCCATGCCCGCTGGGTAGATAAAAAAGAATCAGAGAATCTCCCTATTCCCCGGGCTTTCCAAAAATGTCTACAAGAATTTTTTCTTCGTTCCCTTGTCTAAAGATTCAGGCTGAATTACAATAGTACAAGTGGTCATTGATAATATAGGATTGAAATAGAAATTTATTCCCAGGTCCATAATTATCAATTATGAACAAGGAGTGTATCTTTACCATTGATTATTGATAAGCTAACAAAAATATACTTTTCTCCCACTCATTCTACAGAAAAGGTTATCAACGCGATTGCCAGGGGATGGGGAGTAAACGAACAAAAAAGAATTAAGCTCAACTCACTTGAGCAGCGACATCGTTTTAAATTGAATATCGATCCTTCCGAAGCAGTCATTTTGGGTATCCCGGTTTATGAAGAAAGAATACCGCATATACTCTATCCTGCGCTCAAGAAGATTGTAGGGAACGGACAGCCTATGGTGCTGGTTGTGACTTATGGCAACATCTGTGCCGGTATCACCTTAAAGCAATTGAATAAGTTAATGACCCGTCAAGGATTTGTCATCATAGCCGCTGCTGCTTTTATCGGTGAACATGCGTTTTCCCATCGGGAAATCAAGATTGCTTCCGGAAGACCGGACAAACGGGATCTGGAAAAGGCAGAACATCTGGGAAGGCAAATCCATCAAAAAATTTTATCGATTGAAGAATTGAAAAATGTATCGGAATTGAATATTAAGGGAGAGTTACGGGCTATGGGCAGGTTCTTGCCGAGACACAGTGAAATGCTATTCACCAATGCTCCTGTCCTTAATTCAAGTTTGTGCCAGCAGTGTGGAAAATGCCTGGAGGTCTGCCCGGTGAATGCCATTGACACTGACAACTTCAGAAGTCGGGAAAAACTTTGCATCCGTTGTTTTGCCTGTGTAAAAATCTGCCCTCATGGTGCCCGTAAAATAAGTTATAAAAAACCGGTCCTTGTCAAAACCGTATTAAAAACACTTGGCAAAAAAAGACAAGAACCGGAAATTTATATTTAATCTTTTCTCAAAGATCCATTTCTCTGAAAACAGCCCCGGTACTGGCAGAAGTTACCAGATAGGCATATCGCTTTAAATAAAAGTTGGCAGGAATATTTCTTCTCGGTAAAACCCATTTTTCTTCACGTTTTTTTAATTCTTCTGCTGATACTTTTACGAACAGTCCCCGGTCAGCGATATCGATCTTGATGATATCCCCGTCCTCAATCATTCCGATGGGTCCTTTTTCTGCAGCCTCGGGAGAAATATGCCCAATCGCTGCACCTCTGGTAGCTCCTGAGAAACGTCCGTCTGTGATCAGAGCAACATCGTTATCTAAATCCATTCCACAAATAGCAGAGGTAGGTGCCAGCATCTCGCGCATCCCCGGACCACCCTTTGGACCTTCAAACCGAATCACTACCACATCACCTTTTTTGATTTTTCCTTCCATGATTGCCTGGTAGGCTTCTTCCTCAGAATTAAAAACTTTTGCCGGACCTTCGAAAGAATACATTTTTTTACTTACTGCAGACACCTTGACAACTGCACCTTCCGGAGCCAGATTGCCATATAGTACCGCAATCCCGCTCTCTTTGCTGTAAGGCTGGGAATATTTTTTAATAACCTCGGTATTTCTTATCCGGGCTGAAGCTATATTTTCACCCAGTTTCTTTCCGCTTACAGTCATCTCTTCGGTATGAATCAGTTTTGCTTCGCTCAATTCTTTCAGAATTGCCTGAATGCCTCCTGCAAAATATAAATCGGTAACATGGAAAGAACTGGAAGGTGAAATCTTAGTCAGAATCGGGACAATTCGACTCAAACGGTCAAACTTCTTTAAATCCAGTTTAATCCCGGTTTCGTGGGCAATAGCTAGCAGGTGTAAAACCGTATTGGAGGAGCCAGCCATAGCCAGGTCCAGCGTAATGGCATTTTCAAAGGTATTAACAGTCATAATATCTCTGGGTTTAATCTGCTTCTTCACCAGATTGATAATCGCTTTTCCGGCCTGATTGGCCAGTTGTTTTCTGGCGCCGTATCCGACAGGAATTGTTCCATTTCCGGGTAGAGCCATGCCCAGTGCTTCAGCCAGACAATTCATTGAATTTGCAGTAAAAAGACCGGCGCAACTGCCGGCTGTGGGACAGGCGCACTGTTCTAATGCCAATAATTCCTCTTCAGAAATCTGTTTTTGGTTATATCTGCCCACTGCTTCAAACACCGTATTTAAGTCAACTTCTTTGTCTGCATATTGTCCGGGAAGCATCGGGCCTCCACTCACATAAATGGCAGGAATATTTAAACGGCCGGCAGCCATTAACATTCCAGGAACAATCTTGTCGCAATTGGCTACCATCACTAAACCATCGAAATGGTGAGCCATGGTAACGGCTTCAATGGAATCGGCAACAAGTTCCCTGCTGGCCAGGGGATATTTCATTCCTTCATGATTCATGGCAATTCCGTCACAGATACCGATAGCCGGAAATTCCATAGGAATGCCTCCGGCTGCAGCGATGCCGATTTTTACAGCCTGGACAATATCGTTCAACTGAATATGTCCCGGAATAATTTCATTGAAGGCATTAACAACCCCAATGATCGGCTTATCCAGATCTTCTTTTGTGTATCCCATTGCATAAAATAGAGACCGGTGAGGAGCGCGACTTGCTCCTTTCATTACAGTACAACTATCTTTTTTCATATTCCTAATCCTTCCAGTTAAGTTTATTTTCTTATTATTTTAAATTTCTTAACAAAACTATTTTACTCTTTAATCATAGGCCAGCCTGACGGCTTCATTGGCTAGAGTAGGTTTAATGATTTCCTGCCAATAGTCAGAATCCCAGGTGTGTAAATTCATATGCGTTAACAGGTATTTCTGGGGAATAGGGTGTGTCCCGATCATGACTTTTAATCCAAACTTTTGCTCAATATAATCCTTAAAATATTTGATTCGCGGACAGGGCGGATACCCGACGAGCAAACCTGTAGCCAGGTGGATGATCTGTGCACCGTTTTTCTTCATCTCTTCCGGTGCATACTCCACATTCCCACCGGGACATCCATCACAGGTAGTATAGCCAACCAGCTCTATCTCTTTCCCCTGATAAATAGAGAAGGCACCTTCACGGTTTCGCATGGCTCTTAAGCATTTTCCTCCCGCACATCGATGATAGCGATGACAGATCATAATACCAATTTTGATTTTTTGT
The DNA here is from genome assembly GCA_964433635.1 of uncultured Atribacterota bacterium. Classification (GTDB taxonomy): domain Bacteria; phylum Atribacterota; class Phoenicimicrobiia; order Phoenicimicrobiales; family Stramentimicrobiaceae; genus CAYSSG01. Next base: position 5,768 of record CAYSSG010000002.1, on the reverse strand, counting down.
TCCATCAATTTACTCCCCCTTATTGTTTATTGACTTCTCATTCATAGTTTGTAAGATATAACCATGATTGAAACTTAGAATAAATGAACGATATAGAAAACCGTCATAACGATAGCCAGGATCAATTTGACCACCATTGAAGTAATACTCCCTAAAAAGGTGGCAAAACTTGACCTTAGAGCCTGCGAGTGCTCTTTCCCCGCTGTCAATTCTCCCAGAAAGGCTCCGATTAGAAGACCGAAAATGATACCAAAGGGAGGAAAAAATATCATTCCAATGATCATCCCGATCACTGCACCCCATATTCCCATTCGGGAGGCACCGTATTTTTTCGCTCCCAGCAAAGGAAAAATATAATCCAACAATGTTACCGAGACTGTCAGTATACCAAAAACGATGAGTATATTGACACCAAATTCAATTCTTCCTCTGGCTAAATAGAGTAGAATCAGCCCTAAATAATTCAGTATAACGCCAGGTAAAGCAGGAACAATAATTCCAATAATGCCTATCAAATTTAAAACAAGGCCAATGACAATGAGCAATAAAAAATTCCTTCCGTAAGTAAGGATTGGATCTGGTGATTGATTTCACTGATTAGTCAACTATTTTTCTATTATAGTATCTGATTTTATGAGAATTTACTATGAAAAACAATCAGATTTTAAAAAGCCTTTGAATTCGTATGAGTATTTTTTAACTGTTGAATGACTGCTTCTCCTACCTCAAAGGTAGAGGAATTTCCTCCCATATCATAAGATCTTGTCACCCCTTCAATTAAAACTTCTTCAACTGCATTCTCGATAAATACTGACAGTTCTGTTTCTCCTAAAAAATCCATCATCATGGCACCGGCTAATATTGTAGCAATAGGATTGGCAATTGATTTACCTTTATATTTTGGAGCAGAACCATGAATTGGCTCAAACATCGATACACCATCCGGGTTAATATTTCCACCTGCCGCAATCCCTAATCCTCCCTGAATGATGGCTCCTAAATCGGTAATAATATCACCGAACATATTTGGGGCTACCACAACTTTGAACCATTCTGGTTTTTTCACAAACCACATGGTAACGGCATCTATAAACGTAAATTCAGTTTCAATACCTGGATAATTCTGAGAAACCTCTTCAAAAATATCCCTCCAAAGCCCATACATATTCGTCAATACATTGGCTTTATCAACAGAGCTCACTCGATTCATGCCTTTCTTTTCAGCCAGTTCAAAGGCATATTGAATGACCCTTCTCGTACCTGCTCTGCTGATTAAACCAATCTGATAAGCGATTTCTTCTTCTTTTTCCAATTCAAAATGCACCCTGAGCTTTGCCTGATACAGTTTTCTCGTAACTTCCAGACAATCCTGGTTTGTTTTTCCTTTAAACCTTCCTCCAATGCCAATATAAAAATCTTCGGTATTTTCTCTGACAACATAGAAGTTGATATCTTCCGGATTTTTACCCTTCAATGGTGTTGGAACACCTTTATATAATTTTATCGGTCTAAGGTTAATATATTGATCAAGATAGAATCTTAAAGTCAATAATATCTCCTTCTCCAGAATGCCCGGTTTAACGCGCGGATCTCCTATAGCCCCCAGATAGATGGCATCCATCTCACTTATTTCCTTTAAGGCACGATCGGGAAGGCATTCACCGGTCTTCAGATAATGCTCAGCGCCAAAAGGGTATTCAATCCAGTTAATCTCAATTCCTTTCAGTGAACATGCGAATTCAAGCACTTTTTTTCCCTCACTGATAATTTCCGGACCTATACCGTCACCTGGTATCAGGGCTATATTATACATTTGGCTTTCTCCTTTCCACTTCTCTTCTAGAATATTCAACAAGTCCTCCTGCTGAAATGATACTCTGAATAAAATCGGGCAACGGATTGATCTGAAAACTTTTGAGGTTACTTAGATTCCTGATCATACCCGTCTCGGTATTTATTTCCAACAGGTCGCCTTGCCGGGAATGTTCAGGGACTTCCGTAGATACAAAGATTGGTAAGCCGATATTAATGGCATTCCGGAAAAAGATTCGGGCAAAAGAACGGGCAATAATACAGGAGATGCCGGCTGCCTTGATGGCTATTGGAGCATGTTCTCTGGAACTGCCGCAACCGAAATTTTCCCCTGCTACAATCATATCTCCGGACTTTATCTTTCCGATAAAATCCTTGTCATAATCTTCCATACAATGGGATGCTAACTCTGTTGGATCTGAGGTATTCAAGTATCTTGCCGGAATAATGACATCCGTATCGATGTGATCACCAAATTTCCAGATATTGCCTTTTATAATCATCCTTACATCACCTCCTCAGGACTGGATATTTTTCCCGTGATGGCAGATGCGGCTGCTATTGCGGGACCGGATAAATAAACCTCACTTTCCGGATGCCCCATACGACCAACAAAATTACGATTGGTAGTGGATATAGCCTTTTCACCCCGGGCTAGAATCCCCATGTGCCCTCCACAGCAGGGGCCGCAGGTAGGCACGCTGATAGCCGCCCCGGCCTCAATAAATATTTTCAATAATCCTTCTTCCATAGCCTGTAAATAGATCCGTTGGGTTGCCGGAAGAATAATCAATCTTACCCTGGAATCAACCTGATGATTTTTCAAGATTCCGGCAGAAATTCTTAGATCTTCAATACGTCCGTTCGTGCAGGAACCGATGACTGCCTGATCGATTTGCACTTCTCCGACCTCACTGATCGGCTTTGACCGACTTGGAAGATAAGGAAAAGCCACCTGTGGCTCGATATTAGCTACATCATACTCTAACATCTTCTCATATTCAGCATCCGGGTCACTTTTTACGATTTGAAATGTTTCTTCCGATCTATCTTTTAAATAATCCAGGGTTATATTGTCTGTCTCCATAATCCCGCTCTTGGCACCAGCTTCAATGGCCATATTACAGATGGTAAATCGGTTATCCATTGAGAGCTGGGTGATGACCTCTCCGCCAAATTCCATCACTCTGTAATTGGCACCATTCACACCGATTTTAGAAATGGTATAGAGTATGATGTCTTTTCCCCCCACCCATTTATTCAATATACCATGATAGACAAATTTAATCGTCTCCGGAACTTTCAGCCAGATTTCTCCCAGTGCCAGCACAGCCCCCAAGTCGGTATGTCCAACCCCAATAGCCAGGGCACCTAATGCTCCTGATGTCGGAGTGTGAGAATCCGCACCCACGATCAGCTGGCCCGGTAGTATGAAACCTTTTTCAGGTAGAAGTGCATGCTCTATTCCGGATTGACCTACTTCAAAATAATGAGTAAGATGTTGACTCTGCGAGAATTCTTTGATTATTTTTGCCTGTTCAGCCGACTTGATGTCCTTATTCGGTGTGAAGTGATCCGGAATAAAGGTAATCTTGTTCCTGTCGAAAACTTCTTTCACACCTATTTTTTTAAAAACTTCAATAGCAGGGGCTCCGGTAATATCATTGGCAAAAGCAAAATCAACATTTGCTTTAATTAAATCTCCCTTTTTTATATCTTTTTTTTCACAGTGAGACTGCATTATTTTTTCAACCATCGTTCTTCCCATGATCAACACTCCTTTTTTTCTATCTTTCAATTGTCAGCAGATTGATTTATTGATTCCCTTGTCTCATCATGATACCTAACATCTTATTTATCGCCTTTAAATATGCCTTTACACTGGCTTCCAGGGTATCGGTACTTACACTCTTCCCTATAAATGAACATCCATTATTCTTGATTTCTACAATTGCTTCACCCTGTGCATCCTTTCCCCTGGTCAGTGCCCTGATATGATAATCTGTCAATCTGACCTTTGCTCCGGTAATGCGATCTATCGCTTTAAAGACTGCATCCACCGGTCCGTCACCACAGGCAGCATCTTCGTATGATTTTCCTTCCCTGCCTAACCTAACTGTCGCAGTGGGCAGGATGCTATTCCCGGTGTTGACATGAAAATACTTCAAATCATAAAGATCGGCTATGTCTTCTACTAATATTTCGGACATCAGAGCAACCAGGTCTTCAGAATAAATTTCTTTTTTCTTATCTGCCAGAAGTTTAAACTGCTCAAATGATTTATTCAGCTTTTCTTTATCCAAATCATATCCTAATTCAGCCAAACGGCTTTTAAAGGCATTACGGCCGGAATGTTTACCCAATACCAACTGATTGCTCTCCAGGCCGATGGTTTGTGGTTTCATAATTTCATAAGTAGATGCATCTTTTAATACGCCAGCCTGGTGAATCCCGGCTTCGTGGGCAAAGGCATTTTTCCCCACAATTGCCTTATTGGGCTGTACCACAAACCCGGTCAGTCGGCTGACCAGCTTGCTGGTAGGATAGATATACCGGGTATCGATGTTGGTTGACTTCTGGTAAAAATCCATCCTGGTATGCAGCGCCATGACAATCTCTTCCAGGGAGGCATTCCCTGCCCGTTCCCCAATCCCATTCATGGTACACTCGATCTGCTCTACACCATATTTCAAGGTTTCCAATGAATTAGCAACAGCCAACCCCAGGTCATTATGGCAATGCACACTGACAATCACACGTTTGATATCCTGAACATTCTCCTGTATTCCCTTGATCAGTCGGCCAAACTCATCAGGTTGGGAATAACCGACTGTATCGGGAATATTAATAATTGTGGCACCTGCCTTGATAACCTCCTGGAAAATCCGGTATAAGAATTCCGGTTCGCTGCGACTGGCATCTTCTGCAGAAAATTCTACCTCCGGACAAAAACTCTTCGCTAATCTTACTGCTGAAACCGCTTGATCAAGTACTTCTTGTGGTGTTTTTTCCAGTTTATATTGCATATGGATGGGAGAGGTAGCAATGAAAGTATGAATTCTGGGTTTCCGTGCTGATTTAATCGCATCCCAGGCACATTTGATGTCCTGTTCCACTGCCCGACACAGACCGGCAACGGCAGAATCCTTGATATTCTTAGCAATAACCTCCACGCCCTCAAAATCTCCTGGTGAAGATATGGGAAAACCTGCTTCAATAACATCAACGCGCATTCTTTCCAGATATCTGGCAATCTCTAATTTTTCCTGGGTATTTAAAGAGGCACCCGGGCATTGTTCTCCGTCACGTAAAGTTGTATCAAAAATCAATATCTTCTCGCTCATTTTATTCCCTCCTTTTTAAGGAAATGCTTTTTTTCATCATGACCTGAAATTTACTTACCAAAATACAAGACCCCAACAGAACAGTTCTTTTTTTGAACAAGGAACCTTCCGCTGGGGTCTTTTCTACCCACGGTGTAATACGAATCAATGGATCTGCCATTCAATTCGTATCTTATGCCACTTGGTCCAGGCTTTTTAATAAAAAACGGAACCCTAGACATACTTCCTTATATAATAAAAAACGCCCCTATAGCCCAAGGCTTGATAGGGACGAATGTATCGTGGTACCACCCTAATTCGATAGAAAAAAATTTTTCTATCCTCATTACCTTTTAAAGATAACCATTTATCTCTTTAATATTTTCTCTTTAAAGCTAGAGGTGAGTTTCAGTAATTTTTGCTGCCATATTCACACCGATTCATGGCTCTCTTCAGCAATCGATTACCTAATGACCTTTTACTTTGGTAAGGATAATTTTTGCCATTTTACTAATAAAATCTTTTTTTGTCAAATCATATTCTTGGAAATGATATTCTTGTAAAATTGTAAAGAAGGCTTTTAGCTCTCCTGATTAACCCGGATGACTCTATCTGGGAATGATTCAATGTTTT
>CAYSSG010000001.1:105593-129277 GCA_964433635.1 uncultured Atribacterota bacterium | reverse complement strand
TTTTCCCAGGTGAATTCTTCCAGCTCCCTGCCAAAATGACCGTAAGCAGCTGTTTTCTTATAAATCGGCCTTTTGAGCTTCAGATGATCGATAATCGCTGCAGGCCTTAAATCAAAGTGCTTTTTGATAATCTGGACTAGCTGTGATTGAGGAACTTTTCCGGTTTGAAAAGTATCCACCATAATCGAAACCGGATTAGCTACACCGATAGCATAAGCAATTTCGATTTCACATTTTTCCGCTAAGCCGGAGGCAACAATATTCTTGGCAATATATCTGGCCATATAGCTTCCGGAACGATCTACCTTGGTAGGATCCTTTCCCGAGAAGCATCCTCCTCCATGACTTCCGACGCCGCCATAAGTATCCACAATGATCTTCCTTCCGGTAACCCCTGTATCTGCCTGAGGTCCTCCTATCACAAATCTTCCTGTAGAATTAATATAATACTTCGTTTGATCATCGAGATACTCAGGCGGGATGACCTTTTTGATCACTTTTTCTGTAATGTCATTCCGAAGGACATTCAATTCGATATTCGGGTGATGCTGGGCAGCGATAACCACAGCTTCAATTCTCCGGGGAGAACCGTTTAAATACTCAACCGTTACCTGGGATTTGCCGTCCGGCCTCAGATAAGAAATTATCTTTTCCTTTCTGACTTCTGCCAAACGGCAGGTTAATTTGTGTGCCAGAGATATAGGCAGCGGCATTAATTCCGGTGTTTCCCGGCAGGCATAACCAAACATCATTCCCTGGTCACCGGCACCCGTAGAGGCAATCTTGTCTTTCTTCGGTACCCATTTTTCTTCCCTTGTCTCCCAGGCACAGTTGACACCAAGGGCAATATCTTTTGACTGCTCTTCAATGGAAGTTAAAACTGCACAGGTATCACAATCAAAACCGAACTTCGCCCGGGTATATCCGATTTCCCGCACCGTCTCCCGTACGATCCGTGTTATATCCACATACCCCTGGGTCGTAATCTGTCCGGCTACCAGAACCAGTCCTGTTGCCACCAGGGTTTCCACAGCAACCCTGGCTTCCGTATCCTGCCTGTAAATATCATCAAGAATGGCATCAGAAATCTGATCGGCAATTTTATCGGGATGCCCTTCAGTCACTGATTCTGAGGTAAAATAATATTGATTCTTCAATTCATAGCCTCCTTTTTTACCTTCATTACAATAAGATACAAAATAATACTTTATTCAAGATAAGAATAAATTCTCCTGCAATGGAAATCAGAGATATTTTTTAAAGCGGTCATCCTTGGCCATTTGATATATAATCTTTTTGATGTCTCCTTCCCGGTCTTTGGGATAAATCAACTGAATCGGTCCGTTATTAATAATCACCAGATCGGACAGGCCAATGGTTACAGTCAAACCTTTGTCATTGATGATAATGCAGTGGTCCGTATCGATGCCGGCATGTTCACCCTGAATGATATTACCGCTATCATCATGCTGTACAAATCTCTCGATAGCATGCCATGAGCCGATATCTTCCCAGATAAAATCACCTTTTAATGCCAGCAAACCATTCGTCTTCTCTAATATGCCATATTCAAAAGAGATGGATTCCATTTCATTGAATTGTTTTTTGATGACTTCTCCTTTTTCCAGGGTTCCGATGCTCTCTGCAATTTTCTCAATGGATTGATTTAATTGAGGCATCCATTCCTCAACCAGGCTTAATATGATTCTTCCGGGAAAAAAATAAATGCCACTGTTCCAGAATAATTGAGAAGTCTTGAGATGACTTTTAATCCATTCAGCATCCGGCTTTTCCTTAAATTTCTTAATCTGATAGACATTTTTATTCTCGGTTTGCATCACTTGATTACCGGTGCAGATATAACCATAACTCGTTTCATTTCTTTTCGGTTCAATTCCCAGAATGACAGGTTTCTGATAATCCTGAATAATCTGAAACGAATTCGTCAGTGTCTGATAAAATTTTTCTTTTTCCGGTATAAAATGATCGATGGGAAAAATGGCGATATTGATATCTCTGGTCCGATAATGTGTGATAAGAAGGGTTGACAATGCGATACTTGCTGCGGTATCTCTACCGATCGGCTCAATGATATAATTCAACATGTCAATCTCCGGAATCATCTTCCTGATTGGATGAAATAAATCTTCTATAGTAGCAATATAAATATTATCGATTTCAAAATACGGCAAGAGCCTGTCCAGCGTATCCCGTATCATGCTGTTTCCGCTGGGTGAAGCTAATAATTGTTTAGGTCGGTGAAACCTGCTATGAGGCCAGAAGCGCATTCCTCTCCCTCCGGCTAAAATAAGAGCGATATTCTTCATCCTGTAACTTCCTCATTCAAAACCGCGTCAATATCCTCAATGGAAAAACCACGATATTCAGCATAAAAACCAAATATTTTGTCAGTATAGCCATTAGGAATGCCGTTTTCGTCCGAGATTAACTCCTGTACTCTAAAGGGACCCTGGTTGTATGCAGTCAGCGCTAATTTCATATCTCCAAAATCATCATAAAGCAAGGCCAGGTAATGCATGCCGATTTTAATATTTTTTTCGGGATTAAAGAGTGTCTTTTCAGCTCCATCCCACTCAATTCCGATATTTTCAGCCAACTCCCGGGCAATAAAGCGACGAACCTGACACAAACCATAGGCATAGGAATCGGATATTGAATCTACAATAAAATTGCTTTCCACCTTGATGAGGGCACATACTAACAGCGGATTAAAATTATATTTCACAGCTGTTTCGTAAATGTTCTTTGCAATCTCATAAATGGTTTCGCTTCCCAATTCCCCATTATTGCTGGAAATAATGTTTACAATGCGATTCATATAGAATTCCCGCTTGTTCTCGTTTGATATCATTCCGGTCAGTTCCTGTAATTGCATATAAACTTCAGTGAACTGATCCTTTGTTATTCTCTCCCGCACATAATTACCCAGTTGAATGTTAAAATCATCCAATTTCTCATTTTGCTCCGTTATTTTCGTCCTCAACAATAGATTTTCCTCTTTTATTTCCTGATAAGATGTTGATATATTTTCCAATGATTGATAGAGCTGTCTGAGTTCATATTGTCCTTTCACTGATATCAGTAAAAGAATGACTAAAAAAACAAGTAGCAGGCTATTAAAATATTTGTCCAACAGACTGTTTTTTTTTGACTTTTTCCCAGTTTTTTTATGTTTCACCGAATTTGTATTCTGATTCATTTTTTCTCCTGAGATCTATTCACTAAAAAAGTGTTATTTAATACCCATCTTAACTTATTCTGCTCCCCGGAGCAACAGTCTTGTCAGTAGTCAAAAGGACTACCTGATTGCTATCCGAAGCTGCTAAGAGCATTCCCTGGGATTGAATTCCTCTTATCTCAGCAGGCGCTAAATTAAAGACAACGATAATATTCTTACCGACAAGAGAATCAGGTGAATAATGCTTTTTTATCCCGGCAACCAGGGTCCTCTTCTCCTCTCTAAAATCAACCTCTATTTTCAGCAGTTTTTCTGCACCCGGTATATCCTCTGCTGAAATGACCTGACCGACCCTCAAATCCAATCTTTTAAATTCCTCTATGGAAACAGTAGGCATGACTTGAATGTCTTCTGAATGTTTTTTCTGAATTACCTTTTTACCTTCCTCAATTCTGGGGAACAAATTCTCGCCAGGATTTACACTGGTACCGGGTTCCAATTTTCCCCATCGTGTATCATCCGGAATATTCAATTTTTCCATATCCTCTTCCAAACCTAATTGATGCCACATCTTCAATGCTGTCCGGGGCATGAAGGGATAGACCAACAAAGAGATGATACGCAAAGATTCTGCCAGACAGTAAACAACGCTGCTTAATCGTTCGGTTTTACCCTTTTCTTTTCCCAGTAACCAGGGTTCAGTCTGATCGATATACTTGTTTGTCCTTCTTATCAGTGTCCATATGCTCTCCAGGGCGAGATTAAAAGACATCTGGTCCATTTCTCCGATGACCGCTTCTACGGTATCTGCTGCCAGCTGACGTAATTCTATGTCGTATAATTCTTCTTCCCCGCCAGGGGAAGGTATATTCCCGTTACAGAACATTCTTACCATCGCTACGGTACGACTGAGTAAATTACCAAGGTCATTAGCCAAATCATAGTTAATTCGCTGAATCATTAATTTCCTGGAAAAATTGCCATCCTGACCAAAAGAAAGTTCCCTGAGCAGAAAGTATCTGAAGGCATCAGCGTCAAATTCTTCTGCAACCTGATAGGGGTCGATTACATTCCCCTTTGATTTTGACATCTTTTCACCTTCGATCGTCCACCAGCCATGTGAAAAAACCATTCTCGGAGGAGGAATATCGGCAGCCATGAGCATGGTAAACCAGATAATGGTATGAAACCTCACGATATCTTTGCCGATGAGATGTACCGCTTCAGGCCAATAAAAATGAAACTTTTCTTCATCAAGGCCATACCCGGCAACCGTCACGTAATTAATCAGGGCATCAAACCAGACATAAATGACATGACTGGAATCAAAAGGCACATCAATTCCCCAATTCAAACTGGACTTGGTTCTGGTAACACTCTGATCCTTTAAGCCCTGTTGTATAAAACTTACAATCTCATTTTTTCTGGATTCAGGCTGAATACAATCCGGATGATCTTGAATATGCTTCAGTAATTGATCCTGGTAATGACTCATCTTAAAAAAGTAGCTTTCCTCTTTGAATTTCTCAATTGGGCGACCGCAATCCGGGCATTTGTTCCCGTCTATCTGGCTTTCAGGCCAGAAAGTCTCACAGGGGACACAATACCACCCCTCATACTCTCCCTTATAAATATCACCCTTTTCATATAATTTATTAAATATTTTCTGTACAACATCTTCATGCCGCTTCTCTGTCGTGCGGATAAAATCATCCGGCTTAATGTGTAAGATAGGCCAGAGATTTTTAAACTTGGCTACAACGCGATCAGCAAGTTCTAAGGGCTTCATTCCCATTTTTTCCGCCGATTTCGCAATTTTCTGACCATGCTCATCTGTACCGGTAGCAAAGAGTACATCAAAACCTCGGAGCCGTTTAAACCGGGCCATGGTGTCAGCAGCAATGGTGGTATAGGCATGTCCGATATGTGGTACATCATTCACATAATAAATGGGGGTGGTAATATAATAAGCTTTTTTCTTTTCCATCTTTCTCCTGGTTATCCTTTCTCTTGGTTTTCTAAAATCATCTGATAGACCCGATTCTTTGAAATATCATACTCTTTGGTAATGAGTAAAACAATATCTTTATTATAATAACCTTTTTTCAGGTAAGTTTTCATCTTTTTTTTGATTTCATCCACAAGAAGTAATCTATCCGCAGTGCAATGGGATGCATTCTTTCGGTGACAGCCTTCCATGACCAGTGTTATTTCACCTTTGATTTCCCGGGCATTGATTTCGTTAATCATATCAGAAATATTGCCTCTTTTTATCTCTTCAAATTTTTTGGTTAATTCTCTGGTCATGACGATTTTTCGATTTCCCATTGTCTTTTCAATCATCTTCAAGGTCTCCTTCACCCTGAAAGGAGAATCATAGAAGATCATGGTTCGGTTCTCCTCCTTTAATGCGGAAAAAAACTGTTCTCTCTCAGTCTTTCTTTTCGGGATAAATCCTTCAAAAATAAAGCGGCTCATATCAAAACCTGAAACAGCCAGTGCCGCTGTGAGAGCTGTTGCTCCCGGAACCGGAATAACTTGAAATTGATTTTCGATAGCCAGGTTAATGAGTTCATAACCCGGATCGCAAATACCCGGCATTCCTGCATCTGATACCAGGGCGACATCCTGTCCGTTTTGCAGAAACTGTAAAATCAAGGGCGCCTTTTTCTCCTTATTAAACTCGTGATAGCTGATCAGCTGTTTATGAATCTGATATCGATCCAATAATATTCTGGTATGCCTGGTATCCTCTGCGGCAATTAAATCAACCTGGCGTAATATCTTCAGACAGCGCAGGGTAATATCCTCCAGATTCCCGATAGGCGTTCCACAGATATACAACTTTCCGGACTGATGATGAGTCATTTGAATAAATTCTTCTTTATAAGTTTTCGGTTTCCTGTTTTTAATTGTCAGTTTAATTATCCTATTCGAACATGCCATTCATGATCAGAATGAAATTTACTGGAACAGATGTTAAGCCACCTTCTTTGAGTATAACACCATCAAGTGTTTAATGATTCAGGAATAATGGAGTCAGTACTCTTAGCTCTGTTCCTCCTTCCTTTCTTGCTTCAAGGAGAAATCTTGTGGCATGATGATTCTTTCTGGTAAACACAAATTGCAGTAATTTTGGTTCCAGATGATATTTTTTAAGGGACATCACAACCGGAATAAAACTGTCTGCGCGATGAATAAGATAAAGCCTACCCCCTTTTTTCAATAAAAAGCTACAGATTGACATGATATTTTCCAGTGTCAGAAGTATCTCATGTCTGGCCAACCGTTCATCATCTTTCATACTAATCTTACCCTTCCCAAAAGCAATGTAGGGGGGATTTGTAGTGATTACATCAAAGAATTCATTATGAAATTGTCTACGTAGGTTTTTTGCATCATCATGGAGTATAGATATTTGATTTTCCAGATGGTTTATCATAACATTCTTTTGAGCAATCCTGACTAATTTATCCTGTATTTCTACACCGTAAATGCGGTTTCTCTGAGTGGGATGATAAATCATTAAAGGAATAATACCGCATCCGGTTCCCAGATCTATGATTTTTTCCCTGTTTTTTACCTTTACGAATTGTGACAACAAAAGAGAATCCAGGGAAAAACGGTAGCTGTCTTTATGCTGAATGATTTTTAACTGAGATTTACCCAGCTGTTCAATTGTCTCTCCGGGTTGAAGGTCAATTTCAGCCATCATTGTCTGTTCGATCCCCCTCTTGATGATAACTTAATTCTGATCAGGGATTTTAATAATGATTAAAAAAAACAGGCCTTTGATTCAGTCAAGCTGGAAGTATGTGCCTTAATTATCCTGCCAGTCTTCAATCGTTATTTTTATTCTATTTCTGATATGTTCATTATCCTCTTTCTCGATTGTTTCCATAAGAATGTAGCGACTCAGAATATTCACTTCAATGACTTTTCCTTCTTTCCCTTCCCTGGTAGTTATATGGCTGCCTAATTTTGGATATTTTTTTAGTTCCTCTTTATAGAACTGGGACTCATAATTAAGACAGCATTTAAGCCGACCGCATGATCCGGATACCTTGGACAGATTCAGAGCAACACTCTGCATCTTAGCAACATTAATCGGGACAGGTCTGAACTCAGATAAAAAAGTAGAGCAACATAGAGGCCTCCCGCAAATGCCAAGACCTCCTACCATTTTTGCCTTATCCCTGACGCCTACCTGTTTCAGTTCAATCTTTGTTTTAAATATTGAAGCTAATTCTTTGACTAATTCCCGAAAATCAATCCGGTTGTCAGCATAAAAATAAAAAATAAGACGGCTTTTATCAAATAAGTATTTACTGCGAATGAGATGCATATCCAGATTATGTTTTACTATTTTTTCCTGACAGATATGGTTTGCCTCACGTTCATCCAGTTGTATATTCAGCCATTTTTCATAATCACTTTTTGTGGCTTTTCTTAAAATCCTTTTCAGTGGTTCTGCAACCTCTTCAGGCTGAATGAATTTCACAGGCACGACAACCTTCCCGATATCCAGACCCATGGAGGTCTTGACTACACAAAGGTCACCCATATCCAGAACACACTTTCCATATCTAAAATAATAAATACAACTGGAACTGCTGAATTGAATTCCAATAATTTTTGGCATTATTCATCACCTAATTGAATAAAAATATTTTCCAATAGAATTTTTGGATTGACATGCTTTTCTAATTTTTCCGGAATTTCTGCTAAATAGGTCAACATTGAAATAATCTTTTCTTTGGAATAGAAGCGAGCATAGTTCTGAATCTCAATCATCTGTCTCTGAAAGATAAGCTTGTCCTTGTTTATGCCTATTTTCATAAAAAGAATATCCCGAAACCAGAGAATCATCAGATTGATAAAATCCAGAAAAGAATCCAGGATTTTGACGAAAACCTTCTCATTCAAACGAAAGAGACAATCACTCATCTCTCCAGGCTTCAGGCTGGTCAGCAACTCAATATACTGATCTCTTTCTGCCATCTTCTGCTTATCATCAGAAAGCAACATGGCCTCTCCGGGTCTTCCATAAGATAAGCGAATGAGCCTTTCTAAATCCTCTTCATGATAGGATGTTAATCTCTTCTGTAAAATTTTTCTCTGATCTTCCAGGCTGAGTGATTTGAAGGATAATTGGCTGCACCGGGAAAGAATCGTGGGCAGGATAGCTTCAGGAAAGCCAGTTATTAAAAGGAGCAGGGCAAATTCCGGCGGTTCTTCTAAAATTTTTAATAAAGAATTGGCTGCTTCTGCGGTCATTCGTTCAGCATTGTCAATCAGATAGATTTTCTTTTTGTTTTCCAATGGCTGAAGGAAGATATTGCGCTTTATCTCTCTAATCTGATCAATTTTAATGACTGAATCAGGGGTAGATATCATCTGAAAATCAGGATGAATTCTCTTTTCAATCTTCAGGCATGATGGACACTCGTTGCATGGATCCTGATTCTCAGAAAGTCGGATACAATTGATTGCCTTGCTGAAGGCAACCGCTGTCATTCTTTTGCCGATACCCTCCTGGCCTTCAAAAAGATAGGCATGACCAATCCTATCATACTTAATCAGGTTTTTCAGTATCTGTACAGGCTTTTTATGCCCGACTATTTCTTTAAAATCAATCATATTTACACTGATAATCTAAATTATTTCCTTCGTGATTTTTTTCTACAGGCTGCCGAGAGAAGAAGACAGATTGCATATTCTATACCGGTTACTGTCCTTTCTAACAGACATTCTGATGATAATCTAATACGTTAATCCCTTGTGATACTTTCTCAATAATCGTTCACTTAATATTTTTACTATATCATTTAATACCAGATGAACCTCCCGATTTGTATCTATGACCTGAATTCTATCGGGATTCTCCCTGGCAATCTGGTAGTAGCCTTCTCGTACCCTATCCAGAAATAATTTCCCGTTCACCTTTTTCTTATGAATAAATTCTTCTTCAAAACGCATCTCCTGCAGCTTGTTGAGAACTAACGAGCGCTGTAAACCGATTTCAGTATTAACATCCAGAAAAAAGGTAATATCAGGCATCACATTGCCCACTGCAAAATGATTCAAATATTGGATTATTTCCATATCTATTCCACGACCATATCCCTGATAAGCAGTCGTAGAATCAATATAGCGATCACTTATGACTATCAATCCTCTTTCCAGGGCAGGACGAATATTCACCCTGACATTTTCAGACCTGGAAGCGGCAAATAATAATAGTTCTGCCTTATAGCCCAATCCTTCACTTTCCCCACCCAGTAAGATTTTCCGGATTTTATCTCCGGCTAAGGTACCCCCGGGCTCTTTGGTTATTACAGCTCCAAAACCATTGTTCAGCAAAATATGATGTAATTTTTGGGAAAGTGTCGTCTTACCAGATCCTTCAAATCCTTCCAGGGTAACAAAAAAACCTTTTTTCATTTTTCCTCTTCTTGCTCGTTACTCTCATTATTTTCTGTTTCAATCATCGCCTTTAATAAGTCTCTCATGGTTACAATTCCCACCAGATAACCGTCTCTCAATACGGGCAGATGATGCACCCTGTGCCTGATTAACAGATCTGCAGCCATCACATCATTGTCATCCTCTCCGATTGTGATGATATCCCGTTTCATAAATTCTTCCACTTTATGAGAGGCGTATTCTTTAAGCTTTTTGGATAACTGGATAAATTCGGTTAAAGGTGAGTTGCTGGAAATAATGCCCAGGTAATTGGGCAGCAAGGCTTGAATAATATCATGATGAGAAATAAAACCAATGACTTTTTGTTCCTCATCCACCACAGGCATGCCATTCAGTCGCTGAACAGCCATGATCCTTATCAAATCTTCCAGGAGACAATCCGGCATGATGCTGGTTGTATTCCTGAGCATTATTTCTTTTATTTTCACAGTTCTTACCTGTCCTTCTTATTTTAATCTCTTCAATTCAATGCACGGCAGGCATTCAAAGATTTCTTCCCTGGTATGAAATTCTTCATCCTCCGTCAAGGCACTGGCTAATCCGCAAGCCATGGCAAACCGAATCATATCCGGCAAACCTTCCCTCTCTTCTTCTACAAGCTTGATAGCAAATCCAGCAATCACAGCTTCGGATGTACCGATGATATTAGCCACTTTTTGATTCTTACTCTCCGCTGACCAAACCTGCTCTGGGGTGGCAATGATATCCCTGGTATCCTCATAGGATATCACCGCAATCTGAATACCGCGTTCAACAATTTCATTGGCTACTTGAATCGCTGTTTCCTGT
The DNA here is from genome assembly GCA_964433635.1 of uncultured Atribacterota bacterium. Taxonomy (GTDB): domain Bacteria; phylum Atribacterota; class Phoenicimicrobiia; order Phoenicimicrobiales; family Stramentimicrobiaceae; genus CAYSSG01. Next base: position 118,803 of record CAYSSG010000001.1, on the reverse strand, counting down.
CCATTTACCCTTTTATTCAAAATCCAATCCGCCGATGCCCTTAAATCAGGCTTCGCCAGTAATGGTTTTGCCTCTAAACCTGCTTCAAATGGAGCCCCTGAGGCATTCAGGATGGTATAAACACCTTTTTCATGTGCTATATGAATTAGCTGATGATAGATATCAGCCGGGACATCACTGGGAAGACTACCAGCCAGGGCAACAATTTTGCTCTGGGCCATCACCCTGGAATATACTGATTTAAAACGCTCAAGATCCTGTTTGGTTATTTTAGGACCCGGGTCACTTAACAGGGTATGTTTTCTTTCCTGATGTTCGATAATGATGATATTGGTTCTGGTTTCTTCTTCAATATGCCAGAAATTTGTGGTTATGCCATCTTCTCTCAACTGTTCAGCAATATAATGACCGGCATGACCACCTAAAAAACCTAAGGCCATTGTATCAAGGCCATAAGCCCTTATTGCCTTGGATATATTGATCCCTTGCCCACCAGGCACCCTGTTCACTTTCTCAACTTGATTATATCTATCCAGAACAACCCGGTTTAATTCCAGCGTTATGTCCAATGCCGGATTAAGGGTTACAGTTGTAATCACGAACTACGGATTCTTTCCTTTCTCAGAAAAATGATTCAATGAAAAATCTTTCAAAATGATAGCTTAATGATTCAATATTATCAAAAATAACGTATTGAGAAAAGTTATTTTACGCTATTCTGTCCTGACACTAGATGATAAATTGTTCTTTTTTCTGATGGCTAAATAATTTGATTAAGACCATCCCTCCGACAAAACCGCCGATATGTGCAAAATAGGCTACTCCCGAATTTGCCTCCGACAATGAGAGGTTTGACAGTCCATAGACTAATTGAAAGACAATCCAGAGTCCCAGTACAAATAATGCAGGCATTTTAATCAGTCTAATGAAAAAACCAAAAAAAATCAGGGTTGTAATCCTGGACCTGGGATATAATATAAAATATGCACCCAACACACCAGCCACAGCACCACTGGCTCCGATCATGGGAACTTCTGATTGGGGACTGATTAAAATTTGTCCTAAAGCTGCTATTATACCGGTAAGGAAATAAAATACAGGAAACCCCAGCTTTCCCAGATAATCTTCAATGTTATTGCCAAAAATCCACAGATAAAGCATATTTCCGATGAGATGAATCAGGCTGCCATGCATAAACATGGAAGATAGGATCGTCAGATGAATCGGAGAAGGTCCATAAGGAACCAGATCTACCCCCTGACTTAATTCATAGGGTATGAGACCAAAAGCATAAATAAATTTTATGCTGTCCGCAACAACAAAAGACTGATAATAGTATACCAGTGCATTGATGATAATCAGGACAATGGTAATAACCGGTATTCTTCTGGTTGGCATCTCATCCCATAATGGAAACATAATACCGCCATGAGGAGTAACTCCCCCCAAAATTCCTTTCAGTTATATTCTATTCTCTTCGCTTATAGCCAAACAATATCAGAGGCAGTAGAATCTGGCTCATTCATATTGTGCAATAAAAAATAGTATTTTTTATTATAACATAATAACTGATGACTTATTTATCTATTTTGCAGAAAAAATCAGCGGGGGTTGAAATGAAAATCATCCGGTCTTTTATCCAGATAATGATATCGAAAGAGAATATACTCTATAATTCTTCTGGCAGCATGACCATCTCCGTAAGGTGATTGCCTGGTAACCATTTTTCCATAATCATCTGCATTGGATAATAATTTTTCTGTTTCTCTGATGATCGTGTCTGTTTCATTACCTACCAGTTTCGCAGCTCCGATCTTGATTACTTCCGGTCTTTCAGTTTCATCTCTCAATATAAGTACCGGCTTCCCCAAAGCCGGAGCTTCCTCCTGAATTCCACCTGAATCAGTCAGAATCAATGTAGACCGAGCCATCAAATTAACCATTTCCCGATAATCCAGAGGTTCTGATAGAATGACATTTTTTTCTTCTCCCAAGCGGGTTAAACAAACCTTCCTTAAAATGGGATTTTTATGTACCGGGAATATAATGAACAGATTTTCAAATTTCCTGTTAATCTGACATAATGCCTGGCAAAGATTTTCCAATGGCTTTCCCCAATTTTCCCGGCGATGCATGGTTACCAGCAAGATGGCTTTTCCCCTGCTCAATACCGCATTCAATCTGGAATCATTAAATTGATAATGACGATCCTGCATCGATTGCAATGCATCAATAACTGTGTTTCCGGAGATAAAAATATTTTCCTCTGGTATTCCTTCACGCAAGAGTAGCTGTGCTGTCGTTTCTGTTGGTGTAAAATGATAATCTGTCAGGACCGTTGTCAACCGACGATTCATCTCTTCGGGAAAAGGATAATATTTATTCTCTGTCCTCAATCCCGCTTCAATATGCCCAACCTTTATCTTTTGATAAAAAGCAGCCAGCGCACCCGAAAAGGTGGTGGTCGTATCACCCTGCACCATCACCAGATCAGGATGGTTTTCCTTCAGAACTTTTTCTAATTTCAGCAATGCCCTGGTGTTTATTTGGGATAATGACTGACCATGTCTCATAATATTCAAATCGATATCCGGGACTATCTGAAAATGATGAATCATCTGATCCATCATCTCCCGGTGCTGAGCTGTCAATATGACCACCGGATCAATCCAGGAGGGGTATCTTCTTGCCTCACTGATAACAGGAAACATTTTTACGGTTTCCGGACGGGTACCGAAAATAAAAGCGATTTTAATCTTCTGACTCCTGCATTCAGTCATACTGCACCTCTTCGATACCTGCTTCCTGTAATAGATTTCTGGCAATTTCATCAGGATAATCCTTGCGATAAAATACTCTGATAATTCCCGCATTAATGATCATCTTTGAGCAGGTAATACAGGGTTGATCCGTACAGTAAAGATAACTGCTCTGAATACTGATACCATGTAAAGCAGCCTGGATGATTGCATTCTGTTCAGCGTGCAATCCCCTGCATAATTCCTGCTGCTGACCGGATGGAATTGAGAATTTTTCACGTAAACAACCCACGATTTCACAATGAGGCAATCCGCTGGGAGCTCCATTATATCCGGTAGTTAAGATTCGCCGTTCTTTTACGATAACTGCTCCCACTTTTCTCCTTAAACAGGTTGAACGGCTTGCCACCAGGTCAGCAATATCCATAAAATATCGATCCCAGGAAGGTCTGGACATATTGAAAACCTCCAAAAACGTATAACGTATACCGTATAATGTATAACGTATTATACCGTAATATTATATAACGTTAAAATCAGTCAATAATATTACAGTTAATCACCACTTTTAATTCTTTACCTATACGGACATGGGCTCTGTTATAATTTATAAAACAAGAAAAATTCTTTTTCATTCATTCCGGTCATTTAGATTTTAGGCTTTCTTTTATACTTACAGCATTGAACGATATACCATATACCATATACGGTATACTATTTTATTTCGTTCCGAACAGACGGTCACCGGCATCACCCAATCCTGGAACAATGTAGGCATGCGCGTTCAAGCCTTCATCTACAGTCGCTGTATAAATCATGACATCGGGAAAATGTTTCTGGACCATCCTGATACCCTCCGGAGCAGCTACAAGACACATGAATTTGATATTTGACTTAGTGAACTTCTTGACATATTCAATCGTCGCTACAGCTGTTCCGCCTGTCGCCAGCATCGGATCTAATATGATCACATCCCTTTTATCAATATCTTTTGGTAATTTCGCATAATAGCTGATCGGTTTTAATGTTTCCGGGTCACGGTATATTCCGATATGTCCCACCTTAGCTGAAGGAATTAACTTCAATACACCGTCAACCATCCCCAATCCGGCCCTTAATATTGCCACAATAGCCATTTTTTTCCCGTGTATGATTTTCCCTTTTGTTTTTGCTATGGGCGTCTCTATGCTGACCTCTTTAAGCTCAATATCACGGGTTACTTCATAAGCCATCAGATTTGACAATTCATCCACAAGATCACGAAAATCCTTCACATTTGTTTTTTTATTCCTGATCATGGTCAGTTTGTGCTGAATCAGGGGATGATCCAGAATTGTAATATCTTTCAAAATAAATCCTCCTTAGTATCTTGATTTCATCATATATGATGACACACAGTCAATATCATGATCGGTCTTTATTGATGTTCTGTAATCTCATTCACTTTCTGTAAACGAATAATATGGCGTTTTACCCCGCTGAATTCCGCAGTCAACCATATTTTAACAATTTCTTTAGCCAGACCTGCTCCGATTACTCTTCCTCCCATGGTTAGAATATTGGAATTATTATGTTCTCTCGTCATCCTGGCTGAGAAGGTGTCATGACATAAAGCAGCCCTGATTCCTTTTATTTTATTGGCAGCAATAGACATGCCGATACCTGTACCGCATATCAGAATTCCGTATGGATATTCTTCACTGACAACAGACTGCCCGACTTTGAGCGCTAAATCCGGATAGTCTGAAGGTTCAGCGTTGTAACATCCAAAATCATGATAAACATATCCCATTTCTTTAAGATAAGCTATAATCTCTGTCTTCAGATGAAATCCTCCGTGATCGCTCCCGATGGCAATTTTTTTCATTTTTCTACTCCTCTCTTAAACGATAAATTAATCTTTTAATCTCCCCTTCCAGCTGGCGACAGGTTTTTTCATAATCAGACAAGCCTTTACCGACGGGATCCATAATATCCCGATGATAAATGCTTATTTTTGGATTGCAGAAAGACTTCAGTAAAAAAATTTTATCTCTGTCCGATGGAAAATGCTGCTTTAGAAAGTCTTCCTGCTGATGGGTCATGGTAAAAATATAGGAAGAATTTTGTACCAGTTTTTGATTGACCATCTTGGACCGGTGATTTGTAATATCAAGTCCGTATTTAGCCATGCAGAGAATGGCTTCATCTGTAGATGGTGCGCCTTCAAAAGCAGCTATTCCTGCTGAATCCGCCTTATAATCCAGTCCCGGGGACAGTTCATCCTTCCATCTCTGAAAGAGGGCATGAGCAATGACGCTGCGACAGGTGTTTCCCGTACATACAAATAAAATAATATTTTTGTCCAATATTCTCCTCTTACTTTTCCTACACTTCACCCCTGAAAAACGCTATGATTCCCCTGTCATTCTGATAATAATCACAAAATGCGGTCACATCGTCTTGATAACTGCCATTTTTGGTAAACATCTGACAGAGAGCATCTTTTTGTTTGTGACCTATTTCCAGGGCTAAAAAACCATTTCTCTTTAAATAGGCGGGAGATTGCTGAATGATTTTCCGATAAAAGTCCAGTCCATCTATTCCTCCGTAAAGTGCTTCTCGGGGTTCATAAAGTCGTACTTCGTCCTTTAGTTCATCCCATTCATCCGCATCAATATAGGGGGGATTTGATATAATCCCATTGAAATGCATGGGATTACCTGTATTCTGCAAAGGAATAAACATATCGCCCTGATGGAAATCAATTCTGTCTTCACAGTGGAATCTTCGGGCATTTTCTCTGGCCAGTTGAATGGCTTTCCGGGAAATATCTATAACATGAAAATGAATATCCAGGGGAATGTTTTTAAGATAGTGCAGGATTGCAACAGGTATGACACCTGAGCCCACACCTATATCCAGTAAGAAAATCTTATCCTTTTCAGGAATGGCTTTTATGATATGGAGAATCTTTTCCACCAGTATTTCTGTCTCCGGACGGGGAATGAACACCCCCTGTGATACTTTGAATTCCAAGCCCATAAAATTCTGAAAGCCGGTAATGTACTGAACAGGTTTACCACTGCATCTCTTGTGTATCCACTGATGATAAAGCTGTACCTTCAGGGAAGATACATTCATGGTCCTGTTCAGAAATAGATGACTCCTATTCATTCTCAGCAGATAACTCAAGAGGATGACTGCTTCCTCTCCGGGAATCAAGCTACCGCTTTTTTGCAGCAGATTTTCACCCTCAGCCAAAAGATCTCCGATATTCTTCTTCTCCGTATTCATCCTATTTTGGAGCTTGCCAGCAGACATTTATGCTTGCTTTTCTTTTAATGACCTGATCAGGTCAAATAAATTGCCGTCAAGAATCTCTTCCAGGTTATGGAAATTCACATTAATACGATGGTCGGAAATCCGATTCTGGGGAAAGTTATACGTCCTGATCCGCTCACTGCGATCACCGGTTCCCACCTGCTTTTTTCTCTGTTGATCGATCTCTCTGTTCTGTTCACCCTGCAGTCTATCCAATAAGCGAGCCCTCAATATTTTTAATGCCTTGGCTTTATTTTTATGCTGTGATTTTTCATCCTGACAGGAAACCACAATACCGGTAGGAATATGGGTAACTCTTACTGCAGAATCAGTCGTATTCACACTTTGACCACCAGGACCGGTTGAGCGGAAACGGTCAATTTTCAGATCATTGGGATTGAGCTCCATTTCAATCTCCTCAACCTCCGGCAGAATGGCAACCGTAACAGTAGAAGTATGAATTCTTCCTCCTGATTCTGTTACGGGAATCCTCTGAACACGGTGAACACCGCTTTCCAGCTTTAATGAGCCATAAACATTCTTACCGGAAATATCAAAAATGATCTCCTTAAATCCTCCGATTTCAGTCGGGTTGGAACTCATGATCTCTACCTTCCAATGATTTCTTTCTGCAAAACGTGAGTACATGCGATAAAGGTCACTTACAAAGAGAGCTGCTTCATCTCCTCCTGCTCCTGCTCTGATCTCCACAATAATATTCTTCTTATTCCTGGGATCTTCTGGAAATAATAAGGTCGTTAATTCTTCTTTCATTTTTTCTCTCTGCTGTCCAAGTGAAGCAATCTCTTCGTCGACTAAATCTTTTAGCTCGGGATCGCTCTCTTCCTTTTTGAATTGTTCATTTTCAACGATATTCTTTTCAATTCTCTTGTATTCATCATAAAGCTGCACAGTTCTGGCTATCTCACTGTGCCTTTTCGCTAATTTCTGGAATTGTTCCTGGTCGGCAATGATTTTCGGATCAGACAAGCGTTGGTTTAAATCCTGATATTCCTTTTCCATCTCTTCCAATTCTTTAAACATACTTCCTCAATGCTTTCCTATTATCCTCTTATGGTGATATGAAAATAAAAAATGCAATGAATGACTCATCGATCTTCAGCAACCGATTCTCCTTTCGCATCCATGAAAATCGACTTTTTCCAGGGATGTCCACAGGACATTCCTCCTTCTGGACAGGGGCCTGTTGCACAGGGAGGTCCGGCACTCATAAAGATGACAGGTGCAATATTCTTGACTAATCGTAACATCTCAATAGCTAATGCCCTGATTTCCCATTGAGCCCGATTGCAGCATCTCAATCTGAAAAAATGAAGCAGCTCTCTGGCATTTGCAGTAAAGATGATACTGGTATGGATCGCCTGGGGTAAAATGTAACGGGCATCCTCAGCTGGTATACCTTTTGTTAACATCTCCCGGTAGAGATGATAGGCCGCTGTAGAATGTTCCTGAAATTTCACTGATAGATATGAGTCGTCTTTTATTGTTTCAGGAAGGGTATATTGAGGTTCATTGCCCTCCTTAACATATCTTTGGCTTCTTTGAGAAAAAGAAGCAATGCGATGTCTGACCAGCTGATGAGAAGTAACCCGGGAGATATTTTCGATGCCGAAAGTAAAACATACATGCTCTAAAACTGAATAGTGTCCCATCTTTATAATCTTCTCTATCAGTTTTTTCTGTTTCTCTCCATCAGTAGATGCTTCAATCTCCGGAATTGTCCTGGATGAATAACATAACATGGCTGACTGGGCAACGGTCTTTTCCGGATTCTCGGTAAAGTTAATCAGTTGGACTTTCATATCCTATCCCAATTCCTGTTTCTTGCACTTCTTATTGCTGTTTATCTGCCTGTTTGTTACCTGGTGATGTTGACGACATCTGGCTTCATAACTTTCCTTGGCACCGATGAGAATGGTGGGATCATGATAATCAGCCGGTTTGCCATTTACCAGTCGCTGGGTCCGTGTTGCAGGTCTTCCACATACCATGCAGATGGCATGCAGCTTATCCACATATTCAGCAATGGCCAGTAAATCGGGCATTGGGCCAAACGGCTCACCCCGGAAGTTCTGGTCCAGTCCCGCTACAATGACTCTTTTGCCCTGGTCAGCCAACACCTGACAAACCTCGACGATTTTCATGTCGAAAAATTGCGCTTCATCAATCGCAATAACTTCAGTGTCCTGTTTAATCTTTGCCAGTATTTCTTCCGATTTTTCTATACAGACGGCTTCTATCCTGCTGCCATTATGAGAATTGATATAGCGTACCTGATAGCGATTATCAATTAATGGCTTAAAAATCTCTGCTTTTTTCCTGGCTATCTGCACCCGGCGGATTCTTCTTATCAGCTCTTCACTCTTTCCGCTGAACATGCTTCCACAAATCACTTCAATACTGCCACCAGCACAGGTTTCGTGCATCAGGTTCCTCCCTTTTTTGCTAAAATAACGCTGGGGAATCTTGACTAATAAAAAACAGAGCCTATGCCCTGTTTTTTACCATTCCTTATAGTATTAAATATCTTCTCATGGTAATGATACCGTTAACTTATTTCTCTTCTTGAGTCTGGTCTTCACCTGCTTCATCTGATTCCTGTTCTAAATTATATCTGCGGTTAAATTTTTCCACTCTCCCGGCAGAATCAAATATCTTTTGCTTACCGGTAAAGAATGGATGACAGGCAGAACAAACCTCTACCCTTATTTCCTCTTTTGTGGATTGTGTTTCAAAAGTGTTTCCACATGCACAGATCACTCTGGCCTTTCCATATTTGGGATGAATTCCTTTTTTCATATTTTCCTACCTTCATTCTTATTAGTACCCTAAAATTTCGAAAAAATTATATCACAAGGTACGCCATAACGTCAAAAACTATTTATCTATTTCCATAAAAAAATCATTTTCATGTTTAACAGAGGATCGAACAAAAAGCTAACGGGTGTTATTCTCGTCCTTAATCGCGTTCAAAAAATCAAAATTACTTTTTGTTTTTTTCAATCGGTTCAGCAATAGACTGATCGCATCAATGGTGCTTTGATTTGATAAAGCCCTCCTCATCAGCCAGACTTTACTTAATTCTTCAGCATCTAATAATAATTCTTCCTTTCTGGTTCCTGAACGCTTGATATCAATGGCAGGAAAGATTCGGTTATCAGATATTTCCCGGTCCAGACGTAATTCCATATTTCCCGTCCCCTTGAATTCTTCAAAGATGACATCATCCATACGACTTCCGGTCTCGACAAGAGAAGTTGCCAGGATCGTCAGACTGCCACCCTCTTCAATATTCCTGGCTGCTCCAAAGAATCTCTTGGGAAAATACAGTGCAGTCGAATCTAAACCCCCAGACAAGGTCTTTCCGCTGGTGGGAATATTCAAATTGTAAGCCCGGGCTAATCTGGTAATACTATCAAGCAGAATGACTACATCATGTTTCAGTTCAACCAGTCTCTTCGCTCTCTCCAGTACAATCTCAGCCACCTTGATATGATTCGAAATCGGCTGGTCAAAGGTGGAACTGATTACCTCAGCCTGAAGAACGGAGCGTCTCATATTGGTAACCTCTTCAGGTCTCTCATCAATCAGTAAAATCATCAGAATGGTTTCCGGATGGTTGGCGATAATGCCATTGGCGATTTTTTCTAACAGCATTGTTTTTCCTGCTTTGGGCGGTGAAACAATAAGTCCCCGCTGTCCTTTTCCAATTGGGGCAAATAGATCGATGACCCTGGTAGATAATTCACCCGGTTTGGTTTCCAGCTTAAATCTCTCCAATGGGAAGAGGGGCGTCAGATTCTCAAAGTCAATCCGCTCCTTTGATAAGTCCGGATCTTCATGGTTGACTGCCTCTACCTTCAGCAGAGCAAAGTACCTTTCACCTTCCTTGGGATAACGAACCTGACCGGAAACAATATCCCCGTTGCTTAAATTAAACCTTTTAATCTGGGAGGGAGAAATGTAGATATCATTGGTGCTGGGCAGATATCCTCCGGTCCGGAGAAAACCAAATCCCTCTTTCATGATGTCCAGTATTCCCTCGGAAAACATATATCCTTTTTTTTCAGTCTGTGCCTTTAAAATAGTAAAGATGAGATCGGTCTTTTTCATACGAGCGCAGTTATTGATGTCATACTCATTGGCAATTTTGCATAATTCATTAATTTTCATTTCCTTTAACTCGTTTAATTCCAAAATAAAACCCCCTAAAGTTATTTAATTAATTTATAAATAAGACCATATACAGACTAATTTGCAGTGTCCTTCTACAGTGATTATCATTTATTCAGATTTATTTATAACCTCAAATAATAAACAGAATCCGGTAAAGAGATTTAGTGGGGCATAATTCGTGAAGAATAACCCTGGAGTCATTTTTTCAAAACAATTATATCACTCTTTCTTTTAAAAAACAATAATATAGAAAATTTTTTGACTGAATCCTTTGGTTTATCGTTCTAAGATGCATTTAATATCTGCAGGATCATCTCATAATCACTCATTTTATCCAGGTCAATCATCATTTCAGGATCCGCTACCATAATTCCTTTAACGGGATACCCGACAATCTCACAGGCTCTATCTTCAATTTCCCTGATGGTCAGAGACTTGAATAAATATTTGATTATAAATTTTATTCCCAGTAAGGCGGCATACTTCCTGACATCTTTTCGGTTTTGGTACAGCTCATGAAGTAAAGCCTTGTTCTTTTCAAACAACATGGGAGAAAATATGGCTACATTTCCACCGCAAAAAGTTCCTTCTTTAAGCACCATATAAGAACGAATTGTGTCAGGATATTTCTTCAGAATGTTTTCTTTAAGGATATATGGATAGTAGAAAAAGGCTTCATATTCCTGGCATTGTACAATAAAGCGGTCAATGATATCTCCGGTAATTAAGGGGATATCTGAAGTTAATGTCATGATCTGCCTTTCATTATTGAAATAATCGATACCCACCCTGATATTTTCAATAATGGAGTCGGTTGAATCAAGTATTTTGCTAACCTTTTTTTCAATATAAGGTGACAGTTCATCACGGGGGCCTACCACTGCAATATGATGGATATGCTGTGCCTGGTTCAAGGCATCTATGATGTATTCAATCATGGGGACATCGTTAATCAGAAGCATAGCTTTATTATTTACCTTGTGATGTTCTCCCAATGTACCTGAATCTGTAGCTCCAGCTAAAATCAGAGCATCCATTTTAAACTCCAAACATACTTCTCCGGGATTATTTCCAGAACTCCTTTATGAATTTTCAAGCAATGATCCGTGCATGCTTTCTGACAGTCTTATTACGTGAGAGTTGACCCGATAAAGCTTTTAAACATTGGATGGGGATGATTCGGCCTGGATTTGAATTCTGGATGAAATTGCATTCCGACAAACCACGGATGACCCTTCAATTCAAAGATTTCAACTAAATTGTTTTCTATATTGACTCCGCTGAATATGATACCAGCCTGCTGAAATTCTGGCAAAAATAGATTATTAAACTCATAGCGATGGCGATGCCTCTCCTGGATGAGTTCAGACTGATAAATTCGATAAGCCAGGGAATCTTTCGTAATATGGCAATTATAGTTACCCAAACGCATGGTTCCGCCTTTATTGATAATACTTTTTTGTTTTTCCATCAATAGAAAAATCGGATGAGGAGTATCGGGATCAAATTCTGTACTATTGGCATCATCCAAACCAAGTTGATGGCGGGCAAATTCAACCAAAGCACATTGCATACCTAAACAGATGCCCATAAATGGTATCTTGTTCTCCCGGGCATACTGGATAGCCTGAATCTTTCCCTCTATACCTCTTATACCAAAGCCCCCCGGGATAAGAATCCCACGAATATCGGTGAATATCTTCTGAATATCATTTTTTAACAAATGATCTGAGTCTATTCTCTTTATCTCAACCTTGCACTGATGATAGATTCCGGCATGAATCAGTGCTTCATTGATGCTCATATAAGCATCTTTTAAGCGGATATATTTTCCTATCACTCCGATGGTGGTCTTCTTTTCAGGATGATGCAAACGATGAATCATCTCCCGCCATTCTTTCAAATCAGGTTTTTCATTAGGTAATTTCAGCATCTTGACCAATAAATCTCCTAATCTCTGTTCTTCCAATATAATCGGAACTTCATAGATTGAATCTACATCCCTGGTCTCAATAATGCCCTCTCTGGGAATATCACAGAACAAAGATAATTTATCTTTTACGGATTCGGTTAACCTTGATTGGGAGCGGCAAATCAACAGGTCCGGCTGAATTCCTATAGCCCTTAATTCTTTGATACTATGTTGTGTCGGTTTGGATTTTATTTCTTTGGCAGCCTTCAGATAGGGAAAGAATGACACATGTATGTATAATACATTCTCTCTCCCAATGTCGTTCCTGAATTGTCTTATTGCTTCCAGGAAAGGTAATCCTTCAATATCTCCGACAGTTCCCCCTATTTCCACTATAATGACATCCAACGGCTCCTGACCGGATTTATTCAATCGTTTAATGCTGGCTTTGATTTCATCTGTAATGTGGGGAATAATTTGAACTGTCTTACCCAGAAAGTCCCCGCGTCTCTCTTTGGAAATAACCGCATTGTAAATCTTTCCTGTGGTCACGCTGTTATCTTTCGTTAAATTGGTATCAATAAATCTTTCATAGTGTCCCAGGTCCAGATCAGTTTCTGTACCGTCTTCGGTCACAAAAGCCTCACCATGCTGGAAAGGACTCATGGTTCCGGCATCGACATTAAGATAAGGATCATGTTTTTGTATTGAAACTCTCAACCCCCGGCTTTTTAGTATTCTGCCAATAGATGCGGCAGTGATACCCTTGCCGATTGATGAAACGACTCCACCAGTAATAAAAATGTATTTGGTCATTTATTTCCCCTGATTAGAGTAATATGTCGTTGGTATTCAGTCGTTAGCTTAAAATAAGTTTTTAGTTTTTAGTTATTCGTTTTTGGATAAAAATCATTAAGAATCTGCCAATCCAAACTTCATTTCAGATACTGTGTCAAAAGTCAACTCGCACACTCTCGTAAAGACACGATATATCCTCGTGTATATTGCGTCAAATAATAAGTCGTAGGTCGTTGGTATT
>CAYSSG010000001.1:14256-105493 GCA_964433635.1 uncultured Atribacterota bacterium | reverse complement strand
CGTTAGCTTAAAATAAGTTTTTAGTTTTTAGTTATTCGTTTTTGGATAAAAATCACGAGTCCAAATATCCATGTAACAAATATCAAACTGAACTTCACCCTCAGCAGATTGCAACAATACGTTCTTATTATAATAGGAAAATCAAAAATATAAAGAGACTTTTATTAAATATTTCAAGAAAAGGATAAAAAATTTGTCAGTAATTCAAAACATAGATGCTGAATTCTTCAGGTAAGGTGGAAGAATTCACCTCAAAATATTTTTCACCTAATATTTTGATATTCTGCTTCTTATCAATAAAAACTGAGAGGGGATCAAGAGACCATTTGATCGCATCTGTTTTGTAATGCATGGGAATGGCGATTTTAGGTTTTATCTGGTTGATAACCTTTTCTGCCTGAATATGATTGATGGTAAAATAGCCTCCTACCGGTATAAAAAGAATGTCTACATGGTCCATCTCTGTCAATTGTTCGTGATTCAGCAGATGTCCCAAATCACCCAGGTGACACAGGACCATATCATCTGATTTAATGACAAAGATGGTATTCGTGCCTCTGTATTCTCCAAAGGCACTATCATGATAGGAAGAAATTCCCTTGAAGATTATTTTATGGGTATCCCTATTCACAGGTCCCTTCAAAACAACCGGTTTTCCCTTGATTCCCATCGTATTATTATGATCATAATGTTCATGGCTGATGGTAATAATATTAATTTTTTCTTTGGTCATGGTATAGCCCAGGGTATCATCAAAGGGATCTGTCAGGATATTGATGCCACGTTCATTGGTTATTAAAAAGCAGGAATGCCCCAGCCACCTGATTCTCATCACACATGATTCCCTTCAACGATAATATCATTACTTTTGTTTTCTCTTCCCCCCATGATGAATTGAAAGAGAGAATGCATTTTTTGTTCAGCTAATGGTCCAGCATAAGCCAGGATGATATTCCCCGATTCTGAATATTCAACCAGCTTAAAAGGTTCCTGGCTTAATTGAACAATCATCTTTTTAACCTGTATCTGGTCTAACTGGTTGTTTTGAAAAGATGGATTGACATGAACTAATTCCTTTACCAGCAAATTCATATCCATATAATGACTGCGTCTGCCTGCTGTCCGTAAAATGCTGAAAATATCCTTGCATAATGACCATTGCTTCCACTGCGTTTCCCTCACCTGCATTAGTTTATCATGATTACTCCCGGGGTGATGCATAGGACTGAAAGCAGTACGCAATTCAAACAAGGAGAAAGGGATATGTTGATGTTCTTTTAAAATGCTGAACAGAATAGCAATTTCATATATCTGAACTCCCTCTTCGCTTGCCCTGTCAACCAATTCTTTCATGGAAAATTTTTCCGAAAACAGAATAACAGAATCACTATTCATGCTGTCTCTGATTTTTTTTATACCCGGCCAGTCAATCGCTCGAACCATATTCAGGGTAAAACCTTTGGGTAATCCGATCAATATTAAGCAATAAGACTTGTAATCCAGATCAGCCCGTGCAATGATTAAAGTATGCTGTCCATGGTCAAGCAGTTCAGTCCGATAACCTAAGTAATCAAAACATTGTTTCAGTGAGAATTGAAAATCACTGGCATCTTCCGAATAAAGGAGTTTCAAATAAAGTTGTTTCACTTCATCCAGCCATTCTGCTAATCCCCAGCGATCTTTCTGAATTTCTACGAACCGTGCATCTCTTCTTAAGATATTCTGAATATACTCATCGAACAACCCCTGCTGATCAGGATCCTGCTTGACAAGTGAAGCATAAATCTGGGAATAGCTTAAAGGCTCTCCCTGTTCTTTTAAAATCTGATAGATTGCATCTTCAATATCCCTCTCGGCATCTACCGTCACATCCTTTTCGGGGATAATGAAGTATCTTTTTTTATTTTCATCAATCAAACCAATATAGATCGTATCATTCACATCTAATTTTTTCTTCTGGTACCATTCTCTCAGACCGAATATTAATTTTTTACGATAATTAATCTGACCTTTGATTTCTTCTCCGTCATCATCGATGAAAATAATTTCCATTTCACGGTCTTCACGGCTCCAGCTGAAATAAGGTCTTAGATAGCTTGTTAAAAAAATAGTCCCGTTTCGCAGACAGTAAGAAGTCAGATTGTAAGGCAGATGGGCTTCCCGATATTTCCATTTCACCAGTCCCCATATGCCACGTTGATATCTTATAAACCGCTGATCTGCACCCATCAAGGCATTGACATCATGATGAGGGTTTTCAGCCTTGATGTCCTTAATTTTCATTACCTCTTCGGTAATCTTGCGATAATGCATGGGCCGATGGTTATTTTCAAGAATGTCATAAGCCAAATCAGAAATTGATTTTTTTTGCATTCCATACCTCCGAAACCCTTTTTTAATATTGGTAATTTTTCATCAGGTCTACATAGCCGTCAGCGTGTTTTTGCAGCTCTGTGATCTCCTCTTCGGTTACTTTTCTCACCACTTTCCCAGGTATTCCCATCACCATGGATCCTGCCGGGATAATCGTGTCAGGAGTAACGACTGTTCCGGCAGCAATGATTGCGAATTCTCCAATCACTGCTTTATCCAGTATATTAGCACCCGAACCGATGAGTGCATGGTCTTTGACAATACAGCCATGTAAGATTGCTCCATGTCCAATTGTAACATAGTTTCCAACCTTTGTCGGTAACTTTTCCGCGACATGAATCATTACGCCATCCTGAACGCTGGTATGGTGACCGATGGAAATGATGTCCAGGTCTCCTCGTAAAACGGCAGAAAACCAGATACTGCTGAACTCGCCAATATAGACTTCTCCAACAAGGGTCGCATTATCTGCTACAAAAGAGGTATCCTCTATCTGGGGAGTCTTGCCCTTATACTTTAAAATCATATCTAACCTCCAGAATATCCTTGATTTTACAGGCAGTTTTTTCACCAATCCCCGGAATCTCCATTAAAGCACTTAATTCTGCCTTCCTGATATCATCTATACTTTTAAATCTGGATAAAAGTTGTTTCTTTCTTTTTGTACCAATTCCCGGGATATAATCAATGATCGAATTTTTTATTAATCTACTGCGTAATTTCTTATGATAGCTGATTGCAAAACGATGAGCTTCATCTCTGATCCTTTGTACCAGAAAAAAAGCCTGAGAATCTTTGGGTAACAAGATCGGACCCTTTCCCCCCGGCAAGAAGAGTTCTTCCTCTCTTTTCGCCAATGATACAAGATTTATCTGTATATTCAGTTCCTGTAATACCCTGGACACCGTGTTCAGTTGTCCCTTACCTCCATCAAGCAACACCAGATCAGGTAAATATTCATTTTGCATTTTTCTATCCCGGAATCGTCTATAGATCATCTCCTCCATCATTGCGACATCATTAATGCCTTTTACTTCTTTAATTTTAAAATGGCGGTATTTCTTCTTATCAGGAAGACCGGATTGGAATACAACCATAGATCCCACAGGTATCTGCCCATGAATATTGGAAATATCAAAAGCTTCGATATGTAACGGTGTCACAGGTAAATCCAGAACATTCTGTAAATCCAACAGTGCTTTCTTAAGATAGGTGTCATCAACGATTTTATTTAAATAGGTTTTACATTTCCGCTGATAAGATTTGCTTATCTTCCCCTGGCTGATAACCTTTTCAATCATTCTGATAGTATCCCTGATGCTGGCAGCTTTTTCATAAAACATGAATTGAGAGGCAATCTTCATCTCCTGATTCAAAGTTCGCAATAACTGACGGTGACGTCCTGACAGTAGCAGGCAACATTCTTTGATTCTTTTCAGATATTCATTTTTATCTGTCTTGTCAGCGCAGGGGGCAGAGCATAAACCAATTTGATAATCGAGACAGGGTTTACCCTGTATGAATTTTCTCTGACTGCAGTTTCGTAATTTAAAGATCTGCCTTAACTTTTTCACTGCCTTTCTGGTTATTTCCACATCAGTAAAGGGGCCAAAGTAATGTGCCTTTTTCTCATGGGTTTTTCTGCTTTTTCTTGTTAAAGTCATTGCCGGAAAAGGCTGCCCTATACTGATTTTGATATATGGGTAACTTTTATCGTCTTTTAGTTGAGTATTAAAATAAGGATGGTTCTTTTTGACCAACCTGCTCTCTAACAGCAATGCTTCCATCTCTGATGCGGTGATGATATACTTAACGTCAGTAATTCGGCTGATCATTTTACTAACTTTGGCTGAATGGGGTTGAGATTTACTAAAATAAGAGCCCACTCGATTCTTCAGGGATATTGCCTTCCCGATATAGATGATCTCACCCGCTTGATCTTTAAATAAATAGACACCACTCTGTTGCGGTAATTGTTTAATTTTTTCTATCAGTTCCATGATCTGCCCCTGCAATTCCAAAAAGATGTTTCAGCAGCTTTTGTCAATATCAGGACTCAGCATGCATAACCTGCTTGAGAAATTGTCCGGTAAAGGAACCGGAATGGTTGATGATCTCCTCAGGTGTACCGGTAAATATGATCTGGCCACCCTCATCACCACCACCCGGACCGAGATCTATGATATGATCGGCTGATTTAATGACTTCCAAATTATGCTCAATAACCAGCACTGTATTCCCCTGGTCAACTAATCGATTTAATACATCCAATAACTTTTTTACATCATCAAAATGTAAGCCTGTGGTTGGTTCATCCAGGAGGTACAAGGTCTTCCCGGTACTCTTCTTGCTTAATTCCTTTGCCAGTTTGATCCTTTGTGCTTCCCCACCCGAGAGGGTAGTTGCAGACTGACCTAATTTGATATACCCCAATCCGACATCCATCAGTGTCTGTAAACCTCTTTCAATTTTAGGTATCTTCTCAAAAAAATGACTGGCTTCCTCGACGGTCATATCCAACACTTCGGCAATATTTTTGTTTTTATATCTTATTTCCAGCGTCTCCCGGTTGAACCGCTGCCCTTTACAGACCTCACAGGGAATATAGATGTCAGGAAGAAAAAACATTTCAATCTTCATCAGGCCGGCTCCCTGACAGGATTCACATCTGCCGCCTTTTACGTTGAAGCTGAACCTGCCCGGCAGATATCCCCTCATCTTGGCTTCTTTTGTCCTTGCGAATAACTCTCTGATAGGCGTAAAAGAACCGGTATAGGTAACAGGATTGGAGCGGGAATTTTTACCGATGGGTGACTGGTCTATGGTAATCACCTTGTCTATGTTTTTGATACCCTCCAGACTATCATGATCTCCCGGCCTGACCCGGGTATGATATAAAGCCCTGATGAGCCCCTTGTATAATACCTCTTCAATTAAAGTACTTTTTCCTGATCCGGAAACCCCTGTCACACAGTTGAATTTCCCCAGAGGTATTGATACATCAATGTTCTTTAGATTAAACTGCCTGGCACCAACAATTCTGATCGTTTTATTGTTTCCCTTCCTTCTGGCTTTTGGAACGGATATCTGTTTCCGGTTGCTGAGATATTGACCGGTAATAGAATTGTTATTCGACATAATGCTCTGCTCATTCCCCTGTGCCACCACAAATCCCCCGTGTATTCCTGCTCCCGGTCCCAGATCAACAATAAAATCAGCTGCCCGAATCGTTGCCTCATCATGCTCTATCACAATCACTGTATTTCCCTGATCTCTCAGCTGAATTAAGGTTTTCAGCAATTTATCGTTATCCCGCTGATGCAATCCAATCGACGGCTCATCCAGAATATACAGAACACCGGTTAAACTGGAACCGATCTGAGTAGCCAGTCTGATTCTCTGATTCTCTCCTCCTGCCAGAGTAGAAGAAGCCCTGGAAAGGGTAATATAATCTAAACCTACGTTCATTAAAAAATTCAAGCGGTTATAGATTTCCTTTCTGATTTGCCTGGATATTTCCGCCTCCCTGTGTTCAATCTTGAGATTCTTAAAGAATTGAATTATCTCCTTGATTGTCTTGTCCGAAAGATCAGTAATTGAATAACCGTTAATCTTCACCATTAAACTTTCCCGGCGAAGTCGCTGTCCATGACATACCGGACACTGATTGATGGTCATAAATTTTTGAATCTCTGATCGGATATATTCAGAGTGGGTCTCCCTGTATCTTCTCTTCAAGTTGTTAATCACTCCCTCAAATTCATCTTTATGATGCCAGATATGATCATCTTCATCCTGGTGGTATTCAAAAGAAATCTTAGTATTGCCGGAACCATAGAGCAGTACCTCCTGTTGATTTGGGGTCAATTGTTGAAAAGGAGTATTCAGTTTAAATCCATAATGCTCTGCCACTCCCGATAGGATATGATACAGATAGCGACCTTTAATGAATCCCCATGGCACCAGAGCCCCGTCTAATATGGATCTGCTTTTATCAGGGACCATTAAATCCGGATCAAATTCCATTTTATAGCCCAAACCACTGCAATGAGGGCAGGCTCCATACGGGCTGTTAAAAGAGAATATTCTGGGAGTTATTTCAGGTAAACTAATCCCACAATGGGGGCAGGAAAAATGTTCACTGAAAATAGTCTCCTTATCTGACTCATCCAATATCATCACCAATCCGTTACTTAACTGTAACGCGGTCTCGACAGAGCTGCTTATCCTGCTCTTTGCTTCAGGCTTAACGATCAAACGGTCAACGACAACATCAATGCTGTGAATCTGATAGCGGGCCAGGTCAATCTCATCTTCCACCTCGATCATCTGACCATCAACCCTTAATCGAACAAAACCCTTTTTTCTGATATCTTCAATAATCTGCCGGTGCTCTCCCTTTTTTGCTTTGATGACCGGTGAAAGAATTTTGATTCTACTGTTCGGCGGCATATTCATCACCTGGTCAACAATCTGGTCAACACTCTGTCTTGAAATCCTCCTTCCGCATTCCGGACAATATGGAACCCCGATTCTGGCATAAAGAAGACGCAGGTAATCATATATTTCGGTAACTGTTCCCACTGTGGAACGGGGATTTTTGCTGGCTTTTCTCTGATCGATTGAAATCGAAGGAGACAATCCTTCTATATAATCGACATCCGGTTTATCTAACTTTTCCATGAACTGCCGGGCATAAGAAGAGAGTGATTCAATATAACGTCTCTGGCTTTCGGCATAGATCGTGTCAAAAGCCAGGGAAGACTTGCCTGAACCACTTAATCCGGTAATCACAATCAATTTATTGCGGGGTAATTTCAGGGAGATATCCTTTAAGTTATGCTCCCTGGCTCCTTTAATGATAATTTTATTCCTTGCCATTTTGTCTTAACTCCCAATCTAATAGTCGCGTGTCGTGCGTATTGCGTATAAAGTTTTAAAATAGTTTTAGTCGTTGGTATTCATTCGTTAGCTGAAATTAATTTATAGTATCGAGTATATAGAATTCGGTCCAAAATACAGAGATAAGTCATAACGAATAAAAAAAAGTTAATGTTGAACCTGATAAATCGACAATAAATAGGATGAAAGTAAACCTGATTATCATGATTTATCTATTCTATATCTATACCGGATATTGAAGATTGTTTTTCTCTGCATTCATTCAAGAAGTATGCAAGCAATTTTCGATATAATTTGGCTTCCAATTATATCCATAGCATTTTACTATATACTACATACCATATACTTTATGCTACTCTATCCAATTTTTATCTAAAAATCATTCTTTCCTTTTTTAATCTTTTTATTTCATCTCTCAACAGGGCTGCCCTTTCAAAATCCAATTGCCTCGCTGCCTGATTCATCTCATTCTTTAAAGATTTCAATAAGGTATTCAAGCTGTTTTTGGGCAGATATTTTGTCTTTCCCTCGCCAACGGAAGATTTTTCCTCTTCCAGATCGCTTTCCTCAGTATAAATCAGATCATCAATCGGTTTTTGAATGGTTTGTGGAATAATATTATATTTATGATTATACTCCAGCTGGATTCTTCTTCTGCGATTTGTCTCATTTATAGCCCTCTTCATCGATCCGGTTACTTCATTGCAATATAATATGACAGTCCCGTTAATATTCCGGGCTGCCCTTCCCATTGTCTGAATCAGCGAGGTCTCGGATCTCAGAAAACCTTCTTTATCAGCATCCAGAATCGCAACCAGTGAAACCTCGGGTAAATCCAATCCTTCCCTTAACAGGTTCACACCAACCAATACATCAAATTTGCCTTCCCTCAATCCTTTCAGGATTTTTATTCTCTCTAACGTCCCTATTTCAGAGTGCAGATATCTTACTTTGATGTTAATCTGGTGAAGATATTCAGCCGTATCTTCAGCCATTCTTTTTGTCAAGGTAGTGACCAGTATTCTTTCCTTCTGAGCAACTCTTTTTTTAATTTCAGCAATCAAATCGTCAATCTGAAATTCAGCAGACCTGATGATAACTTCCGGATCGACCAGTCCGGTAGGTCTGATGATCTGCTCAACAACCTGATGACTTTTTTCTGCCTCATATCGACCGGGAGTAGCCGATACAAACATGACTTTTTTCATATATTTCTCAAATTCGTGAAAAACTAACGGCCGGTTATCATAAGCTGACGGTAACCGAAAACCATACTCAACCAGACTATCTTTTCTGGATTTATCTCCGGCAAACATTCCTCTGATTTGAGGTATGGTGACATGAGACTCATCAATCAGGATAAAAAAAGGATCCGGGAAATAATCCAGAAGGGTAGCAGGCGGTTCACCTGGTTTCCTTCCACTTAAATGCCTGGAATAATTTTCAATTCCGGTACAATACCCGAATTGAGACAACATTTCAAGGTCATATTCTGTCCTTTGTTTGAGTCTTTCTGCCTCCAGCAATTTACCATGCGCCTCAAAATAGGTTAATCTGTCTTCCAATTCTGCCCTGATTGTTCTGATAGCTTCTTCTACTCTCCCTGATGTAGTTACAAAATGTTTTGCCGGGTAGATTGCTATCTTTTCTTTTCTCTGAATTCTGTGGCCAGTGAGTGGATTAATCTCATAGATTGCTTCTATCACATCAGCAAATAATTCAATTCGCAAAGCGCTCTCTGAATAAGCCGGAAAAACTTCTATCACATCTCCTCTCACTCTAAAACAACTTCTCTGAAATTCAATATCATTCCGCTCATATTGTATATCTACCAACCTTCTGATGATCTGGCTTCGCTCACATTGCTGGTTTTCCTCCAGAAGTAAGACAAGATTAGAAAAATCAGTCGGTGAACCCAGGCCATAAATGCAGGAAACACTGGAAACAATAATCACATCATTTCTTTCCAGTAAAGCAGCGGTTGCTGCTAGTCTGAGTCTATCAATCTCTTCATTGATGGAGGAATCTTTTTCGATATAAGTATCCGTTCTGGGAATATAAGCTTCAGGCTGATAGTAATCATAATAACTGACAAAATAGCCTACAGCATTGTGAGGGAAAAATCTTCTGAATTCATTGCATAACTGGGCAGCCAGTGTCTTATTGTGAGAAATGACCAGGGTTGGCAGCTGTAAATGTTGAATGATATTTGCCATGGTAAAGGTTTTTCCTGAACCGGTAACTCCCAATAATGTCTGGACATTCTTACCCTGTTGAAAATGCTTGTTTATTTTTTCTATCGCTTCAGGTTGATCTCCCTGTGGAGGATAATCAGCGACTAATTGAAATTTTCTCCTCATATAAAACCAACCTGCCCTTCTATCATCATTTTAAAATGATGAAGCTGAACTTTTTAAATACTGGAATGTAAAAGGCTATCCAAACATATATTTTAACATAAATTGATGATGCGATTTTAAAATTATTTTAAATGAATAATAGATGCCAGGGTACTTATAGAATCAAGACAGTTATTAAAAGATGCTTTTCAGGGGAGATCAGCTAAAATTTTCTGAAGCTCAGACCATACCTGAAATACCTGTTCTTCGGTTTTTTCATACGTCTGGCAATTATCAATGACATAATCAGCTAATTTAACCTTTTCTTCTATGGGCATCTGGGAAGCAATCCTTTTTGTTGCTTCTTCTCCGGTTAAACCATCCCGAAGATGAAGCCGTTTAACCTGTTTTTCTCGAGTCAGGTAAACAACAATAACTCTATCCATTAACCGTTCCATGCGGGCTTCAAAAAGTAAAGGCGCATCAATCACACAAATAATATCCCTTTCAGACCATTTTCTGAACTGCCGGATTTTTTTCTTTATCGACGCAATGATTTCCGGATGGGTTATCTGGTTTAGTAATTGTAATTTCTCCGGATTGGAAAAAGCAATCCGACCTAATTCTTTGCGATTAATTTCCTGATTCCCGTTTAGAATCTCTTCTCCGAAACAATCTACAATCTGTTTCCAGGCTTTTTCATGAGGGCGAACGATATCCCGTGCAATCCTGTCTGCATCAATGACCTCTGCTCCCAGTTCTTTCATGATCCGGGCAACAGTCGTTTTTCCTGACACGATGCTACCTGTCAACCCTACAACAAGCATTTTCAAAATTGCCAACTCCCTCTTACCGATTCACTTCATTTCACCGCACTGAAATCATGATCAGTTTTACGGACAGCTGATTCTAATCTTCACATGATATGACTATTCCAGCTCTCCCCAGCGACAGCCGGTTTTAAAGTTGACTTTCAGGGGAATACTTAACTTTAAGCTGTTTTCCATGACTTTTTTTATGATTACTCTTCTTTTTTCTAACTCAGAGGCGGAAAATTCAAAGATTAATTCATCGTGGATTTGCAGTATCAAGCCAGTATGCAATGCCTCTCCTTCCAGCTCTCCGGTAATTCTGATCATGGCAATTTTGATCAGGTCCGCTGCTGTTCCCTGAATAGGGGTGTTGATAGCAGTACGTTCGTAAAATTCCCTGACACCTCTGTTTGAACTGTCAATTCCATCCAGATATCTGATTCGGTTTAACATGGTTGTTACATATTTATTTCTTCTGGCAGTGATAATCTGCTGGTCTATGTACTCCTTGACCTGCTTATACCTTTGAAAATAAGCCTCGATATATTGCTGTGCCTCTTCTCTGCCCATTCCCAGGCTGCTTGCCAGACCATAGCTGCTCATTCCATAGATAATGCCAAAATTGATGGTCTTGGCAATCCTCCTCATCTCATTACTGACGATATCCTGATCAACATTAAAGAGCTGGGCTGCCGTAAAAGAATGGATATCCTTATCACCTGAAAAGGCATCCAATAAATTCTCATCCTGTGAAAGATGTGCCAGAATTCTCAGTTCAATCTGGGAATAATCGGCTGAAAGATAAATATTTCCCTTCTCGGCAACAAAGGCATTCCTGATGCTTCTGCCCAACTCCGTTCTAATGGGAATATTCTGCAAATTTGGATTGTTGCTGCTGAGACGTCCGGTTGAAGTTCCCGTCTGGTTAAATGAGGTATGAATCCTTCCGGTCTGTGGATTAATTAATTTAGGCAATTTATCGATATAGGTATTTTTCAATTTCTCCAGTTCTCGGTGATAAAGGATTTTAGCAACGACCTCATGCTTCTCTGAAAGCTGGTTTAAAACCTGTGCGTTGGTAGAAAATCCGGTTTTTATTTTTTTGATAACCGGTAATTTTAATTTCTGAAATAAAATCTGACTTAACTGTCTGGGAGAATTGAGATTAAACTCTTCTCCGGCTATCTGGAAAACCTCATCCTTGATTGTAGCAATCTTTTCAGCAAATTCATGGGACATTCTTTGCAATAAGCCTGTATCCAGTTTGACACCGTTTTTCTCCATCTGGTAAATTACACGGATCAGGGGGAGTTCAATATTCTGATATAGATCCAGGAGATGTTTTTCGGCTAATTGCGCTTCTAACTTTCTTTTTAAGGGGAGAAATACTTTCACCAGACAGCAGGATTCCCTATCCCCAGCCTCAATCTTGTCCTCTTTCGGGCTGGAGCTGTCATTCATAAAGGGTTCCTCCGGAAGGTAATCCTGTATGATTTTCATTAAAGAGAATTCCTGCTGGGAAGGATTAAGAAGATAGGCAGCAATCTGAATATCAAAATAAGGCGGTTCCAGAAAAATGCCGTTATCACTCAGATAAGTCCAGACATTCTTCAGATCGTATCCAATCTTTTCAATCTTTTTATCCTGAAAAAGAGAGATAAGAAATTGATTCATCGTTTTGGCAGAGACATGCTGTTGTTCTGCTATTAATAGATCTTGACGGTCTATTTTTGCTAAAAAAAGGTCATGATCCACCGAAAAGGTGATGATTCTCACATCTTTCCGGACAGGAGAGAGTCGGTTCATTCCAAAGAAAAAGGAGAAGACGCCTCTTGATTCTATCTTGCGACCTAAAAGTTCTAAATCCCGCTCATTTCTGAGCTCATAAATGACCGGGTCTTTTTTTTCTTTCTGCCTGAAAGTTTCCTTGCTGGGAATCTTTTCTAACAGTTTTTTGAATTCATATTTCTGAAACAGTTCTCTCAATTGCTGATAATCCGGACCCTTATAATCAAGATGCTGAAATTCTATATCCAGTTTCATATCTCTTTTGATTACAGCCAATGCCTTGCTTAATTGAGCCTGTTTTTGGTATCTTTCTATTTTAGCTCTCAATGATTCATTTTTAATTCCTGCCCTATCCCGGATGATATCTTCAAGACTACCGTATTTTTGAATTAAATCCCGGGCTGTCTTTTCCCCGATACCCGGAATACCGGGAATATTATCAGATGAATCACCCTTAAGACCAATATAATCCGGGATCAAATCGGGATTAAAACCCAGCATACTCTTCACGGAATCAAGCTGGAAACGTCTAACCTGGGATATTCCCTTTTGCATGAATAATATTTCCGTATCCTCATCAATCAACTGTAACAGGTCACGGTCACCGGTTACGATGGTTATCCTGTATGGACTGTTCTTTGCTTGAACAGCAATGGAGCCGATGATATCATCAGCTTCAAATTCTGCAACAGAGAGTGAAGGAATGTTCATCTTATCAATAATTTCCTGAATAAGGGGTAATTGGTCAATCAGATCCTGGGGCATCTTCTCTCGCTGTGCTTTGTAGGAAGGATACCTCAGATGGCGAAAGGTAGGTTTGGGTGTATCAAAGGCAATTACCAGGCCATCAGGCTTCTGTTCCTCCAATAATCGCATAAGCACCAGGGTAAAACCATAAGCTGCATTAATAAGCTGTCCATAAGTGGTGGTCAGCTTTGGCAAGGCAAAAAAAGAACGATAGACTATCCCCTGCCCATCAATAAGGAATAAATTCTTTGTTTTTTTTATCATTTTTCCCCTTTTCTCCACTTCATGAATAGCTCCTTCTGACAGCATTTTACGCCCATGAGATTATGAGATGCACCTTATAGTTACCGGTAGCAAGGCTTGACATTACCATTAGACTAATCTATAATTTTTTAGAATATCTCAAGATCATTCTCACAGGCCGAAGTGGCGAAATTGGTAGACGCACTGGACTCAAAATCCAGCGAGCCTCACAGCTCATGTCGGTTCGACTCCGACCTTCGGCACCATTATCATCCCACTCAGACATGCTCCTCAAACCACACTCTTCCATGACCCAGAAAATCTTCAATCTCCTGAATGATTTCCTGTCCGTAAGAAATGCCGATATCATCGTTAACCTGCTGATGGTAGATTTTTTGTTGAGATTTAAAATGAATAATAATATGATTTTTACCGGGATATTTCTTGAATATTTTTTTCAAACCTTTTAACTTTTGTATATCAAGCTGATCTAAATCTGCTTCCAGGTGTAAAGAATAATGATCACTGTCCCTTCGTACCTGAACTTCTTTATGATTTCTTTTCAGCCGGTATGCTTTAATAGAGGTGACAGATTCAGCCAATAGCTTTACATTTGCCTCCATCGCATCGAGATGACCTTCAATGATGACGACATTTTCCTCTTTGATTGCCTCTTTACATTCTTCATATGTTTTCGGAAAAACAATAATATCGACCGTGCCTTCCAAATCCTCCAGGGTAAGATAAGCCATCATATTACCGCTCTTGGTTGTCTTTCTTCGAATCCCGGTAATAATGCCACCCATTGTAAGATGACTCTTATCGGAAAAACGGTCCAGATTTCCCGAATCGGCATTAACAATTTTTTTCAATCGATCCTGATGGTCCTCTAACGGATGATGAGACAGATAAAAACCAAGCGTCTCCTTTTCCATTGTTAAAAGCTCCTGGTCAGTAAATTCAGTCACTTGTGGTAATGGTACATTATCCTGCTGCTGATTCCGGGTTTCCTTGCTCATTAAGGCAAAAAGATTGGTTTGTCCATTTCTTTTATCCTTCTGAATTTCCTGTCCAAGATTGATAGCCTGTTCCAGCACAGTTATTAATTGAGCCCTTTTTGCTCCCGTGGAATCAAAGGCACCGCATTTAATCAGACTTTCTATCATCCTGCGATTCATGGTTTTTAAATCGACCCTGCGACAAAAGTCAAAAAGGGAACCAAAATTTCCGCCTTCAGTACGTTCCCGGATAATACCTTCAATGGCAGCTCTGCCTACATTTTTAACTGCCGCTAAGCCGAAACGTATCTTTTTCCGGTCAACGACTGTGAAATCAACCAGACTCTCATTAATATCAGGAGGCAATATTTTCAAGTTCATGTTCTGGCATTCCTTGATATATTTAACAACTTTATCGGTATTCTGCATGATGCTGGTCAAAAGAGCAGCCATATATTCTACCGGATAATGCGTCTTGAGATAGGCCGTCTGGTAGGATACAAAAGCATAGGAGACACTATGGGATTTATTAAATCCATAACCGGCAAAAAAGGAAATCAAATCGTAAATCTCTTCAGCAGTCTTTGCATCAATTCCATTCTTGACAGCTCCTTGAATGAACTGCTGATGCTGCTTTTTCATCACCTCTTTTTTCTTTTTTCCCATGGCCTTCCTTAAAATATCAGCCTCCCCGAGGGAATAACCGGCTAATAGACTGGCAATCTGCATGACCTGTTCCTGGTAGACGATTACCCCGTAGGTGTCATGTAGAACCTGTTCCAGTTTAGGATGCAGATATTTAATTTCAATCTTCCCCTTTTTCCGGTTGATAAAATCATCAATCATTCCACTACCCAGAGGTCCGGGCCTGAACAATGCCAGAAGGGCTGTAATATCCTCAATGTTTTTTGGTTCCATTCGTTTGACTAATTCCATCATTCCTGAACTTTCCAGCTGAAAAAGTCCACAGCATTCTCCCCGAGACAATAGCCCATATACCTTTTCATCGTCTAAGGGAATCGCATCAATATCAATGGTATCTCCTCTTGTATTACGAACAATCTTCAGAGTATTATTGATCACAGAGAGTGTTCGCAAGCCCAAAAAATCCATCTTTAATAAACCCAGCGATTCCAGATCCTCGGCAGCATACTGGGTAGATACTTCTCCCTCAGAGGTTAACTGCAATGGTACAAAATGAATCAGAGGCTCCTTGGATAGAACAACACCTGCAGCATGAGTGGAAGCATGACGGGACAATCCTTCCAATTTTGAAGATACTTCAATCATTTTTTGGATTTTTGGATCATCTTTCATTCTGTTATTTAATTCAGGCTCAATCTGCAATGCTTTTTCAATGGTCATCTTTGGATCCATAGGAATAAGCTTGGCGATTTTATCCACCTGTCCATAAGGAATACCCAGAGCCCTTCCTACATCCCGAATAACTGCCCGGGCAGCCATTGTTCCGAATGTGATAATCTGAGAAACCTTTTCCTGTCCGTATTTATTGCTGACATATTCAATGACTTGACTCCTGCCTTCGTAACTGAAATCGATATCAAAGTCCGGCATACTGATTCTTTCAGGATTAAGAAACCTTTCAAAAAGAAGATTATAATCCAGAGGGTTGATACTGGTAATATTAAGACAATAAGCAACCAGACTTCCCGCAGCAGAACCTCTACCCGGTCCAACCATAATCTTGTGATTCTTGGCATAATTTACAAAATCCCATACAATCAAGAAATAGGTAGCAAACCCCATTTTTTTTATAACGGATAGCTCATAATCTAACCGTTCCCTGATCTTATCCTCAATTTTTTTAAATTTATTTTCAGCCCCTTCATAGCATAATTGTCGCAGATAATCATTGTCTGAGAGGTTTTCGGGTAGATCAAAATCAGGCAGGTGGGCATTCTGGAAATCGATATCCAAATCACACTTCTGACCAATTCTTACCGTGTTTTCCAGTGCTTCCGGAATATCGGCAAAATGCTGCCGCATCTCTTCAGGGGTATTAAAATAAAATTCATCGGTACTTAATCTCATGCGATCAGGATCGTCAAGATTCGTGGCAGTCTGAATGCATAACAGAATATCATGCGCTTCCCGGTCTTCACGGTTCATATAATGTACATCATTGGTAGCGACAAGTGGTATCTTTAATTCGTGTCCTAACTTAATCAACTCCATATTCACTTTAATCTGTTCAGGCATGGTATTGTTCTGTATTTCAAGATAGAAATCATCCTGCCCAAAAATTTCCTGATAAGAGAGTGCCAGCTTCCTGGCTTCCGAAAAGTTATTCTGTAAAATCATTCGGGGTATCTCGCCTTTCAGGCAAGCAGATAATCCGATTAGTCCTTCACTGTATTCCCGTAATATCTCCTTATCTATTCTGGGTTTATAATAAAAGCCTTCCAGGAAGGATTTGGTTACTAACTG
Organism: uncultured Atribacterota bacterium; assembly: GCA_964433635.1. Classification (GTDB taxonomy): domain Bacteria; phylum Atribacterota; class Phoenicimicrobiia; order Phoenicimicrobiales; family Stramentimicrobiaceae; genus CAYSSG01. The sequence continues at coordinate 88,843 of CAYSSG010000001.1, read as the reverse complement.
AATCAGGTTCTGATAACCTCTTCGGTTCTTTGCCAGAAGAATCAGATGGCTGGGAGATTCTTTTTTCCCGTTTGATTTATCCATTCTGCTGTGAGGTGCAATATATACTTCACAGCCGATAATGGGCTTAATCTTATTGGCTACTGCCTCTTTATAGAATTGAATTGCCCCATACATGACGCCATGATCAGTTAATGCCAGTGCAGGCATATGATTCTTTTTTGCTTTGGCAATCAAATCCTTGACTCGACAGGCTCCATCAAGCAGACTGTATTCGGAGTGAACATGCAGATGGACAAATTCTTGCATTTCTGACATCATAAATCCTTGTTCTTTATCCTGAAAATAGAATTCTAATCCCCGAAAAAGACATCAAAATCGTCACATTCTCCAAAATAATGGGAAGCCTTCAGGCAGGCTTCCCAAGGTTGACTTCTGTCATCTATCGTATCACATCTTCCGATTCATGATCTATATTATATTACACATCTTTTAATATGACAGGTATTTTACATTGTTTACTTAAAGAATATCCTGGCAAATTCAAGCCATTCCCGGGGAACTTTTTTTATTTCCCTGGTTGCCTCTTCCAGGGGAACAGCAATCATTTCATTACCCCTCAATGCTGCCATTTTACCAAATTCCTGCTTTTCAATCAGATCAACTGCCTTGACACCCGTACGCAAACCCAATATTCTGTCGAATATTGTTGGGATCCCCCCTCTTTGCATATGACCAATGACAGCATTCCTGGTCTCTATACCTGTTTTCTCAGTAATCAAGTCCCCTAATGTTTGTCCGGTTTCTCTCTTCTTTAAAATCATATGCCCGAACTGATCAAGATCTTCCTTCCCGGTATCAATCCCGGGTAGTTCAACTCCTTCTGAAACCACTACCAGGGCATACTTTTTCCTGGAATACACACGTTGTAACTGTTTGCAGAGTCCTTCAATATCAGGCTCTTCCTCGGGCATGAGAATCCAGTCCGCTCCACAGGAAAGTCCCGTATAAAGTGCAACCCAGCCTGCATGCCTACCCATCACCTCAAGAATCATGACCCGGTGATGAGATTTGCCGGTATCTTCCAGGCTCTTCATGGCTTCCACCGCCCGCGTTACAGAACTGTCAAAACCAAAGGTAAAATCTGTTGCTGAAAGATCATTATCCATGGTTTTCGGAGCCCCGACAACGTTTACCTTTTTTTCTCTGAATAACTTACTGGCTACACCCAGGGTATCTTCCCCACCCATGGCCAAAATAGCATCCAGACCGTAATTACTGATTGTTTTTAATACATTGCTAACCCCTTCTTCAATCTTGAAAGGGTTCGTTCGAGAGGTACCCAGGAAGGTTCCTGCTTTATCCACTAATTCTTCTACATCCTGCAGTTCAATTTCAAAGAGATTGCCGTCAATCAGTCCCCGCCATCCGTCACGGATGCCAAAAACTTCGTAATGATAGTCATGAGCACGGTAAACAGCTCCGCGAATGGCTGGATTGAGACCACAACAATCTCCTCCACCGGTTAAAATTCCAATTCTTTTTGACATGATGCTCCTCCTGAAACTGCCTGTTTCGTCTGAAGTATGAATTTATTAAGCTCTGTTTTTTGAACCTAACACTCTAATGCGATCCCTGATGACCTCTTTGGCTGCTTCCTTAGCAGGACCCAGTACCTTACGGGGGTCAATTTCATCGGGATTATGCGTTAAATAGTCTTTAGCGGCTCTGGTAAAAGCCATCCGGATACGGGTATCTATATTGATTTTACATATACCCACAACAATTCCCTTTTTAATCTCTTCATCATTTGCACCGGATGCTCCGTGCAGAACCAATGGTACTCCGGTTAAATCTCTTATTTTTTTTATACGATCTATATCCAATACAGCAATGGATTCCCTGCATCCATGAATTGTGCCTACTGCTGCAGCCAGGGAGTCGATTCCGGTCAAATTTACAAATTTTTCTGCCTCTTTCGGATCAGCCATAAACTCCTTGATTCTTTCACGGGCTACTCCAGGTTCATCACTGGCATCCATCTTACCTATCTGGCCAATCTCAGCCTCCACGGGTATATTACAGGCATGAGCCATCTCAACAACCTTCTTGGTCATGGATACATTTTCATTAAAAGGTAACTTGGACCCATCAAACATCAATGAAGTAAAACCAGCTCTCAGGCAGCGAATATTCTGAAAATAATCTGTACCATGATCTAAATGCAAAACAACAGGGACAGGCGTTCTTTCAGCCATTGTCTTGACCATTCCGACAATCATATCTAATCCTGCATACTGGATTGCTCCCTGTGAAGCCTGCACAATAACCGGTGAACTTTCTTCTTCTGCAGTTTCAATAATTGCCTGGACTATCTCCATATTATTGGCATTAAAGGCACCAACAGCATAATGATTCTTCTGTGCATCGATCAACATTTCTTTACTTGTTACTAAGGGCATATCATTCTCCTTTCAAGATGATCAGGTCGGTATCCTGAAGTCATTTTATGATTATTAGAGTCCATTTTATTCTATCTATTATATATTTCTCAACCGCTAATTGCAATCGCTCCTGATGCTATGATGTAGTATTTTTAGGTAAGTCTACGCCTTTTTTCATGATGGGGAAAGATTTTTGATTACTACCCCAGTAAATTTTACACTAACTGATGCTATTTACTGGAATTTATTTCTTAAAAGTTTTCTCTTTTGTTTCCAAAAATTTCTCTAAAGTCTCTGTTTGACTTCTGTTCAGCATGTTCCTGGTGAAATGTTTGAGAAAAAAATCAATTAGTGTTATATTCTTGTCATCTCAATATTGAATCAGACAGGAAAATCTTTTTTATAAAAAAATAAAAGAAAGGAGAATCATATGCCCGATTATATGAATGACCGCACTGAAAAAATCATCAATATCAAAGAAAAAATTCCCAGAATAAAGCTTGGCAGCAGTATTGGAAAATTATTGATTCTGCTGATTATCGTCCTGTATCTTGCAACCGGAATTTATATCGTGCAACCCAATGAACAGGGTGTCGTCAGGCGATTCGGAAAATTTACCAGGCTTGACAGTCCTGGTTTACATTATCATCTGCCTTATCCATTTGAGTCCGCTCTTACTCCATCTGTAACTGAAGTAAAGCGTATTGAAATTGGATTCAGAACCGTCCGAGGCGGATACACGGAGGTTTCTGAGGAATCCCTGATGTTAACCGGAGATGAAAATATTGTGAATGCAGAATCCATTGTACAATACAGAATAAAAAATGCAGCTGAATATCTTTTTAATATTATCGAACCAGAACTGACTGTTCGAAATGCTTCCGAAGCAGCTCTGAGACAGGTGATCGGAAGCCGTAAAATTGATGATGCGCTGACTGAAGGCAAATATGAAATTCAGGAGGAAACAAAAGTACTGATCCAGGAATTACTGGATGCCTATCAATCAGGAATCGTGGTGATTGCCGTTCAGCTTCAGGATGTCAACCCACCGGAAGAAGTATCTGCCGCCTTCAAAGATGTAGCCAGCGCAAAAGAAGATAAAAGTAAATTTATTAATCAGGCTGAAGGTTATCGAAATGATATCATCCCGAATGCCAGAGGTGAAGCAGCCAGGATTATTAAAGAAGCAGAAGGCTACAAAATCGAGAGGATCAGAAGGGCTGAAGGAGACGTGTCCAAGTTTAATCAGGTTCTGGCAGAATATCAGAACGGAAAAGATGTTACGAAACATCGTCTGTATATTGAAACAATGGAGATAATCCTGCCCCATATGAAAAAATTCATCATGGAAGGCGATAAGGAAGATTCTCTGTTGAAATTCTTGCCCTTGAACGATCCCTTGATCCAGAATCTCACCGGGAAGGAGGTTACACAGTAATGAAAAAGAGTTTACTCCTGATCATTTTGATTTTACTCATCCTCATAACAAATTTTTCTTTTTTTGTTGTTGATGAGACCAAGCAGGCTATTATCCTGCAATTCGGCAAACCTATTAAGGCGATTCAGGAAGCAGGATTACATATGAAAATTCCCTTCATTCAAAATGTAGTTTTCTTTGAGGGCAGACTGCTCATCTATGATGCATTACCTACAGAGATTATTACCCGGGATAAAAAAACATTGATTCTGGATAATTATGCCAGATGGAAGATTGAAAATCCTCTCCTTTTCCTGCAGACAGTCAGGGATATTAATGGAGCCCAGGCAAGGTTAGATGATATTATTTACTCTGAACTCAGGGTGGATTTGGGGAAATTTGATATGAGTGAAATTGTTTCCCAAAAAAGAACCGAAATTATGGAGACAGTAACCCAGCGCAGTAATGACAAATCAATGGAATACGGGATTAATATTGTCGATGTGCGAATTAAACGGGCTGACCTTCCTTCTGAAAATGAAAAAAACATTTTTGCCAGAATGCAGGCTGAGCGGGAAAGAATTGCCAAACAATACCGGGCAGAAGGGCAGGAAGAATCAGCCAAAATTATAGCAGAAACTGAGAGAGAAAAAACGGTTATCCTGGCAGAAGCATATAAGGAAGCGCAACAATTAAGGGGTGAGGGAGAGGCAGAAGCAATTCGAATCTATGCTGAGAGTTTTAACCAGGATCCGGAATTTTATCAATTCTATCGATCCCTGGAATCCTACCAGGGCAGCTTTAAGGAAAACACGACTATTTTACTGTCACCTGATAATGAGTACATCAAATACATTAATCAGATAACTGTGAACAAATAGGAAAATAACCGATCATCAGAAATAGCTTGACAAATAACTGCATGGCATGGTGGTAAGGGCTTCTGTGGGAGCTACTTGACTTTATCAGCTAACCATAGCTCCCTGGAGCCCTTTATTTTCATTATCACGGAATAATCAAATTAAATGATGCAAGGAACACAGGTTGAAAAAAGTCAGCAAGGTAAGGATTAAAGATTTTTTAATAACCTTCGGAAAGATTAATTTCATTTTCCGGTCTTTCTCCGTAAAATACTCTCACAATATTTTCATAAACAACCTGGATATTTTCTTCAATCGCTCTGTCACTGTAACCGGCATTATGGGGTGATAAAATCACATTGGTTAATTCATGAAAGGGATATTGACTGGGATACCTGTTCGGGTGTGTCTTGTCCGGATACTGGTACCAGGTATCGATCCCTGCCCCAGCCAGGTATCCTTCTTTTAAGTATTCATAAAAGGCTTCTTCATCAATGACTTTTCCCCTGCCGATGTTAATCAGATATTTTCCCTTCATCATCTTCAATACTTCCTCATCAATCAAATGAGTCGTTTTGGAGGTAAGCGGCAGTGCAATAATGATAAAATCAACATTTTTTACCACATATTCCAAGTCATCTGCTGTGCCTAAAAAGGTCAATCCATATTTTTTCTGCCAATCATTTTGTTCCTGGATTGACCGTTTGACGGCATAGATATGCATGCCTAAAGCCATTGCTTTCTGAGCAATTTCCAATCCTATGGAACCTAATCCAATAATTCCCAGGTTCCTTCCGTAAAGTTGAATTGTCGGTTCCTGGGTGATAAATCCATGCCATCTTCCCTTTCTTAAATCCTGATCATGATTCACCAGGTCTTTTGCCAGAGCTAACAACAGGCAAAGGGCGTGCTCAGAAACAGCATGACTGTTTCCGTGGGCATTACAAACAGCAATGCCTGGAAATTTCCTGAAAACCTCCAAATTCTGTTTATCCACACCTGCGAAGGGTATTTGAAAGAGTTTCAAGTTTTTTGCCATCAGTAAATCAGCTTCACTCAGCTCTCCTCCCACGATAACATCCGCACAGGTTATCTGCCCTTCCAATCTGGCTTTTTCTTTTTCCGGAAATAGTATTTCTATTGGCAGACATTCTTCATGATTTAATTCTTCCAACAACTCTCGCCATCGCTTCTGACTGACCATCTTGCTCAGTATCAATACCTGCAAGGTCTTATCTTCTCTGCTGGCTATCTGTTTTTCTCTATTCATCTGGTAATGACGGGCAGCAACGATATGTTTGCATTCCAGATTCCATTTCCGGCAATGATTTTCAAAATCATAGCAATTACATTCAGGAATTTCCAGGTTCACCTGATAGGTTTTTTTACTCGTCTGACTCTTTACCAGAAATAGGTCTCCCTCCCGTGATACACTTAAATCCCGGGATGCAATGGCTCTTTTGTTCTGCTCTTCCTGAATCAGTAATTTTCTGGCTAATTGATCTGCCAACTGATTTTCCTCTCTTCTATTCCAGATAAAAAACACCGGGACCTGAATTTCCGACAATAATCTTCTAATCCTTTCATGCAGGGAGAGTATCTTTTTATTCTTTATCTTAAACTGCTGATTCAATTGTTTTACAACCAGCTGACTGTCACAATAAAATTCCACCGATTCAGCAGGAATATTCTTAACCTCCTCTAATCCCCTGATAACCGCATGGTATTCGGCAATATTGTTGGTTCCGTGTCCGATGATTTCATTAATCTTCTTCAACATTTCTCCATCCCGGTAAATTACGATACCAATAGCCATTCTTCCAGGATTAGGAATACAGGAACCGTCTACCCGAACTAATAGTTTTGACATTTTTCTCCTCTTCTCTATTTATAGGATTATTCGCTCTCATCAAATCTTGTTTTTAAAAAATTTCTTAATTCATCCAGCTGACTGAAGAAAAAGACCTTTCCCTCGTCCTGATAAGATTTAATCCAGGAGCCAACATGAAATTGAAACAAAATGACTTCTTTTCCGAGGTTTAAGGCCAGTGCGATCTCAGAGATTGTTCCTGCCCTGCCCGGCAATGCTACAATGATGTCACTGCTTAGAACATTCATTACATTTCTGGCTGCTCCCATACCCGTAACAATAGGTATATCGATATACGCAGATGCCCAATGAACCTCATCCGTGGGAAGGATTCCAACAGTGATACCTCCATTCTCTTTAGCCCCCCTGGCAGATGCTTCCATTATACCCGATGATCTTCCTCCATTTAGCAACACCCACCCTTCCCGGGCAATCATGGCACCAATCTGGTAGGCATATCCCTCATCTTCGGGGTGAACAAATTGTGAACCACCCATGACACCAATCACAATCTTTCTGATATTTCATTCCTCCTTATCGGATAATAAAATTTTTCTCTACATTTTCAGACTTTTCCCAATATATTATAATACACTAAAATTTCTTTTAGCAAGAATTTGACATTTTATCATAATCAAGTAAAATGTTGTAATTGGGAATAGTTGCAATCATCTTAGTCGGGTGTGCAAAATAGATAGAATCATATTAGAGGTTATTCAATATGGATGAGAGAATACAATATGCATTTGAGCATTCTAAAATTTTGAAGTGGCCCAAACAGCTTCTCTCTTCTTTTGGTTCATCGGAAGTCCATTACCATGTACTAACTGAACCTGTTTACCAGGAGTTTACCCAGGGAATTACCGAAACAGTCGTTAGAGAGGGTAAAGTAAGCTGGTTTAGACCCCAGCTGCTAACTCCAGGTTATATTTTAAGAATTGAAGGCTTCAGCGATGAAGCAAAGAAAGCTTTTTCCTCAATCGCAGATGAAATGCCTGATCTGGCCAGTATTCTCTATCGTTTTCAATTTAAAAGAGAAGTTGATTCCATGAATTTTGTTTCCGGCAACCTGAAATCGGTAGCCGAAAAAATTGCCCGGGATATTGATAAAAGGGGTGATAACCTGGCTACGATTATTGAAGGTGTAGGAGATTTATGGGATATTTCTCTTTCCAAATTTATTCTGGATATGATGACCAGAAGCGCTTACCAGTCTCAGTTTCCTGAACTTAGAAAAAGAGGGTTAATCTCCTATAACCAATTCGGACATCAGGTAGTATCTCGAGATAATCAGGGAATTCCCCTGGTAGCCAAGAAAGAGATTGAGACCATGTTTGACATGGTACAGCATGGTGATATGGAACCAAAAGATTTGAAGAGTGAATTGGACAAATGGGGTCTGTTTGAATTATATCAGGATCGTTTTTTTGATCTGTTTAGAAGGAGGTAGTATTGGTGGCAATTATAAAATCTGCTCGAGAGATAGCGATGGAGAAGACAAAAAATATTGAAATATTAAGCCCGCAAGAAATCAATGAAATAAAGCAGCAGGAAAAGATTAATCATATTCTGGCAGAATACTATAAGGATAAGATTGGATCAGATGACCTGTGGCAACATTTCAAGGAATTGCCTGATCAGCATCTAACCAGCGCACAAAGTAATCTTTTACAATCTATGACTTTTAGGAGCAATGCTTACGAAATGGAGAAGAGAAAAAACGGTATTCTGGCTGTTGAGCATCTGAAAGAATCAAATCAATTATCTGAGATTGAACTTAACCTGAAAGAATTGATAAAAATTCAGGAAGATTATCAAAGAGATAAGGAACAGGTCATACAGCATCTTAGAGAGGAATTAGAACGTGATCCCCGCAAACGATTACAGGCATTTCAACAGGGAAATCAGGTTATGATAAAAGAAATGGGTATCGAAGAAGCACTGGAACAAAATAAGGAACTGAATCAGCAATTAAAACAGGTTGAGAAAAAGACCAGAAAAAAATTTGATATGGTGAAGGATAAGTTAACTGAATTAATCAACAACTGAAAACATGAGTCAATCTATTCAATAAAAATGCCGGTTATTTTTATCAGCAAAATCACCGGCATTTTTATTTGCCCGATAGCAGCGGAGGAACATACTTGTATCAATTTTAAAAGATCCATACCTGTTTTAAAAGCATGTTACATTGACCTGATTTTTTGGTAATCCGTTTTATGAGTCATATGAAAATCACACCACATCTTGTGTCTTTTTTCAGAAGATATGACTCAGGGCAAGTCTAATATTTTCATATCCCGAGGATGAGAAATAGAATAAATCATATCAATTTCAACCTTTTCCTGTGGCTCTAACAAAAACTCCCACATCCAGACACCACTTTTGTTATCCCAATCCTTCTCTTTTGGTTCTTTGCTGACCTGTTTTATATTCACCTGGATTCGATCATCTTCGGAAACAGGAAGGTTTTCAAACAGATGGCATAAAGATTCTGTATCCTGGTAATTTTCCACGGTAATCTTGTATTCATACTCTGTCAGCACTTTGGATGACGGAATGGTGCTGATGAGTGTCTTATCCGTAAATTTCTTCAATAATTCCCTTTTTACCTTAATATTTTCTGCAATCCCCAATGAAATCTGGAAATCCTCCCCCGGAGGAATATAGTCAATAGCGCTATTTCCGGTAAATCCGCCATTCAGAAAGATATTTGCCTGTCCGGGAAGTAATGGAACATCCAAATGATTCTCTATGGAGGCATTGAAATAGACAAAGGGGCTCAACCGGGGATACGTCTGGTAATTCAACTGTACTTCTAATTCATCTTCAGCCAGTAAGATTTTTTCCTGACTGCTCCCTGATGCCAGGGAAACCTGATGGGGAATATGAAAGGTAACGCTGGTACCTTGATGTTCCACAGGAATCAGCGAATCCGGCTCACGAAGCCTGTCTACCGCAGCATCATCAGCCTCCTTCATAGAAAATAAAGGCGCTTCCATTGTCATACCCAATCCTTGATCAGCCTGGTAAGGTCTCAGGAACCAGGGCTCCACCGGTGGTAAATCTCCTGAAATAGTTGGTCTGGCTGTGGACAACGAGAGATTGATATCTTCCCAATCTACACCAGTCGTCTGCTTAATTAATGCATAAGTGAACAAATCAATGCTGTTAGCCATCAGATTCACTCTCACATCATAAACCGGTCTCCAGCTTATCCCCTGATCCAATTGATACGACAAAAGGAATTCAATCCTGTTCTTATCAAAAACTTCCAAATCGATGATGATCTCTCTTTGAATATCTCTTTTTCCTTCAGTTATCTGTTGAAGCTGCCTTTGTAGAAGATCAATCTTTTCCTGATATGCTTCTGACTGAAAATCGAATGCTAAAACCTGACTGTAGACTTTTTGCAATTTTTCATCCAGAAAGATATAGACTTCTTCCAATTGTTCAGTTGAGGGGATTTGAGCACTCTCTTTATTGTTCATATTTCCATCCCGGAAAAAATAGATAATGGAATCTAAAAATTCCTTCTTATCATTCCAGCTGCTCTTTTCACTTGAGATTCTTCTCATCTCATTTTTCAGCAGATTGATTTCATCCTGCAACTGTCTGATTCTCTCTGCCGGCTCTTCTTCCAGAAAAACGGTCTCTATACTGACACTCATTATTCTGGCTATTTCGTCACTCGATTTATCTAATGCTACGGTAACAGTCTTTTCATCAAAAACTTCCATCATGTCATCTACTATAACCCGGTAATGACCCTCATTTAACTCTGCCACTCCATGTCTGACGATCATGGCTGAATCCGGATACAGGTATAACTGTTTTATGTGAGATTCTAAATCAATCTCCTGCTGCAGGGAAAGGGAATGGGAAGCAAAACCCGAAAAGAGAAATAATACAAAAAGAAATAACCATTTTTTCATTGTATCCTCCTGGAATACGCTTAGTTGATATTTAGATGATATTATATCTTCAGGTCATTGATTCATTATCTGATAAGAAATTTTCTCACCCTGATGAACAGATTTTTGCTTTTTTGTCCTTATCTGCTTTTGAAAATATCTTTATATTATAACAGCAACTGCTTTCATTCATTTACCTTCCGGCTTGGTGATCTTATCCTACAGCCTGGTTTATCTCTGTTCTGGAGCGATTTTCAAAATAATAGACCAGATACATCAAAAAAGAAGAAGCGATTGCCAGGATAAAAACAACGGGCCATATTTTCTCAACCTCATAATGACTGATGAACATGCCTGCTAGATAAGGTCCAAAGATAAATCCTGAGCCGATCAGGATATGAATGATGGCACTGAATCTTCCCCGATGCGTCATTGGGGTATGATTAATGATATAGACATCAGAATAGGTAGATGCCATAATTTCACCCAGCGTCCAGAGAATCGTAGATACTGAAAACAATACCAGATTTTTACTGAAATAGATTATACCAAAACCAAACGCATACAGTATGCCAGCGATGGAAACATTTAAAATAGGCTCAATCCTCCTGGTTAAGCTGATGATAATCATGGTAAGGAATATCACTACAATTCCATTTACTGTCATAATGGTGCCAAAATACTGCGGTCCTTTTTCTCCAAATATTTTTATCATCTGCAAGGGAAGTGTAAATTCGTTCTGAACATAGACAAAGGAATACAGGGTAAAAATGAAAGTAAAAATAATCAGATAGGGTCTGGTGAGCAATACCTTCCATATATCACCCTGTTCAGCTTTTTCAGAACTTTGACCGAAAATCATGGAATCCTGAATTCGTTCCTTGCCGGGAATTGTCTCTTTAATATAGTAAAAAACTAACAAGACTGATATCATCGTTGTCACCACATCGCCGATAAATAATAATTTAAGATATCGGTTATAGAGAAATCCGGCAATCAGAGGTCCGATGGCAAATCCAATATTCATACCCAGATAGAGCAAAGAATAGGCTGCTTTCCGGTTGCCAGGATTCGTTAGATCAGCTACCATGGCATTCAATGCAGGATAGTTTGCTCCATTAAAGACTGCTGAAAGTGCTAACAGCCAGGGAATCATCTCCTGCTGTGAAACGACTAAACAGGATAAGATAAAAAAAGCTGACAGGGAAGAGAAGGCAATAAAAACATGCTTTCTCCCTAAAATATCGGACAGTTTACCCCCTAACAGTAATCCGGGTATCTTTGCGGCAGTGGCCAGCATTATAAAAAAACCTGCTTTTTGCTCACTAAACATCAATGTTCTGGTAAAAAAGATAGCCAGGAAAGGAAAAACAAAATTACCAATTGAATGAATAATGCGGGCCAAGAAAAGAATATATATACTTCTGGGTAACTTCGCATAATCCTCAAAAAGATTTTTTATGTTCGTTTTAAAGACCATAGATATCACTTGAATACGATACTATCTATCTAAATTCTTTCCTCCTGATTGCCGTTCATCAATTCCAATCCCGTTTCTGTCAGCAGAAAGAAATGATACAAAGTAAGCCTAGATTTTAAACGCCAATATTACAGTTCACCCCTGACCTTGAAAAAGGTAATGGCAAGATTTTCTATCATTCGGTTAATCTCATTACGGCTGATCTGATTAATTTCCCTGGCATCACAAAATCCCAGTACTTCATCAGTCCATATTTCATAATTATGATAATTGCCGGCTTTACATTCAATATAATAGGCGATGGGAAACCCTTCTCCTGTGATCCATATTCTAAACCAGATACTGCCGACTTTCTCCGCCTTCTTCTCTTCCTGATAGACGGATGACTCCTCTGCTGTTATTTCCTGATAGGGAATGCCATTAAAATTATTTTTATATTTCAGTCTAGCGTAATCAGTCATTTCTGTACTGCTCAATCCGATCAATTTAGCCTGTTCTCCCTGTACCTTTACCTGGATATAACCAAAACTATCAATCTCTTTAAAATCCCCATATAATATATCATCAAGGCTTTTCTGCGCATGTACCAAACCTGAAATACCGAAAATAAAGAACATGCCTATGAATATCAAGATGGGTATTCTTTTAAACATTTCTATTCCCTCCCCTGCCATTACATTTTTTCATCTGTAAATATAGAAACTAGTTCATTCAATTCACCTGCCTGCTTTCTGAACTGACATGACAGTAGCATGATAAATAGGAACTTATACATGCCTGTGTTCCTTCATATGAGAAGATTACACGATGCAATGGTGTAACATAACATGTTGATTGATCATTTCGACCTTATGCTTTGATGTTTTTTTTCTATCAGGTCTGCCAGTTGACTGAGTCTGTCAAAGTCCTTCTTTCGTGGACAACTCTTTACCATCACAGTTGGTAATAACTCAACGCTTAAATTAGTGAGAAGCTGAAGCAGATCCTGCTCCATCTTGCTTCCCCATCCAAAAGAGCCTATTAATCCTGCAAATTTCACCTTTGGTTTCAAAATATTACACAGGTATGCCGCATAGACAATCTGAGGATGCGGTCCTGTTAAAACTGTAGGAGATGCCAAAATAACCGTTGCTGCATCAACTAATGCCATTGCTAACTCGCCTATATCCGTTTGAATTAAATGATAAGGTGTGACCTTGATATTTCTTTGCATCAATTCTTCCACCAAAAAGGAAACCATCTTTTCGGTACTTCCATGCATTGATATATATGGAATGACGACCTCTTCCTTCACCTTATCCGAAACCCATTCACGATATGCCCGAAGAATATATTCGGGATTGCGATAAACAGGCCCATGGCTGGGAGCGATTATCTCAATGGAAAGATTCTTCAATCTACTCAGATGTTTTTTAATCTGCTGTCTGAAAGGCATCATGATTTCAGCATAATAACGCTTGGCTGCCCGATAAAGATGACCATCACAAGATGCCCATAATTCACTGGTGGCAAGATGGGACCCAAAAAGGTCACATGTAAACAGCAATCTACTCTTCGGTAAATAAGTCAGAAAGGTTTCCGGCCAATGAACCCATGGTGCGAAAATAAACTGAAATTCCTGGGCACCAAATGAAAATATTTCACCATCCCGAATTTCATGAAAATCTTTTTCTTCCAGATGCAATTCATTAATTAACAAGTCTTTACATTTTTGGTTGGTGATAATACGGCACCCCGGAAATTCATCCAATACATCTCTGATGCAACCGGCGTGATCCTGTTCGGCATGATGGGCAATGAGGTAACTTATTTTTTTGACATTTGCCTTTTTTATATTCTGTAAAAATTCATCTTTTTTTGAGGGGTCAACAGTATCAATCAGTAGCCCCTCCTCCTGATGTTTAACCAGATAAGAATTATAACTGGTCCCATCAGGTAACGGTATGAGCTCATCGAACAGCCTTCTATCCCAGTCGATAGCCCCTATCCAGTAAATATGATCAATGACTTCTTTTACTGCCAATTTTATTCCTCCAGTTCAAATTCATCCTTGCTTGCACCACATAGAGGGCAGACCCAATCATCCGGTAAGTCATCAAAAGAGGTCCCCGGTTCAATATCTGATTCAGGATCTCCTTTTTCAGGATCATAAATATAACCGCAAACGGTGCACCTGTATTTTTCCATCACAATACCTCCTTTCCTATTCTGATTTTAGCAAAATATTGTTTTTATTATTATAATCTAATCCTTCCATTTATTCATCTTTTCTTTTAACAGGTTAGAAGCCAATCCTGGTTGTGCTCTTCCCCTGGTATGGTGCATCACCTGACCTACCAGAAAATGTAAGGCTTTCTCTTTCCCGGCAAGATAATCCTGCACTGATGGCGTATTCTCCTGAATGACCTTGTCAATGATCATCTCAATTTCATTTTTATCACTGATCTGGGTAAGACCGTCTTTCTTAACCAGATCAGAAGCTCTCTGACCCGTCATAAACATCTTCTCCAGAATTGATTTTCCAATCTTTCCGCTAATCATCTTTCTATCAATCAATTCAAGTAACTCAGTCAGTTTTTCAGCGGTAACTGGGGCTGAATCAATTGTCAACTTATTTTCACTTAAGCATCGTAATAATTCTCCAAGAATCCAATTAGTCAGTTTCTTATAATCCCTGTAGTGATGAGCAGCCTCTTCAAAGTAATCACCAAATGACTTTACTTCCACCAGTCGATCAGCATCATAAGCAGAAAGCCCGTAATTCCGGATAAATCTATTCTTTCTTTCTTCAGGCAGTTCTGGTAAATTCCTGTTCATTTCATCAATCCAGGATTGATCTATCTTTATGGGCAGTAAATCCGGCTCCGGAAGATACCGATAATCATGTGCTTCTTCCTTACCCCTCATGCTGACAGTACAGTTGTTCTCTTCATCCCATCTCCTGGTTTCCTGCAGTACATGTTCTCCTCTGTTAATGATTTTTCGCTGCCGGTCAATCTCGTAATCAAGTGCCTTTCTGATGGAGCGAAAAGAATTCATGTTTTTAACTTCAGTCTTGATTCCCATAAGAAAGCTTTTGGGATTCCTGATAGAAATATTAGCATCACAACGCATAGAACCACTCTCTAAATTACCGTCACATACATCCAGGTACTGGACAATACTTCTCATATTCTGTAAAAAAACAACTGCTTCTTCTGAGGAATGAAGTTCCGGTTTCGTTACGATTTCCAGCAAGGGGATTCCAGAGCGATTAAAATCAATCAGGGAATAAGTTACAACTGCATTTTCCTGGGGATGAATCAGCTTTCCGGCATCTTCTTCCAGATGTGCTCTGATAATGCCAATCCTTCGTCTTTGCCCTGAATCCCCTGTTGTAATCTCCAAAAATCCCTCTTCCGCTAAAGGCAAATTGTATTGGGAGATTTGATAAGCTTTAGGCAAATCGGGATAAAAATAGTTCTTCCGGTGAAAAATACTGGTATGATTGATTCTGCAGTGCAAAGCAATCGCAGTTCTGAGCGCCAGAACCAGTGCATTTTTATTGAGTACTGGCAAACATCCCGGTAAACCGAGACAAACAGGGCAGGTGTTGGCATTAGGCTCCTGATGAATATAATCAGTACTGCAATGACAGAATATCTTCGTTCTGGTCAACAACTGAATATGAATCTCCAATCCGATGACAATATCCTCTTGCATAAACATCTCCATTCTATACTAAAAATACCTTTTATCGTGCCGTGAGAAAAAATGTACCATCTCTGTATCTAAACAGTTAAAGAACCGGCTTCTGCAGAACAATCTCACCAAGTTCTTTTTCCAGAGCAAAGGCAACGCTGAAAATATCTTCTTCCCGGAATGGCCTGGCAATCATCTGTAAACCAATCGGCAGATGTTCTTTCCGGGTAAATCCGCAATTGATTGATAAGGCTGGTAAACCTGCCATGTTGGCAGGAAGAGTACAGATATCAGTGAGAAACATCGTTAAAGGATCATGAACTCTCTCTCCAATTCGAAAGGCTGGAACAGGTGAAGTGGGACTCAGCAGAATATCATATTTCTGAAATGCTTCTTCAAAATCCTTCTTGACTAAAGTTCTTACTTTTTGTGCCTTTAAATAATAAGCATCATAATAGCCTGAACTTAGGGCATAGGTCCCCAGCATGATTCGGCGGATGACCTCAGGACCAAAGCCGGCAGTTCTTGTTTTGAGATACATTCCCTCCAGATCGTCATGATTGTCTATCCGTAAACCATATTGTACCCCGTCAAACTTAGCCAGATTTGAACTCGCCTCTGCCATTGCAATCAGGTAATAGGCAGGCAGTGAATATTCCAGATGGGGCAAAGAAACCTCCTCAATGCTTCCACCTGAATGAGAAATAATCTTTATCGCTTGACTGACTGCCTCTTTTACCTCATGATTTAAACCCTCTCTGAAGAGTTCTCTGGGCACTGCAAATTTCAACTTGTGGATTTCCTGCCCGCAGGCATTCAGAAAGTCCGGTACAGCTAAATCGGCGGATGTAGCATCCATGGAATCATAACCGCATATCAAGTTCATCAGGAATGCTGTGTCCTTTACACTCTTAGCCAGGAGACCAATCTGATCCAGAGAAGACGCATAAGCAATCAACCCATATCTGGATACCCTGCCGTAAGTAGGTTTAATTCCCACAATGCCACAGAAAGAAGCCGGGGTCCGAACTGATCCACCGGTATCTGACCCCAGGGCAACCAATGCCTCATCAGCCGCCACTGCAACTGCCGAACCACCACTTGAACCACCGGGTACCCGATCGGTATTCCAGGGATTCAGCGTTACCTGAAAGGCAGAATTTTCGTTAGATGAACCCATGCCAAACTCATCCATATTTGTTTTGCCGATGATAATTGCCCCTGCATCTTTTAATTTCCTGATTACCGTGGCATCATAGGGCGGAATAAAACCACGCAGTATTTTCGAACCGCAGGTTGTTTCAATGCCCTTGGTACAAATAATATCCTTTACGGCAATCGGCAAGCCTGCCAAAGGTGGTACATGATCCCCAGTTTCAATCTTTCTATCCATCCTGACAGCTTCATCCAATGCTGCCTCACGGTTAAGACTCAGATAGGCCTTTAGTTTTGAATCAACCCGGTCAATCTGCAGGAAGATATCTTCCATGACCTCTTTTACCGATATCTCTCTTCGCTGAATCTTATCCAGGTACTCTGTGACCGTTAATCTATTCAGTTGCACTTCTCTCCTCCTGTTCTGTGTTTCTCAATGATTGCTGACATCTTATCATTTCTTCAATCCTACAAGATCCTGGGCACCTGAAAATATCCCTTCCCGGTATGCCTGGTCAAACGCAGGACAATCTCCTGTGGTAATGAAAGTCCCGGAATATCATCATGAAATCGGTTGGAAACAGGAAGAATATAAGATGTGGGTTCGACCTGGTCCGTATTTAATTCATTAAGCTGCTCAAAATAAGAAAGGATGCTGTTTAACTGTGGTAGAAAAAGTTCTTTCTGTTCGGTATTCAATTCCAATTTTGCCAATTTTGCTATGTATTCTACATCTTTTTTTTCAATGATTTTTTTAGACATCATATCTCCTCTATTTCAAGAATAACAATGAATTGACTAACTTGAATGTTTCTTATTTCAATCGTTCTACTCTAAGGGAATATCTCCTGTCCCTAACATACCGGTTTTATGGCAGATGCTGTTGAATTCTGATAAAGAATCATTTTTTCAACATTTTCAAAAGATCCGCTTCTGCAATCATCCTGATATCCATCTTTTTAGCCTGTTCAAATTTCTGACCCGGATCTTTACCTACGACCACATAATCGGTATTTCTGGTAACACTCCCGGTAACCCTTCCCCCCAATCTCTCAATGGCTTCTCTGGCTTCCTCTCTGGAAAGATGCTGCAGGGAGCCGGTCAATACAAATTGAATCCCTTCTAAAGGTTGTCTATCCGGCGTTCTTCTTTGGGAGGAAAGATTCACACCTGCCTCTTTTAACTTCCTGATTATTTTCAGATTTTCTTCCTGTTGAAAAAACAGGACAATACTCTCAGCCATTTTAGGACCAAATTCCTGAATATCCATCAAATCATCCTGAGACATGGTTTGCAAATCCAGGAGGTTATCAATTTTTTGAGCCAGAAGCCTGGAGGCATAATTACCCACATGACGAATTCCTAAAGCAAAAATCAAATTTGACAGAGGTCTCGTTTTACTCTCCTCTATCGCTCTTTGAATATTCTCTGATGATTTATCCGCCATTCTTTCCAGTTGAACCAGGTCTTCTTTTTTGAGATAATACAGGTCAGCATAATCGCTGATCAGCCTGTTTTCTACCAGCTGATCAATCAGCGCTGCACCAAGGCCTTCGATATCCATAGCCTGCCGTGAAACAAAATGCCTGATTCTTTCCTTGATTTGAGCGGGACAGGAAGCATTGTTACAGCGGGAAACCACCTCATCATCCATTTTTACAGTCCGCGAATCGCAGACAGGGCATCTCTCCGGCATATGAAAAATTTCTTCTTTTCCGGTTCGCTTTTCTCTAATAACCTGAACAATTTCAGGGATCACCTCACCTGCTTTCTGAATCAGAACCGTATCTCCAATCCGTATGTCTTTTCTACTGATCTCATCCTCATTATGCAGGGTAGCCCGCTGCACGGTTGAACCTGAAATAATGACCGGTTTCAGGATTGCGACCGGAGTTAAGGCTCCTGTTCGTCCCACACTGACCTCAATATCCTTTACAACTGTAGTCATCTGTTCAGCGGGAAACTTATAAGCAATAGCCCAACGTGGACTTTTAGAAGTCGACCCCAGTCTTTCTCTCAACGCTAACTGGTTTACCTTTATGACCATACCGTCAATCTCATAGTTCAGTGAATTTTTCTGACACTTCCAGGTATGGCAATAGTCAATCGCTTCTTTGATACCACTGCATTGTTTAATATGAGGATTGACTTTAAAACCAGCCTTCTTTAAAAAATCCAGAACTTCTATATGCGTATGGTAATGATATTCTTCCGGAAATGTTGCTCTATAGATAAAAGTATCCAGCTGTCGCCTGGCAGTAATTGCCGGATCTAACTGGCGAACAGAACCGGCAGCCGCATTCCTGGGATTGGCAAACAGGTTTTCTCCATTTTTAAGACGCGCTTCATTGAGTTTTTGGAAGCTGCTCTTATTTATGTAAACTTCTCCGTAAACTTCAATATTACCGGAAAGGGGTAAGGCGCTTAATTTAAGGGGGATACTTCTAATCGTTCTCAGATTTTGGGTGATGTCTTCTCCCGTAAATCCATCTCCCCGGGTTGCACCCCGTATAAGAATTCCATTTTCATAGATCAATGCAATTGCCAACCCGTCTATTTTAAGTTCAACGACATAATCAAATGATTGGTCAGAAAAATTTTTCCTGATTCTATGATCAAAATCCAGCAATTCCTGGCTAGAAAAGGCATTTGAAAGACTCAGCATGGGTACCAGGTGCGTTGCTGCCTGAAATTCTTCCAACGGTTTGGCACCTACCCGCTGGGTAGGCGAATCCGGTGTAATCAAATCCGGGAATTGCTGTTCCAAAGAAATTAAGCGCTTCATTAAATGGTCATATTCAAAATCTGAAATGAGAGGTTTATCCAGGATATAATAATGATAATTATGCTGGGTAATCACTTCTTTCAGCTTCTCTATTTCCTTTTCGATCTCTTTCCGGTCTTTTATCCTGGTCATATCAACCTCAGATGATTCAAGTAATGGTAATAGTATATAACAAAATAGATAAAAAGCTCAATAGTTTTTCGGTAGAATAGATCAATGTAGAGGTGATCCTGGATGATCTGAAAATGATATGGTCAAAAACCAGATTACACCAATATTGCATCGACCTGCGTCAAAGATATTGTTGTTACGATTTGACAAAAATTGTGACTGATATTATATTAATAATCGATATCAAAAAAACTGAAGGAGACTTATACCATTATGCAATTTATTCGAAAGAATTTAAAGCCCATTCTTCTGGTGATTGTGGTTGCTTTTGTCATATCTGTCTTTTATGGTCTCGGCCAATATAGATCCTCCGGTTCCCGTTCCCAAAACGTTGGAAACCTGATTGCAGAGGTTAATCATACCGGAATCAGCTATCAACAATGGCAGAATGCTTTTACAAACATGATTTCCCGTTATGATAACCAAACGCTATCCAGTATGCCTGATGAAACGCTGGCAGCCATTAAAAATAATGTTACCCAGCAATTGATTAATTCAACGCTCTTATATCAGTATGCTGAAGAACAAAAGATCCTGGTTCCAGCCGATGAAGTGAATACTGAAATCGACAAAGTGAAAGCCACTTTCGATTCCGAGGTGGCTTTTAATGAAGCATTAAAAAGAAATAATCTGACGGTCAATCAATTAAAAGGCAGTATCAACAATCAACTGATGATTGAAAAGGCTATCGGACAGGAATATGAAAAGATTGAAATGAGTGAAGAAGAAATCAATCAATATTATGAAGAGAATAAGGAATCTTTTTTCCAGCCGGAAAGAGTAAAAGCCAGACACATTCTGGTGGAAAGCCAGGAAGAAGCTGCAATAATATTAAATCAGTTGAAAGATGGCATAGCGGATTTTGACAGTTTAGCAAGGGAAAAATCTATCTGTCCGTCTTCTGAACAGGGCGGTGACCTGGGCTACTTTACCAGGGGCCAGATGGTGAAGGAGTTCGAAGAAGCTGCTTTTTCTTTAGAAGCAGGCGAAATAAGCGATATTGTGAAGACTGAATTCGGTTACCATATCATTCTGAGTGATGATATCCAACAGGAACATCAGATGACTTTTGAAGAAGCAAGAGGAAATATCGAAAATATCCTGACCTCCAGGAAACAGAATGAAGCCCTGGAATCTCTATTAACCCGGCTCCGGGAGGATGCTGATGTAAATATTCACTATGATTTCACTTCAGAATTAGAAACAGCACAGCAGATTCAAAGCCCGGATGTTTCGGAAGAAGATGAATCCTCCCCTGAAATTCACCAGGAAGAAGAAACCATATCTGAAACCGAACCTGATGAAGAAGACCTTGTTGATTAATCAACAAGGTCTTCTTCTGATTACCCTTTCAATTGCCGGACGATCTGCCGGAATAGCAGGTTCAGAGCGAAAGAAATTCTTGCCGCTCTTGGTACCGGACTGATGCTGCATCAATCAGACTTCATCAATTACTTGGCACATAATGATGGCATCATATCAAAATACAAAAGTACATTCTCAATACAATCCTGGTGAAAAGAAACTCTTTGACTCAGTTGTATTCTGGAGCATGTTTCAAATGTAATCCCGGGTATTTCATACCGACCATCAGCTTCATAGGTGCTGCTTCCTTTAATCGGATGAATGATTATTTTAAAAACATTTTCCGGATTCACAACCTTACTGTTTAATTGATCTCTCAGGTATTTACCAATCTTACTGAGATACAAATGATTATAATCCAGGATAATCGTCTGCCCGAAATGAGCCGGATTTTTCTCATAATAATCAACTGACTCATGCAGATCTAACAGAAAATCAACTTCCCACTCTTCCATGATTTCAAAAATCTCACCTGCAAGTCTTTCCATTCCCTGGGATTCAGAATCACCGGGAAACATCCGGTTTAAATCTTGCCCCTGGTTAATAGAACGCACTTTATTTCTGCACGCTTCTTGATTCGCTTCAGGGATAATGATAATTGCTCCCCTTTTAAGATCTATATTTTCCATGAAATTCTCTAGTGCCTTGGTACCAGCAAATTCATTACCGTGGACACCCGCCATCATCATGACAGTAGGACCTTCCTGTTGAGAATCAAAAAAATAAGCTACGGTCTGATATTTTGTTCCCTCGCAGAGAATCTTTTCCGTATTAAGGGTTAATTCTCCGGCGTAAACCGGAAATATTGAAAGACAGGTTGCTGTGATCCAGATAAAACCAATAACAATAAGTATGAGACAAATCTTATTGGCAGAAGTATGGTGATCTTGAATCAATTGCAGAACTCCTTAATCAATGTGAATAGAATTAATCTACTACAACCTTTCTGGGAACACTGGCATACAGATCATTTGAAAGAAACTCTATCTTTTCACCGTCCGAATCAACGATCACCCGATAGGTCTTGATACTGTAACCGGGAATTCCTTCCTGCAGTACCTTATTTGTCGAATTTGTGCCGTTCTCGTCTTTCATTTCAATCACATCATAATCATGAACCTTCTCGTCCTGAGAAATGATTTTGATGACCTTATCCAGAGATCTTTCTCCCATCATTGTGACTACTAAATCATCTTGCTTCATCTCGCAGAAAATAGCAATCTGCTGCTCCAGTGAATTTCTGAATTTCAGGTCCTTGTATCCGTAAAAGATAGCAGCATCCCTGCCCAGTGGAACATAATTTGTAGCGTCTCCGTATATCGAATGGTT
Source organism: uncultured Atribacterota bacterium (assembly GCA_964433635.1). Taxonomy (GTDB): domain Bacteria; phylum Atribacterota; class Phoenicimicrobiia; order Phoenicimicrobiales; family Stramentimicrobiaceae; genus CAYSSG01. The sequence goes on along the minus strand of CAYSSG010000001.1, from coordinate 66,372 downwards.
ATATCTTTCAATAATCTCAAGATTAGCTAATAAAGCAGCGTTATAAAGCGTTGTGGAAACCTGGCAGACACCACCGCCATATCCACTGACAAATTGACCATTAGCAATAATGGTGCTCTTTTTATAACCATCTTCCTGATCTGCTGTTCCGATTAAACGATTAAAGGAAAAATCCTCTCCGGGCTTTAACAGAATGCCATTTATCTGATGGGCAGCCTTTTGAATATTATAGAGCGTGTTCTCCTCTTTATCCCGGAGGGAGGTTTCGTAAGTGCTGATAGGTTGCTTAACGCCTATCTGTGCCAGTAATTCACTGGTGGTTACCTCCGGCTGATGCAGTTGGACAGGCACCTGTATCACCTGAGAACGATCTGTATTTACCGAGTCAATCATATTCTGGTGAATATTGAACAATAATTCCTGACGGTCAATGGTAAGGCCTATCCTGGCAGGTATAATCCTGCCTGAATCCAGTACCGCATTTTCGGGAACCTGTTCGAATTGAGATTGAAGGTTTGAATTAAAATCCTCGAAACTGGTTTTATTGAAAAACAGAAAATCCGAAAGCTGGTATTCCTTTCTGAATAAATTGGATCTATCTCTTAATCGATTCCATAAATTTCCATTTCTGGCAATGGAATAGGCTTTTTGGACTAATGCTTCAACATCAATAGAAGCGCCAAGATCCTTGCTGGGAATGACATTGATCTCCTGATTCTCGTGCTTGATAACAATGGATCTTGAAATCATCCTTTCAGCAACAGGCTGCAGCTGCTGTCTTGCCTGTTCCGGATTCTTCCTGCCAATGTCCTGGCTCATTGCTAAAATATTGGGATAAATCTTTCCTCTGTAGATAAACATATCAACAGAGTAAAATAAAATAAATACCAGGAAGATTGCGAACAGAGATAATAGAATTTTTTTAGGAACTCTCCTCCCTGAAGCTGATTGTTTGTTTTGATAGTAATTTCGCTGATACACTGGTTTCTCCTTCTGGTCAGTCTAGATATGTCATTTAATCTTCAGAATCATTGAAAATCCAATGATTTTCATATATAATATGGTTTAATCAATATGCTGGCGGGAATAGCTCAGTTGGTAGAGCGTTGGCTTCCCAAGCCGAAGGTCGCGGGTTCAAACCCCGTTTCCCGCTCCTTCTCAAACATTCTTTCCCTCCACAGATCTATCTGCCACAATCTCATCCGAAGAATTTACTGACAATATTCACTCCCTTTAACATCAAATAAATCATATAAAAGAGCATTGCCAGAGCAAATCCAAGTAATATCCTTCCATAAAAAATAGGTATTTTGTATTTTTCATTACCCGATTTCATCATTCCGGCAATCAGTCTTGACAGGACAATGATAACCAATACCATCATCAGCAATAATATAATCTGTTCGTCCATATGAAATAGTTACCTGTTCGTTAAGGACTGCCATCTGCTTTTACACCCGATTGTACAATCCTGTTCTATCTTTAATCTCCCCGGCCACAATCACTCCGGATACGGATGCCTGTATAAGGCCTCTGGTGATACCCGCCCCGTCACCGATGGCAAAAAGGTTTCGTATCCTGGTTTCGAGATGCTGGGATAATGCCAACCTGACTGAATAAAACTTTACTTCCGCTCCATACAGTAAGGTCTGATCACAATAAACACCAGGAGCTATTCTATCCAACACCTTTAACATCTCAATAATATCACTGAGAATTCTGTAGGGCAAAACAAAACTCAGATCTCCCGGTGTAGCACTTTTCAGTGTTGGTATGACGATAGAATGTTTTATCCGGTCCGCCGTTGATCTTCTGCCTGAGATTAAGTCACCCAAACGCTGGATAATCACCCCGCCACTTAAAATATTGGCTAAATTGGCAATATATTTCCCATACGAAATAGGTTCCTTGAAAGGTTCGGTAAAGGTAGTGCTGACAAGTAAGGCAAAGTTAGAGTTATCGGTCTTCTTATCTCTGTAACTATGGCCGTTTACGGTAGTAATACCGTCATTGTATTCCATGACAACTTCTCCGTGGGGACACATACAGAAAGTCCGAACTTTATCATCAAACAATGTGGTATAATACACTAATTTTGATTCATATATGGCATAAGTCAAATGCTCTAAGATCACTGCCGGGAGCTCCACCCTCACCCCTACATCAACCGGATTGCGAAAAACCTGTAGCGCTAATGCCAGAGCCTGCTTTTTCAGCCATTCAGCCCCTACTCTGCCCGGGGACAGGATAACAAACCTGCTATGAAGCAACTCACCGTTAGAAGTAATAATGCCTGCAACCTGATTATCTTCCTCGACTATTCTATCAACCTCAATATCAGTCCTAATCTCAATCTTGTCTTTAAGATAATCAAATAACTTTTTCAAGATGGTAAAGCATTTTTCGGTTCCCAGATGCCGAATCCGAGCAGGTATGAATTGTAAATTTGCCTTTGCAGCATCTCTTTTGATGCGATCAATTACATCCTGATCGGTGCCATAGATATTTTCATTGGCACCAAATTGAAGGTAAATATTGTCAACATATTCTATGAGCCTGTCCAGTTCATCTTCATTCAAATATTCAGAGAGATGCCCACCGATATGACTGGTCAGATTCAGCTTTCCATCACTGAATGCTCCTCCCCCGCCCCAGCCGGACAAGAGCGAACAGGGACTGCAATGCTGGCAGGATATATTTTTTTCTCTCATAGGACATTTTCTTTTTGTGATATCTTTGCCTTTTTCCAGAATGATAATCTTCAGTTTATTATGATTATTCTTTAATAATTCCAGAGCGGCAAAGATACCTGCTGGTCCTGCGCCAACAATAATAACATCATAATCTTTATTCATTCTTCTGCCTTACCTTCTTTATGATCAATCTGTGGGACATCTTCTCATTCATTGAAAAACTTCCTGCAAAAACGATTTGGTTAATGATGCCGAAATTGATTTGGAAAGGTCATTTTTCTAATTCGGAAGCAATCGCCTCTTTTATACCTTTCAGAGAACAGGTTATCCCATTCTGAAAATGATGTTTTGTCAGTATACCGGTATATTTTAAACCCGAGCCGGTAATGATAGCAACACATCGATCTTTTTGATTTAAGATTCCCTGAATCCTCAATTTTTTCAGTGCAGCAATTGAAACAGCAGCAGCAGGTTGTGCAAATATTCCTTCTCTGGCCAATAGAAGCTGTGATGCAAGAGCCTCCTGATCAGTAACAGTCACAACCATTCCACCATGCAACCTTAATTTTCTCAGCAGCTCATTGCCACTGGGTGGAAAGGGATTAGCAATGGCATGATCAATTGCCTGGGGATTCGGGATCGGAGAAATCTTCTCATGACCATTACTCCACGCTTGAAAAATTGGAGCACATCCCTCTAACTGAACACAGATGATTTTTGGCAATCGATCAATAAATCCCTGTCTGAAGAATTCTAAAAATCCCTTCAGAATACCCCTCGCATTCCCCCCGGAACTGGTGGGAATGACAACATATTCAGGTACATGATACGCCAGCTGCTCACAAATTTCAAAGGCAATGCTCTTTGAACCTTCCACCCGGAAGGGAACATCAGAATTTAAAAAATAGATTCCCAACTCATTTCCAATTCTTAAACTTTCATAGTAGAGCTGGCCATAATCCCCCTGAACCTGGATAAGAATCGGATTGTAGATTAAAATTGGCTGCACTTTTTCCAGTGGCATTTCAGAAGAAACGATAATAAATGTTTTTATATTTGCCCGTGCGCCGTAGGCAGCCACAGAGACTGCCATATTGCCGCTGGATACAGTTCCCACGCTACGATAACCCAGACTGACAGCATGCTGCAAAGAAACAAAGGTTCCCCGATCCTTAAATGACCAGGTTGGATTTACTGTTTCATTTTTCAGATAGATGCAGTCAAAACCTAATTGGTATGATAAAGAATTCGCCTGAGTTAACGGAGTAAAACCTTCCTTCAGGGAAAACTGATGGTTTACCTGAAGCAGCGGATAAAAGGAAGCGTATCGCTCTAAGATATCATCCTGGGATGCAGTCTTCTGTTCCTTTTTTTCGTCAGCAGAAATCTGAACTTCCAGTGGTTCCAAACAATCATCACAGCGAGGGAACAATCTTTCCAGTGGATATTGCTTATGGCAACCTGTACAAATTAAGTTTCCCTTTCTCAATCATTTTCCCCGGATTCATTCTAAACTGTGGTCGGGGCGAGAGGATTTGAACCTCCGACCCCCTGAACCCCATTCAGGTGCGCTAGCCAAACTGCGCTACGCCCCGACGTAGTTAATGATACAAACCTATTATACAGGAGCATAAATATTCTAGCAACTAAATCTGGTAAAATAAAACAATTTTTGTCTGGATTTAAAAGATGGTCACAGAAAGATGATCTTAACCAAAAGACATCCTTATATTCTGATATATCTCTTTCCCTCAATCTCTCTGATTTGATTTTTAAGTTCAAGAGATAAGAGTATTTCACTGACCCGGGAATGCGAACAAGCTGTTAAATGGGCAATTTCGTCAATGTGTAAAGGTTCAATGGAAATATATTCCAGGAAATTCTTTTCATCATCTGTTAAATTATCAGGAGTTCCTTTACACAGATATCCTCTTTCCGGTTCATCTGAATTGATGTGATTACCGTCTTGGCTTTCAAACTCTTCAAGAATATCCCCGGCACGATTCACCAGCTTGGCACCCTGCTTGATGAGATTATGACAACCTGTTGAAAAAAAAGAATAAATACTTCCGGGTACAGCAAATACTTCTCTTCCCTGATCAAGGGCAAAATCAGCCGTAATAAGGGCGCCACTCTTTTCAGAGGCCTCAACGACTAAGGTACCTATGGTTAAACCGCTGATAATTCTATTTCTTCTGGGAAAATTACTCTTTTCCGGTTTGGAATGTATTGGAAATTCTGAGATCAGTGCACCCTTTTTAATAATGCTTTCAGCAAGCAATCTGTTTTCTGAGGGGTAAATTCTATCCATTCCACAACCCAGCACAGCGATCGTGAAACCTCCTGCTTCCAGCGATCCCATATGAGCATGGGTATCAATGCCTCTGGCCAGGCCGCTTATAATGATATAACCGCGAAGGGATAATTCAGCAGCAATGTCCCGGGCAACCTTTCGGCCATAATAGGTTGCTCTCCGGGAACCAACAATTGCAATACCCTTCTTCTGATTCATAAGGTTAATAAAGTCACCCTGGTAATAGAGAATTGGCGGAGGGTCATAGATATTCTTTAACATGGCGGGATAGCCCTCTTCCTTTATCGTAATGACATTGATCTTCATCTTTTTTAATAAGGCCAGCTCATCGTCCGGATTAATTCTCTTCTTTTCCTGTTCAATTTTTTGCCAGGTATTCTCCCCGATATGTAATTTTTCCATGATATATTTTGATCCTGTTTGATTGAGCCAGGCTTCTTCAAGGGACGAAAAAGCAGTGAGCAGATAGGAGAAACGAACCGGACCGATTTCTCTCACCTTATTCCAGGCTAACCAGTACTTTAATTTCTGTTCTTCCATGATTTTATGAACCTGTTGGTAATAAATCCCTGTTTACCTAATACAAACCTTTACTGACCAGGATATTAATGTCCCCGTTTGTAGAAGTATTTTCTCCCGGTTCTGGTGTCTGGGCAATAATTCTTCCCTCAGGAAATTGGGGATGTGCTGTATACGCAATATTTCCTATTCTATAACCATATTCAGAAAGAAGGTTTTCTGCTTCCTGAATCGTTCTTCCGACCAGATCAGGAATCTTCTGCCTGACGGTGTCTCCCCCGATCTCAACCTCCACAGTGCGGTTCTTCTTTATCTCAGTCCCTGCTTGCGGTTTTTGACTGACCACAAAAAAAAGCTCCCCTTCGAGAAGTTCAGAATCATTTACCACATTCATTTTCAAACCATTCTGATGTAATCGTTCCTGGGCACTGTCCAAATCCAGGTTTACAACGGGAGGGACATGTACATTTGGAATATAAAAAACAGTCTGATAAGTTACAAAGGCAAGGTATGCTCCCAGAGCGACAGCACATAACACCGCAATCAGAAAGAATATAGAGCGGCTGAATAAACCTAAAATCTTTGCTAATAAATTCATTACCCCATCCTGCCTATTTTTTTCATTTTCACCATATAAAATCCATCTACATCTTCTCCGGAATAACCCGGAAGGAGCTGAATAGACTCTGAAATGTCCGTATCAATACGGATAATCCCTCTACCTCGAACAAGTGATGAGCTTTCCTGAGTACAAAAACAGGTATTTTTGGCTAGAAATCTTCTGATGACATCATCATTTTCTTCTTTCTCCAGACTACAGGTGGAATAAAGCATTTCACCTCCTGGTTTGAGATACCTGGCAGATACAGAAACTATCGCTTCCTGAAGCCGGTTTAATTGTTCTAACTGAATTTTACTGAAATTTTTCCATTTCAAATCAGGCTTCTTTCTGATAACCCCGGTACCGGAACAGGGAGCATCAATCAATATTTTATCAGCTTTTTCCTCATACTCGGAACGGAATCGGCTGGAATCATCCTGAACCGTGACCACAATTCCAATACCCAGTCTCTTTCCTTCCTCCCTGACCATCTCAAGCTTTTTTGAATTTTTATCAAATGCAATAATTTTCCCCTGGTTCTTCATCAATTGTGCCATATGCATGGTCTTGCCTCCTGGTCCGCAGCACATGTCAATGATTGTTTCATCAGCAGAAGGATTCAGAAAGACGGATGCCAGGATAGAACTTTCATCCTGGATGGAAAACCAGCCTTTCAGAAAGACTGAGGAATGACTGAAATCTGTAAACTCCTTTGCAATCAGGGCTTCTTCGGGAACATACTGTCCCTCCTTAAAAGGAACTTCTAACTCAGAAAGACTTTTCTTTAATTCTGCCATGCTTGTTTTAAGAGAATTCACCCGTAATGTCAAGCTCGGCCTGGCATTACCCGCCTGACAAATCCTGATGCATAGATCTATGCCATAGCGACGTATCCATCTCTGAACTAACCATTCAGGATAAGAATAAAAGACAGAAATCGCTTTTACCGGATTTTTTTCCATTACCGGCCAGCGAATGTTCTCGCGCTGACGTATCACATTCCTTAAAAGAGCATTGATCAGTTTGGAGTAACCGGAATAAGGACTATCTTTCCCCAATTCAACTGATTCATTGACGACAGCATAATCTGGTATCTTATCCAGATAAAGAGATTGATAAATACCCATTCTCAGGATATTTTGAACGGTTTGGGGTATTTTTCTGTTTTTGTCTTCCAGAAATTGACCGATAATCCAATCTAACTTTTTTCTTAAACGGGTAACACCATAGGTTAATTCCTGAATCAGGCCTTTATCCTCATTTTTCAGATGATATTGCTTAAAATAATCCAGCAGGAGAACATTCAGATACGCATGCTCTCTTTCTACCCGATTGAGAATTTCTAAAATCAATGCCCTTATATTAGGATTATGCAAAATATTTTATCCTTTTCCGTTCAGAATGACTGTTTTCAATCCGGCAATCCTTAGGATCAGGTATGCGCAGGAACAAGGGAATATCGGTATCATACTTTCATTGATTCAATCTATTAAACAAAAGTATCTCCAATTTCAATAGGATAACCATTAATAAATTGAGAAACTTCCATTTCTTTAGAACCCGGCAGGATTAAGCATTGAATACTTACTCTGGTACCGTCTCCTGCCAGCACCTGTATTCCTTTCTTGCTCACCGCTACAATTTCTCCGGGTTTTCGTCCTGACAGGTCTTGATCAGCACTGGCATCTGCAAGCAACAAAGCCCTGGTAATTTTTATCCTCTTCCCCTTGTATTCGGTAAAGGCACCTGGAAAATAGGTAACGCCTTTGATGAGATTGTAGATATCTTCTCCGGAATGATCCCATTTAATCTGACAATCCGTTTTCGTTAATTTTCTGGCATAAAAAGTCTTCTTAACAGGCTGGGAAATTCTCTGATAATCCCTTCTTCTTATCTTATCCAGCGCTTCTTCTATCATTTCCGAACCCTTTATTGCTAATCTTCTACTCAGTTCCTGATAATTCTCTTCCGGCATGATATGCACCTTTTCCTGCAATATCATATCGCCGGCATCAATCTTTTCATTCATGAATAGGAAAGTAATGCCGGTATCCTTCTCGCCTCGAATAAGCGTCCATTGAATGGGTGCCGGACCCTTATAGTCCGGCAATAAAGAGGGATGAACATTTAAACATCCACAAGCAGGAATGTCTAATATCTTCCCGGAAAGAATTTGTCCATAAGAGATTAAAATGATTAGATCCGGCTGGAGTCTTTTAATTTCCCGGATTGAATTTTCAGAATTAATATTTTCAGGCTGAAATAGATACAGCCCCTGGGCTAGCGCTATTTCTTTTACTGGAGAAGCCTGAATTCTTTTACCTCTTCCCCCCCGTCTGTCCGGCTGTGTTATCACGGCAATGATATCTTCTTTTAAGGATATCAATTTTTTCAGAACCGGAATACCAAATGATGATGTGCCAATAAAAATGATTTTCAAAAGAATTTCCTCCCGGTTGTCTACTCGATTTTTTTCAGTTGATCTTTGATCATTAATCTTTTTGCAGGATTCAGCCGATCGATAAACAGATAACCGTCTAAATGATCGATCTCATGTTGCAGGACAATGGCCAGAAAACCCTCCTGTGAAATTCTAAATTTCTTCTCATTCAAATCAAGGGCTTCCACCGTAACGACGGATGATCTTCTAACAGTAGAATAAACACCCGGAACACTTAAACAGCCTTCTTCTTCTCTCATTTCCCCTTCACGCTTAATAATGGCAGGATTGATGAGAACGATGACTCCTTTATCCTCGGTATCTATGACCACAATCCTTTTAGAAATCCCCACCTGGGGTGCAGCCAATCCTACGCCACCTTCAGCATACATTGTTTCAATCATGTTCTCCACAAGTTTCCGTATTTCTTCATCAACCTTGTTCACCAGCATTGCCTTTTCCCTTAAAACAGGGGAGCCATATTTTTGTAACTTCAAAACAGCCATCTTCTTTTCTCTCCTACACCATTTTTTATTGTTGAACATCAATCATTAATTTTACATCATTTGATTTGTATTTCAAAATATAGGGAAACAGTTTTTCCTTAAAATGTTCAATATTCTGTTTACCAGGATTGATCTTTAGCACGCAACTTGCCCTGTTTTTGTCGTTTTCTTTTACAATGATCAGATTTTCACTGTTCAACTGAAAATCCATCTCCGCCCCGGAACTCAGTTCAGCCTGACGAGCATAGTGAATAAAATCCAGCGCACTTTTTCTAACTCTCTCCTTTTGTTTTCCCAGAAAATCTATCCTTATCATTTGAGTAAAGGGAGGATACTCGAGTTCCTTTCTAAGCATTAATTCCTCACGATAAAATAGAGAATCATCCAAACATTTGATGGCCTGCAAAACGTGATGTTCAGGTTGACTGGTCTGTATTAACAAGGTCTTTGATTTGTTGCGGAGCGCTAAATTAAGGGCTAATTGATAAATAAATTGGAAAGTCAATTCTGCTGATTGATATTCAGGAATATTTAATAAATGATCAGCAAAAATCATACCTAACACCCCAATATGCTGATAATGAATCTCTCTGAACATCAATTGAGTACCCACCAGAATATCAATTTTTCCCTGATTAAATGCATTTGTTATCTTTTTTTGCAGATTTTTCCCGGGAGCAATGTCAATATCAAAACGCTGTACCACCGTCTTGGGAAACATTCTTTTGACCATCAGTTCTACGAGTTGAGTACCAAATCCCATTGGTTTTACAGTATCTTCCCCGCAATTTGGACAGCATTTATCCATTTTTACCCTTTTTCCACAGACATGGCATATAATCCATTTTGCATTGTCCTGCTGATGAAATGACAGCAGATGATTACAGTCAGGACACCTCATCACATACCCGCATTGTAAACAAGCCATGTAGCTGGCAATACCACGCCTGTTCAGAAAAAGAACGACTTTATTCTTTTCCCTGAGACACTGTATAATCTGCTGCTGAAGCCGGAAACTGATGATACGCTGGAATGATTTCTCCTCCTGCATATTAATGACTTCAATCCGGGGATAGTAAATCAGCCTATTCTTTTCCTGATTTTCAGTTTTTAACTGATATTCCTGTTTCATGGAATGCCAATAGCTCTCCACAGATGGTGCAAAGCTTCCTAAAATAACCTGACCGGAACCAAGGCCTCCTCTGGCTAAAGCAATCTCCCGGGCATGATATCTGGGAGTTCTTTCCTCTTTATATAACTGGGAATTTTCCTGCTCCAGAATGATTAAACCCAGATTCGTAAAGGGGAGAAAAATACTTGACCTGGTACCGATCACTACCTTAATGCTCCCTCCCTGGACGCGAAGAAAGCGAAGATATTTTTGCCACTGGTCTGCCTTTTTGTCAAAGACACCTAGTGTATTACCAAAATTTTGAGCCATCTTTTTCTTTAATTCATTACAGCTCCACTGGTCCGGAATCAGAATTAACACCTGCTTCCCCAGACGGACAAACTTTTTAGTCCATCTCATATAAAAACGATCTCTATATTGCCAGTGATGATAGTGGAAAAGAATTGGTTTTACAGAAAAACTTTTTTTTCCCAGCATCACATCATTAAAAAGTGAAGATTGCTGAGGGTGAACTCTGATGATCTTATCGGGAATTTCTATATTACCGGGGATATCATCTGGGACATCTCTCTGTCCGGAATCATGTTCCAACAGGGAGGCTATCTTTTTCCTGGAAATCCTGGAAGGCATGACATGGGTAATAATCGTTCCCTTCGGGCAAATGTAATACCTGGAAATCCAATCAATCAAAATCATCATTTCCGGGGTTAAGACAGGATAGGGATCAATGATTTCTTCAATCTCCTTCAGGTTTTGCACAGCAATATCAGTTTTCCCGGTAATATTGACAATGACTCCTGTCCTGTTTTTGTTCCTGAAATGAATCTTGACTCTCTTGCCAACGGCAGCTGCTTTTTCCAGATCAGGAGGTATCAGATAATGAAAGCCTCTATTCAGGTGCATATTGAAAGGGATGACTTCTGCTATGTTCCTCTTATTCATTCTATGGATATGCCCTTATCCTGATGCGCTAAATCTTTGTGAATCATATCAAAAATGTGCTCGGCTACTTCAAATTTAGACATGAGGGGTAAATCCGTTTTTCTACCTTTACGGTCAATAATAAAAACTTTATTGGAGTCGGTTCCGAAACCACTATCTTCCCTGCTGATGTCATTTACAATAATGTAATCTAAATTCTTTGATTTTAATTTGGAAGTTGCATATTCTTCTAAGTGATCTACTTCAGCAGCAAAACCGACGAGTATCTGGCTGGTCTTCTTTTCTCCGGCTTCCTTTAAAATATCTACATTCTTTTCTAGCGTTATATTGAACTTTTTTCGGGTGTCTTTTTTTATCTTTCCGGAAAAATAGTTGACAGGACAGAAATCTGAAACTGCAGCAGCAGATATAAATATATCCGAATCATTGAGATAATTCAATACCTGGTCCCGCATCTCTCGAGCAGTATTCACATGAATTGTCTTAACCCCTCCTATATCTTCCAAATGAGTGGGACCGGTAATCAGAATGACCTCTCCACCACGGTTTCTAGCTACCTCGGCCAATGCAAACCCCATTTTACCCGTGGAATAATTCGATATGAATCTCACCATATCAATTGGTTCTCGTGTGGCCGAAGCGGTAATGAGTAATCTTTTTCCTTCCAGCAGATAGGTGGGATTTGTCATTCGGTTTACCATTTTGACAATCTCTTCAGGACCTGCCATGCGTCCATCACCATAATCACCACAGGCCATCATCCCTTTTTCAGTGGAAATAAAATGAAAGCCCATTTGTAACAGAATCTTCCTGTTTTCCTGATAGCGTATATTTTGCAGCATTGTACTGTTCATGGAAGGTGCCAGGATGATATCTCCCGGGAAAGCTAAAATGGTGGATGTCAATAAATCATCAGCCATGCCGTGAGCAATTCTGGCAATCACATTGGCAGTAGCAGGGGCAATCAGGATCAAATCAGCCCAATGAGCCAGAGATATATGTCTTATTTCGTCATCTTCCTCGTTCTGAGAGAAGAGGCTGGTGTATACTTTATTCTCAGATAGAATAGCCAGAGTGAGCGGAGAGATAAACCGTGTTGCATTCCGGGTCATAATGACCTTAATATCATATCCGCATTTCTTCAATAATCGCACTAGTTCGGCACTTTTATAAGCAGCTATTCCACCGGTTACACCCAGAACAACATTCTTCTTCCTGTTTTTTTTCTTTTCCATATGCTTCAGGTTACTCCCTTTTACGAGCGATCAAGATTATGATCAGATCGTATTATTATAGCAGATATGTCATTGAGATGATTGTTTTAATATACGGTTACTAAGCAAAGCCCGGATGTTTTTTCCTGATTTTGCACCTTTCACTGATAATAACAGCCTTTAATTCATCCAGTGCTTTTTGCAGACGGTTATTCACAATCAGGTAATCGTAATACCTGATATACTTTAGTTCTTGATGAGCATCATTAAGCCTCTGTTTCAGGTTATCCTCGTCTTCGGTCTTTCGACCTCTTAATCTATGTTCCAGCTTCTCCCAGGATGGGGGAGCAATAAAGATAAAAATTCCTCCGGGAAATCTTTCTTTAATCTGCATGGCTCCCTGCACATCAATTTCAAGTACCAGGTCATCACCCCTGCACAGTGTTTCACTGATCGTCCTTAACAGCGTCCCCTTATAGTCACCATGTACCAGAGCCCATTCAGCGAATTGATCTTCCTCAATATATTTCTTAAATGTATCTACATTTACAAAAAAATAATCGACACCTTCCCGCTCTTCTTTTCTGGGTCTTCTGGTTGTTACAGAAACAGAATAACACAAATCCGGAATCTGCCGAAACAGATTTTCCCGGAGCGTTCCTTTGCCTACGCCGGAAGGTCCGGATATTACAAAAAGGTTCCCGGAATTTTTTTTTATCTTTCCCATCTTACTTGTTTATTCGCTCATCTCTTTCTTCTGATGACTTGTTAATCTGTTAATAATCGTTTCAGGCTGTAAAGCCGATAAGATAACATGATTGCTATCTGTTATAATGATTGACCTTGTTCTTCTCCCATAGGTAGCATTCAGTAATTTCTTGGATTGCTTTGCTTCCTCTCTCAGTCTTTTCATCGGAGCAGAATCAGGATCCAGTATTGATATTACCCTTTCTGAGTTAACAAAATTTCCAAAACCAATATTCATCATTAATTGATTCATACACCTTCTCCGGGATTATTCAATATTCCTTGACTGTTCTTTTATCTTTTCTATTTCTGATTTTAATCTGATGACTTTCGAAGAAATTTTACTGTGATTTAATTTTGCACCAAGTGTATTAATTTCTCTACCAACCTCCTGAGTGTAGAATTCAATCTTACGTCCGATAGGTGAACTATTTTTAGCTATCTTTTTGAGTTGATTCAGATGGCATTTTAATCTTTTTATCTCCTCGGAAATATCACTTTTTTGGGCTAAAATTGATACTTCCATTTCTATCCTGCCCTCATTCAAAGAAATATCCTGCCCGATCTGATGGATTTTCTGCTCTAATTTTTCTTTAAATTCTTTCAGACAATCGTTCTTTTGCTGCTCAATTTCGTTAACTGTGACTTTCATCCGATCCACTCTTTTCAGAATATCCTCCATCAGCTTGTTGCCTTCTGTTTCCCTGCTCCTGGTCAGAGAATCCAGGGCATTCTCCAGGGATACCTGAATTGATTTCCAATAGTGTTCATCCTCATCATTTCTGATGAATTCAAATATCTCCTTATATCGAAGTAATGCATCAAGGTTGATATCCTCTGAGAGACCGGTGATTTCTTTCAGTCTATTTAGAGATTGCAGGTAAGAGGACAGGAGTTCCTCATTAAGCCTGATTCTGCTATGATCCTCATTACCACCATCCACTTTTATCAGGATCTGAACGGTACCTCTGTTTATTCTTCGCTGAACCATGTTCTCGATTCTCTGTAAAATATCAAGGGACTGAAGCGGCATCTTAACCTTGATATCCAGATATCGATTGTTCACTGTCTTCATTTCTACTCTGGATGAGATGCCGTCTTCCGCAGATTCACCCATTCCGAAACCGGTCATACTTTTGGTCAAAGATTGCTCCTTTCCGTTTTCCGCATTTTACAATCATTTTAGGTAATTCACCAGCTTGTGTCAACTTTGTATAAAATTGCCTGTTTTAATCTTAATACGCAATATGTACGTCCCATAACTTAATGGATTCTAAAAACAACTTGACCATAACATTTAAATATATTATAAATGTCCTGTAACAGAGTGTAGAAAAGTATAGCTCTGAAAAGGGAGTCTCAAAATGAAGCTTGACAGCATTGCCCTGTTTGCAGTCACTCAAGAAATTAAGAAACAATTGATTCCGGCAAAAATAGTTGATATTTACCAGCTCAGCAGATATGAAATGCTGCTGGTTTTGAAAAATAATGGTGTAAATGGAAATTTATTTTTTTCAATTCAACCGGAGAGAACTGCCTTCTTCTTGAGCCGCTCCCCCCTCCCTTCAGAAAATTTTTCTTCACTCTTTTTTCATCAGCTGAAAAACTGGATTCGGGGAGGAATATTGCTTCAGATTGAACATCTTCAATTCGACCGCATCATCAAGCTTATTATTGAACCCTATCATAAATTCGGACTGCCCAAAAAATACCATCTGATTATTGAGCTGATGGGCAAATACAGTAATGCTATCCTGGTAGATGAACAGGACTGCATCAGGGGAATGATGAAACAGGTCAGTTCGGACGTAAACAGATATCGGGAGATTAAAGCCGGCATACCCTATATTTATCCACCCCACCAGGATAAGCTGAATCCTTTAAAAGTCAACCGCCAGGAATTTCAGAATCTATTAAATCAAAGCAGGGCTGACGAAGGTGTAGAATATTTATGGCAATTCTTTCATCGTCATTTCATCGGATATGGCATAAAAAGTTCCCAGGAAATTGTTACCTGCCTGAATTATCCTGTCTCTCAGAGATTGAACCAGATCCCGGAAAATTCCTGGACTCATTTGTGGCATCAATTTTCCGAACTCATGCATCGAATCCTTGAAAATCGCATTTCCCCTGTGGTTTTGATCGATAAAAAAACCGATATGGTGATTGATTATTATCTGTTATGCGCGGTCAGTCAACAGAATACGAAGCAACTCCCTTTTCAACAGGCTTCATCCTGTCTTGAATTTGTGTTTAATCAATTAAGAGAAGGTGACAAAAGACAACAGTTATATCGCAGTATCAACAGTATTTTGAAAAAGAATGGGGAAAAATTGGAAGAAAAAAACCGTTTTTTGCAGAACAGAAAAAGAGAAATGATTGATAGTGAAATATACAAAAAAAAGGGTGAATTAATTAAGGCACACCTGTGGGAAATCCGAACCGGCACAAGGGAAGTAGATCTCATTGATTACTCCGATATAAATCATCCAAAGATCAGTGTCCAGTTAAAACCTGATATAAGCCCTATTGAGAATGCAAATATCTATTTTAAGAGATATAAGAAACTGCAACAGAATCAGGGTATCATTGAAAAACAGCTCCAGGAAACGAATAGATTATGGCAGCAATTAAAAGAATTTCAATCAGCACTGTCCACAAGCAAAAATTCACTGGAAGAATTATCTACCCTGTATAATCAATTGGTGCGACTCAAATATATTAAAAAAGAAGAAAAAAGAGATTCAAAGAAAAAAACCGTACAGATTCCTTACATCAGCAGATTTCTATCACCAGAAGGATGGAATATACTGGTTGGCAAGAATGATAAGCAGAATGATTATCTCTTAAGGAATCTTTCATCAGGAAATGATTTCTGGCTGCATCATCTGAGCAGGCCGGGAAGCCATGTGATTATTAAAAATCATAAAAATTCAGACAATCCCCCTTATGCTACACTAATCCTTGCCGCTCGTCTGGCCGGATATTTCAGTAAAGCCAAAGATGGTGAGAATGCCCAGATTATATTCACCAGAAGAAAATACGTCAGAAAAGCAAAGAATGCCAGTTTGGGGAAAGTGATCTATACGAATGAAAAAATAATACCTGTTGTCATCATCCACGATGAAATCAAAAAAGATATCCAAAAACTGTTAATCACTTGAATGCAGAATAGGAAAGAATTGACAATTGGTTCAATATATCTTCGGGCAGCAGGGAAGTGAAACTCATTAACTGATGGCTGACTGGATGGATAAACTGCAGGTAATGGGAATGTAAAGCCTGCCTGGATATGGATATCAATGCATTTTTATCTTTACGCAATCCGTATACTCTATCTCCAACTACAGGATGACCAATAAACTGTAAATGTACCCTGATCTGATGGGTACGGCCAGTGTAAAGTTTCAGCAATAACAGGGTGAATGTGTTATAACGCCTGATAATTTCAAAATAGGTCTTTGCTTCCCGGCTGTAAATATCCGAAACAGCCATTCTGTTTCGATGCTGGATATCCCGACCGACAGGTGCTTCAATAAATCCTGCCTGTTCCTTCACGACTCCGTAAACCAGGGCAATATATTTTTTTACAATCTTCCTTTCCTTTATCTGGCTGGTTAGAGCATGAAAAGCCAGTTCGGATTTGGCGACCATCATCAGCCCGGATGTATCTTTATCCAGTCGATGAACAATCCCCGGACGATTTATGCCGTTAATACCCGGTAATTTGCCCTGACAATGAAACAGGATTGCATTAACAAGAGTGCCCGTTCTTACCTTTCCGGCAGGATGAACAATCATGCCTGCACTCTTATTGATGACCATCATATGATCATCTTCATAATAAATATCCAGAGGAATATCTTCATGCAGCAATGATAATTCTTTTTGATCAGGAAGTTTGACGGAAATTCTTTCACCTTTCTTCAGAAGATGGCTGGGTTTTACCTGTTTACCATTGACAAGAATATTACCCTGGGTTATCAATTCCTTGATTCTGTTTCTTGATAGATCAGTCATTTGATGTCTGGCAAGAAAGGTATCAATTCTGATGTTTTCTTTTTCAGAATATGTAATCTCTTCAAGTGTACCTCGGTAATGCATCTTGCTTAACCCTTCTTTAAATCTTAATTTTAATCTGTCTTTTGTTCTTTCTACTGCTCATCCGGCTTTTCCGTCGTTTCTTTATGAAGTAAAAAATGAATAATGAGCAGAAAAAGACCAACATTAATGGCAGAATCAGCTAGATTGAATATAGGCCATATACGAAAATCCAGAAAATCAATGACACTGCCAATCCTGAAACGGTCAATCATATTACCTAAGGAACCACCCAGAATCATAGCCAGGGAAATGAAGATCATTTTGTTTTTTGGGGTCGTCTTGCTACGTAAAAAGAGAATCATCAGCAATAGAACCAGTAAGGTGATGATCGTATAGGTCATATTGCTGAATTTCAAAAGACCAAAGGAAGAATGAGGATTTTGTATGTAAGTGATATGAAAAATTCCCTTGATGATAGGAATGGACTCCCTTAACGCCATATGATTCTGAACCCATATCTTGCTGATCTGATCCAGCAGGACAATGATAAAAATCCCGATAGCGAAACTCATTTACTCTCCAGGTTTACCATGTTCAAGCAGGAATAATCCTTATAAAATCTTGACAAAGGCAGCTTTAGATTCATAACAACGACTATTCCTTCTCATCCATTACCATCATACATTTACGGCAAATCGTAGGATAACGGTCATCCTGACCGACAGTTTCGGAATAACACCAGCATCTTTCACATTTCTCACCTGGTGCTTTCTTGATGATAATGGAAATCTGGGGAACCTCTTCTCCCCTGAACATATTTTCATGAGAGATATCTTCATCATGATTCAGCAATTCAACACTGGAAACAATGAAGATGGTCTCCAGCTCATCCTTAAATTTTTCCAGATAGGTGTAAATATTCTGATCACTGGTATAGATATTAACCCGGGCTTCCAGGGAATTTCCTATCTTTCCATCTTTCCGGGAAATTTCCAGTGCCTTTAAAACATCTCTTCTGACTGCCATCAGCTGGCTCCATTCTTCCTCCATCTCGCTCTGCACCATCTTCTGTTCCACATGTGGCCATGATGAGAGGAAAACACTCTCTTCCTGTTTTCCTATTCTATTTAAATTCTGCCATATCTCTTCTGCCGTAAAACTCAAAACCGGTGCAATCAGCTGGGTTAAGCCCTTGATAATCTGATATAGAGCTGTCTGCGAAGCCCTTCTCGACAATGAATTTGCATCTAAGACATATAGTCGATCTTTAATAATGTCCAGATAAAAGGAGCTTAAATTCAGTGTACAGAAATTATGAATATCATGGTAAAGAGTATGGAATTCATATTTCTCATAGTTATCGGTTGTCCGTTGAACTAAATTCTGAAATTGACTTAAAATAAGGCGGTCTATATCTTCCAGTTTTTCGTAGGAAATATGGTGCTTATCAGGATTAAAATCGTATAGATTGCCCAGAATAAAACGAGCGGTATTTCTTATCTTGCGGTATATTTCAACCAGTTGCTTCAAAATATTTTTTGATATTCTGACATCTCTCTTGTAATCAGAAGACGCAACCCATAATCTTAGAATATCAGCGCCATACTGGTCGATAACTTCCTGAGGGAAGATGACATTACCGATAGATTTGGACATTTTACGGCTTTCTTCGTCAACAGTAAACCCATGGGTCAGGACTGACTTGTAAGGAGCCCGATCAAAGGCAGCAACTGATGTCAACAGGGAGGTCTGGAACCATCCCCGGTGCTGATCGGTTCCCTCCAGGTACATTTCACAAGGCCAATGCAGATCTTCTCTGGTTTGTAATACGGCTGCATGACTGCAACCTGAGTCAAACCATACATCCATAATATCTTTTTCTTTTTCAAATACAGTTCCCCCACAATGTGGACATCGAAAACCTTTCGGGAGAATCTCCTGAGCGCCCATGGTAAACCAGGCATCTGACCCTCTTTCCCTGAATAATTTTTTAACTACATCGATGGTCTCGGGAGTAATCACAATTTTATGACATGCCTGGCAATAGAAAGCCGGTATAGGCACACCCCATACTCTCTGTCGCGAGATACACCAGTCCGTTCTCTCCTCAACCATGCTGTAGATTTTTTCTTTTCCCCAACTGGGAATCCACTGAACCTCATTAATAGCCTTTAAAGATTTTTCCCTGAACTTATCCACTGAGACAAACCATTGCTCGGTAGCCCTGAAGAGGATGGGTTTCTTGCATCGCCAGCAATGAGGATAGGAATGTTTGATTTTACCTTTGCCCAACAGGTAACCCTTTTCCTGCAAAGATTCTATCACTTTTTTGTTGGCTTCCCGATAATCAAGACCATTGAACGGACCGGAGTTTTCATTTAATTTCCCCTGGCTGTCCAACACCGATACAATAGGCAGCCGGTATTTCATACCGATCTCGTAGTCTTCCTGTCCATGTCCCGGCGCAGTATGAACGCAACCCGTTCCTTCTTCCAGCGTTACATGCGTGCCCAGGATCATCAAAGAATCTCTGTTTAACAGTGGATGTCTTGCTTTAATACCCTCAAAAAGTGTTCCTTTTTTTTCATTTATAACCCGGTAAGAATCAATACCTGTTTTCTTCATCACATCATCGACCAGCTTTGATGCGATAATGAGATTTCCCTGTTCGGTCTTTACCAGACTGTATTTGAAATCCGGATGCAGGGTGATGGCAAAATTGCCCGGAATGGTCCATGGCGTGGTTGTCCAGATTACCACAAATGTTTTTTCCGGTTCTGCTTCAGGGAAGATAGCGCTTATATCATCGACAACCTGAAATTTTACAAAAATTGAGTCACTATGTTCGTCACTGTATTCAATCTCTGCAGCAGCCAATGCTGTTTCACAGGACGGACACCAGAAGACCGCTTTCAGGCCCTTATAAATATACCCCCGTTCATACATTCTGCCAAAGATATCGATCTGTTTTGACTCATATTCCGGCAGAAAAGTCAAATAAGGATTTTCCCAATCTGCAATGACCCCCAGTCTTTTAAATTCTTCTCTTTGAATGTCGATATACTTTTTGGCATATTCCTGGCACTTCTTCCTTAACGTTACCGGATGAATATCCTTCAGTGTAACATTCAATTCACCGCTGACCTTATGCTCAATCGGCATACCATGGGTATCCCAACCGGGAACATAGTAGGAGTTAAAACCTCTCATCCATTTATATTTTGGGATAAGATCCTTTAATATTTTATTATAAGCGGTACCGATATGTATATTTCCGTTGGCATAAGGGGGTCCGTCATGCAGGATAAATTTTTCCTTATCTCTGTACTTCTCCAGTAATTTTTTATCCAGTTTCATCGTATGCCAGAATTCCATCATCTTTGGTTCTTCTTTGGGCAAATTAGCCTTCATGGAAAATTCAGTTTTTGGTAAATTCAATGTAGATTTATAATCCACCATCTGCTCCCCCTTCTATTCAATAAGAAATGAAAATAAAAACCTCTTGCCTTCTAAAGGGCAAGAGGTTCAAGCATCTTGCGGTACCACCTTCATCTGTTATTATCTTGTTTTTTAATTTATATCGGATAATAACCTTATGAAAGACATAAAACATCATCTTTCACTTCTGTTATAACGGTTCAACCGTTTTGAATTCATGCTTTCAGTCTAATGCCAAGAGGTGATTTTCAGTATCTGGTGAATACTTACTCTCCTCTTACTCCTGTCCCTATTCATTAGAAATATGATTAAAGAAAAAAAATAATAATATCCCACCCTGTCAGAACCAACGAAAGGTCTGCAATGGACGCTGTTTTTTAAACGTCTTTATCATTCAGATTATCTTCCTGAATGTCCTGCAGTTCCGGTAAATCTCCCTTTTCATCAGAATACATTTTCATTTTAAGATTTTCAATCATCTTATCCTGCGTATCGTTCGAACTCGTTTCTTCCGGCTCTTCTTCAATCTCTTCATCCAGCATGCGGATATGGAGCTTCAGGGTATTTTTTAATTTTTCCAGCAGAACATATTTTCTTTTCTTCAGAGCCTCAATCTCATGATTGATATCAAAAGAATCCTGCTTTGCCTGTTGTTTGATTTTCTCAGCCTCAATTTTAGCATTATCGATCATAACCTGGGTTTCTCTCTGAACATTTTCTTTAATACTTGAGGCACTTTGTTGCGCATTAACCAGAGCACTTCTTAAAGTGTCTTCCATTTTGGAGAACTCTTGAACTTTTGATTGGTACCTGTCTATTTCTTCCTTTAATTTCGCGTTCTCATCAAGAATTTCTTCATAGTCCTTGGCAATGCGGTCTAAGAAATTATCTACTTCTTCTTCGTTGTAACCCCTGAATGATCTCCCGAACTGTTGTTGTTCAATATCCATGGGAGTAATCCTCATCTCTTGTCCTCCTTCCTTTTGCTGCTTATAATCACTTTGATAAGCATTTTTCTTTTACTTTAATATCAATAATACAGATTTAATATCAGCCTTATTAATGATGTTCTCAATAAATTCAGCAAAAAAAATACGATGATGGGAGATAGATCAATCCCCATACCGCCTAACGGTAAAATAATCCGAAATGGAGCCAGTATCGGTTCAGTAATCCGGTAGATAAATTTTACGATAGGATTTGACCGGTCAACCGGTAACCAGGATATAAAAATTCTGGCTAAAATTGCATAACTGTATACTCTAAATAGAATATTAATGATATTGATAATAAAATACATAACGGTCAGGACTCCTCGTCCTTTTGCTCCATCTTCTTTTTGATTCTTTCCCCGTTTACAATATACACGATCCGTTCAGCTAAATTTCCGGCATGATCTCCAATCCTTTCCAGGTTATCAGCAATAAACACCAGATGGATCCCCCGACTGATGGTGTGAGGATCTTCCAGCATAAAGGTCAGTAGCTCACGGAATATCTGCTGATTCAATTGATCAACCAGCTTATCCCTTGTCCATACTGATTTGGCTAATTCTACGTCCCCTCTCAGATAAGCCTTCAGACTGTCCTGCACCATACTCTGGGCAATCTCAGCCATTCTTGGTATATCAATCAAAGGCTTTACCAGCTGCTTCGATGCAAGATACTGGCTTGCTCCGGCAA
The DNA here is from genome assembly GCA_964433635.1 of uncultured Atribacterota bacterium. Taxonomy (GTDB): domain Bacteria; phylum Atribacterota; class Phoenicimicrobiia; order Phoenicimicrobiales; family Stramentimicrobiaceae; genus CAYSSG01. Next base: position 44,100 of record CAYSSG010000001.1, on the reverse strand, counting down.
TATTTGCTGCTCGGTCACCTACTCTTTCCAGGTCGGAAATGGTCTTGATTGCACAGGTAATCACTCTTAATTTTTTGGATACCGGGTGCTTTAAGGCAATCAATTGTAAGCACTGTTCCTCAATATCCAGTTCCATGCGATCAATCTTTTCATCGTTATCTATCACCTGCTGAGCAAGATTTCGATCTTTGTTAATAAGGGACTGGATGGCCTGCTTCAACGAATTCTGAACTAATTCAGACATATCAATCAGGTTAGTCTTTAAATCAGCGAGCTCTCCATTAAAAAGTACTACCAGTTCTTTATCTTCATTACTATTCTGATTCATATATTACTTCTCATTTCTAATGTGAACAGCACAAGGAAACTTCTTTGTAGACTAAAAAACCATGAAAGGTCATGCTCTTGTCACATCTCTATTTTTTATGACTTTTCATCCCGGCTCACTAAACCAGTTTCATCTTTTAAATTCACTCAGTTGGATAAAATTCTTCATTTTACAGAATATGGATCCTTTTAATAAAACAACCCTCATATAATATAACAAAAAAGACCTGTTTTTTCAAACAATTTCAAAAATAAATAAAACCAATGGCCAGGCATACGATCAATCATTTATCTCATGCTATGGTCCAGAGGTTTTAACGAAAATAGTTTAATTTCCGGTTTTTTGCCTTAAATGTTAAGATGGTCTATTTCTCTGTTTCTTTAGAGCGGCTCCTCCCAGATAAGCTTCCTGTACTTTCTGATTATCTTTCAGCTCAGATGATAAACCGCTGATGGTTATATTTCCGGTCTCTAATACATATCCCCGATGAGCTATTGCCAGAGCTTTTCGGGCATTTTGTTCCACCAATAGAATAGCTACACCCTGTTCATTAATTTCTTTAATAATCCTGAAGATCTGTTTTACCAGCAAAGGGGCAAGACCTAAAGAGGGCTCATCCAGCAGCAATAACTGGGGATCACTCATTAAACCTCTTCCGATAGCTAGCATCTGTTGTTCCCCTCCTGACAGGGTTCCTGCCAGCTGATTTCTTCTGTTTTTTAATATGGGAAACAGGTCAAAAGCCCGATCCTTCCTCTCCGCAACAAGTTTCGATTCATTTCTGCGATTAAAAGCACCAAGATTCAGATTTTCTTCCACGGTCAAGGTAGAAAATACACGTCTTCCTTCAGGAACATGCGATATACCATCAATAACAATCCTGTATGCTTCCCTTTTTTTTAAAGATATATCATTAAATATCATATCACCCTTATGGACAGGGACAAGCCCGGAAATAGCCCTGAGCAATGTACTCTTTCCTGCGCCATTCGCCCCAAGCACACTGACGATTTCACCTTTGGCAACATTCAGGGAAATCCCCTTTAAAGCTTGTATCGATCCATAATAAATATGAAGGCTATCGATTGTTAATAAGGCTTTCACCAGACTATATCTCCTCTTCTTCTTTCCCCAGGTATGCTTCTATCACAATTGGATTATTATAAACATCTTCCGGTTTTCCCTCGGCAATTTTTTTACCCTCATCCATCACCGTAACCCAATCAGAAATCCCCATAACTACATTCATGTCATGTTCAATCAGTAAAATAGTCAGATCTTCTTTGATAAGCTCATTCAGAAAATTCATCAGATCTTCTGACTCCTTGTCATTCAAGCCGCTACTTGGTTCATCCAGTATCAAAAGATCAGGATTACTTGCTAAAGCCCTGGCAATCTCCAACATCCTCTGGTTTCCATAGGCAATATTTTTCGCCAATTCATCTCTGTATCTCATTAAGCCAACCTGTTTCAGCCTGCTCTCAGCTACTTCCCGTATTTTTTTCTCTTCATTTACCTGGGTAGGCAAGCGAAAAATAGAAGGCCAGATACCTGACTGACTCCGGGCATGTTGTCCTGACATGACATTTTCCAGGCAAGTCATATTTTGAAAAAGCCGTATATTCTGAAAGGTTCGAGCAATTCCCCTGGAAAGAATCTGATGCGGCTTCAAACTGATTATCTTTTCCCCTTTAAAAAAATATTGCCCTTCATCAGGCTGATATATACCGGTAATAACATTAAAAACAGTCGTTTTCCCCGCACCATTCGGTCCTATGATACTGCTGATTTTGCCTTTATTCACCATTAAATCGATCTGATTGACTGCTACAAGCCCACCAAATCGTTTGGTTAATTTTTGTGTTTCCAGCATCATAAATCTATCTGCCTTTATACTCTCCTGCATTTGTTCCTTCATCATCATATCTCGCTCTTTCCTGCTGTGACTAACATTGATTCAGTCTGTATTTTTCCTCTCTGTCTCGGCCAGATACCACCCGGTCGAAATATCATCATCAATACCATGACGACACCAAAAATCAGCATACGATACTGGGCAAAGGCCTGGAATATTTCCGGAAAAAGGCTGATGGCAGCTGCACCGATAAATACACCGGGTATAGACCCCATCCCTCCGATTAATATAATGCAGAATAACAGGCATGACTCCATGAAGCTGAAACTTTCAGGAGAGACAATCATCAGTTTAGTGGCATAGATACTGCCTGCTATACCTGCTAATGCAGCACCTAACATAAAAGCCAGTAATTTGTAATAACGGACATCAATCCCGGATGCTTCGGCAGCAATGACATCCTCCCGGATACAGTTCCAAGCTCTTCCTATTCTTGAATTCTGCAGTCTGATCAGGGCAATCACGCTCAAACCAACTACAATCCATATAAAATAATAGAATTTTAAGCAATTGTCAATGATTAATAGATTCCCGATACAGGGAAAGGATATGCCAAAAACACCATTGGGACCCCCGGTAATGCCAAATGGATTATTAATTAGAGTTAATCGAATGATTTCTCCCATTCCAATCGTAACAATACACAAGTAATCCCCCCGCAAATGGATAATCGGTGAGCAAACCAGATACGCAAAGATGGCGGCAGCAATGGCACTCACCGGTAATAAAACTAAGACGGGTATACCGTAGCTGGTATTTAAAATGGCAGTGGTATAAGCACCAATAGCGGCAAATCCCATGTGTCCCAAATCAAACAATCCAACTTCTCCCAGAACAATATTCAGGCTCAATCCTAATAAGGTATAGATTCCAAAGAAAAAGGCTACGTCAATGATATAATTATTCTGAATCAAAATCGGAAATACAAGGAAGAACAATACTACAATAAAAACAAAGGAATAATTTCTTATTGCCAGGCGCTTTTCCTGACCGGTTGTACTTTTGTTATTCATTGTAACTGCACCTAAACCTTTTCCGCTACTTTTTCACCGATAAGTCCTGTCGGTCTGAAAATCAACACCAGTATCAATACCAGAAAAACAAATACATCCTTATAGGCAGTTGAAACATAGGTGGAGCCAAGCATTTCCAGTACGCCCAGGAGTAATCCACCGATCATCGCTCCGGGAATATTGCCGATTCCACCCAAAATCGTAGCCGTAAAAGCCTTCAATCCATAGTTCCAACCCATGACAAAACTGATTTTTCGGTAATAAATTCCCACCATGACGCCGGCAGTACCACCCAGAGCAGGGCCTAGTGCAAAGATGAAAAAGATAATTAAATTGATGTTGATCCCCATTAAAGCCGCTGTCTCTCTATCTAACGCCGAAGCCCTGATGGCTGCACCAAAGGTTGTCTTCTGTACCACATAATAGAGTATTCCCATTAAAAGAAAAGATAAGAGCAGAATAAGAATCTGCAAAACAGTAATGCGTAAACCGCCAATATTCAACATCACACTTGGAATCACATCAGCTGTGTAAGCCTGCGGACGCGCACCCCAGATAACCATAATTGCATTTTGCAGGAAAATGGAGGCACCAAGCGCGGAAACAACCGCCGGTAACCTGCCTGCGGGATATATGGGACGATAAGCTATCCGTTCTACCAGGATTCCCATCAATCCAGTTCCGATTGCGGCTATGAGCATAGCCGCAATCATTCCACCCCATACACCCAAGGTAGAGGTCACATAAGCCGTTCCCATCACTAACAGCGTATACCCAAGGTAGGATCCCAGCGTAAATAGATCACCGTGGGCAAAATTAATCAGTTTCATGACGCCGTATACCATGGAGTAACCCAGAGCGATCAAGGCATAGAATGAACCGATCGTTAATCCATTTAAGAGTTGTTCAATAACTAATTTCATGAGCCTCTACCTCATTCTTTAAATCAATTATCTTTCTACGATGGCGTAACTTCCGTCACTGTTTACCACATACAGGTTGATTCCGGTTCCTACCCGATCTCCTTTTTCGTCAAATCCGATGGGGCCGGTAATACTGGGAAATTCTTTCAATTCATTCTTCAAATAATCGACCAGATCATCTGAATCAGTAGAACCGGTTTTATCAATGGCTTCGGCCAACACCATCAAGGCATCGGCTGCATAAACAGACCAGGGACTGGATGGCAGATTACCATAAGCTTTCTGATATTTTTCCTTAAATTCCATTGCCTCAGGATTGGTGAAATATTGGATTAACGCTTCCTGGGTCATATAACAACCGGCTGCATATTCCAAACCGGCAATCTTGATAAAATCTTCATTAATGGCAGCATCTCCGCCGACAAAGACAGCATCAATACCTATCTCTCTTGCCTGGCGGATAATGAGACCTGCCTCAGGAAAATAGCCGGTAAAGTAAAAAACATCAGGATTTGTCTCACGCAATCTGGTTAAGGGTACGGTATAATCAGATTCACCGGGAGTAATGGCATCAAAATAGACCAACTCTGCTTCACCCAGATCCAAAACAGCCTTCCTGGCTTCTTCAGCTAAACCCAGAGCAAAAGAAGTATTGTCATGCATAATAGCCACTCTCTTTGCACCGAAATAAGGCGCTACTTCCTTCGCAAAGAATATGCCCTGTGTATCTGTCCTGCCGCAGGTACGGAAGAAATACTTTAACCCTCTTTCAGTTAATCCGGTAACGGTAGAGCCATAGCCAATATTGACTTTCTTGAATTTTTCATAAATATCTGAAGATGGCTGGTTCACCGAAGAACCATAAGTGGCAATACTAGCCACGACTTCTCTCATGGACACTAACTTCATAGCTGCAAGCGCACCGGCTCTGGGTTGACAGGCATCATCTACCAATTCAATTTCAATCATTCTTCCGTCCAGAATGCCTCCTTTTTCATTGACCATCAGGGCAGCTGTTTCCACACATTGCTTGGCCATTTCTCCTTCAACTGCTGCTGAACCGGTTAAGGGACCCTGTAAACCGATAACTACAGGCTCTTTCTGGGCTAAGGTATTCAACGAGAAACATAAAGTAATCATTAACAATACAACTAAAATGTTCTTTATTCGATTCATATTTTCCTCCTGAAATTTCATTCCCAAATTTACTCTGTCTATCTTGAATCATTCTACGCTATAAATAACCACCCCCTTCAAACTCTCAGGTATTGAGTCTATCATAATCAATTTCACCTGATCAGTTCATCAATCTAAACGACCGATGGCTCTAAAATCAATTCACCCCTCTTGAATCGACCGATATCCAATTTTTCCATGGGTAGTTCTGTTTCTTCACCCAAAATCAGCTCAGCCAGCATTTGTCCGGATACCGGAGCAAGCATGAAACCGTGCCCGCTGAACCCAACGGACATATAATAACCCGCTAATTCGGGGTGTTCTCCCAGAATGGGTTGTGAATCGGGGCTCATATTGTAGGAACCTGACCATTGTCTGACTACTCTCACCTGTCCTACCTTCGGGACTAAGGCAGTCATTTTTTTAGCCATGGTGATGACAAATTCCCAACTGGAACTGATATGATGTCCAATCAACTCATGTTCCGGATCCCCATATCCTCCCACAATACTGCCGTGGGGAAGCTGCTGAAAATAGAAATTTCTGGAAAAGGACATGAGCATGGATTCCCAAAGGATAGATGTAGGTTCGGTCACTAATATCTGGTGCCTTTGGGAATAGACTGGTATTTCCACTCCGGCAATTTCTCCTACTTCCCTGGCAAAGGCTCCTGCTGCATTAACGACTTTTTCGGTCAATATTCTTCCCTGATTCGTTACAACTGCCGTAATACGATTATTCCGTGATTCAATCTTCTGCGCTTCCGTAAAGCGGAATATTTTAACACCAAGCCTCTGGGCTGCTTCGGCATAAGCAAAAGTGGTCAGCAGCGGATTAACATTTCCATCTGTGGGGCAATAACTTGCTGCTAGAACATCTTTGATATTCAGGGGAGGAACGATTTCTCTGGCCTCCTCCGGTGATAACAGGTCAGAATTAATGCCCAGACTCTGCTGTAATCGGACATTTTTCTTAAACTGAGCCACTTCTTTTTCTGTATAAGCTAAGATTAGATAGCCCTTTTGATTAAACTCAATATCATAATCCAGTTCTTCACTCAGCTTTTCTAACATCCTAACACTTTCTCTGGCTAAAATGCAATTCATTTCTGTTCCAAATTGTTGACGGAATCCTGCTCCGCACCTTCCTGATGAACCACTGGCACAGGTATTTTTTTCCAGTATAACAATATTCTTCTGTCCTTTCTTTGCCAGGTTGTAAGCAATACTGCATCCCTGTACTCCTCCGCCAATAATCACAATATCGGCACTTCTAATCATTTTTATCACCCGCCAGCGCTTCTAACGGAATAGGCTTTGTGGGAGGACGAAAGGTGGATAAGGGAATCTCTTCTACCCTTTGATTCAAATATTTCGCTATGGCATGCAGGAGAATTCTCTGACATGTTTTACCCTGGCAGCGTCCCATTCCAGCCCGGGTGATGCGTTTGATCTCGTCCATCGTCGTATACCCCTTGTCCAGTTGTTTTCTGATATCTCCCCAGGTTACATCCTCACACCGACAGATAATGGTGTTATCATCCATTTTCTTCCTCCACCTTGATATTCCGAATGACCATGGCCAGGTCTTTTGGAACTATAATGGTAATCACATTGGTTTTATTCTTTGTCTTGAATACCTTGGCTACCTTGACATCAGCAAGCTTCTGCCCTGAACGGTCTAAACCTGATACAATCTGTCCCTTCTCCGGTAAGGGCAGCATCTCATAGGGAATTTTGATGAGCGCCTCGGTAGATGAGTAGTTCAAATCTACCACAAAGATAGCCAGCCCGGGACAGGATGCAATACAAAGCCCGCAACCGGTACACTTGCTATAATCTACCTCCGGCTGATCATTAATATCCTCAAAAGGCAGGATAGCTCCGGATGGACAACTGGCAGCACATGGATCACAGGGAATATCCTGAAAGCATTCCACAATCACCACCGGCCCCCGGGCTAAGTTCTCGGGAGAGGGAATGACCTTTTCTAACTCTGTTTCGGTTGGTAGTCCATCAGTGGGAATAGACATGTGTCCCTCCTTTTAGGATCGTAGCTTTCTTTATGCCCCTGGTGATAGCTGCACTCATTGGATTATTTCTTAATTCGGCAAGCTGTTTTTTATACTCATCATTGAGTTGGGTATACTTCTGATGAACAAAACCGATACCGGCAGCGGCATTTAAACCGGCAATCTGACCTTCCACCATAGCGCTGCTAGCCTCCTCTATACCGGTTACATCACCGGCAATATAGACATGGTCAAGCGTCGTTTTCATATGCTCATCCCGCAAGGCTACATAGCCGCACAGTTCAGGAATATAAACCATTTCACATCCTGACTGCCATAATAATTCAGTCAGGGGAGACAGGCCTACTGCCAGGCAGACTGTATCTACTGCAAGTTCTCTTTCTGTTCCGGCAATAAATTGAAAATGCTTATCAATATGACAGATGGTCACACGCTCTACCTCCTCCTGTCCCCTTACCTCTTTTAAGGTACAGGAAGTATAGATGGGAACACCAAATCTTCTTATTTTGCTGGCATGGACCCAATATCCACCCACTTGAGGCATAGCCTCTACGATCGCCTTTACCTGGATGCCTGCCTGCAGGAGCTGATAGGAGACAATCAGACCGATATTACCGGCTCCGACCATCAGAACTGCTTTACCGGGAATCACCCCGTAGACATTCATCAGGGTCTGCACTGCGCCGGCACCATAGACACCCGGCAGGTCATTATTGATAAAGGGAAGCATGTTCTCAGATGCACCGGTAGCGATAATCATGCATCTGGGCTTCACCTTGAGGAGCTTATTGCCGTTTAAGCCCTGCAGTACCGTCAGCACGCCGTCTTCATAATAACCGGTTGCAGTAGCCTGGTTCCATACCTCGATAGAGTCAGACTGTTCAATCTCCCGAATAAAGTTACGGGCAATATCGATGCCTCTGATCCCGGCAAACTGCTGCGTGGAACCGAAGAACTTATGGGTCTGCTTGATCAGCTGCCCGCCCAGCTGTAAGCCGTCGTCAATCAGCAGGACCTGAGCAGAACAGGAGGCAGCGGTCAAAGCAGCTGCCAGACCGGCCGGTCCTCCGCCTATAATGGCAATATCAGTCTCTTTCACGATGATACCCTCTTTTTATTGTCTTTCCACAACCATTCCTTCTTCCAGTTTCGTAACACAGGTACGGACATTGGGAACGCCGTTGACCTTCATCAGGCAGGAAGAGCACTTCCCGATAGCACAGAAGAAGCCGCGGGGACGCTTCAACCTGATACTGTAACTCAGCACTTTCACACCAGCTGCCACCAGGGCTGCAGCAATCGGTTCATCACTGTAGCCTTCCATCTTTCTGCCCTGGAAGGTGAAGGCAACCTTCTTCTGATGCTGGAATTTCAGAATGGGATGATTCCGGATACGCATAATATTTATCTCCTGAATATGATCATTTCTACCATGAGAAGCCTGACTGTTTCTTTATCAAAGATACCATCATACCATTTAAAAACCACAGTCTGAAACTGAATCTTAAAAAAACATTCAACCCTATAGAAAAAAAGAAATACCAGTTTAAATCAACATCCAAAATAAAAACCTGGCTATTCAAAGATGGGATTTGGGATGGTGATTGAATGGATGGGTAGAATATAGAAAAAAACAAGGTCTCATAACATTAGATAAACCGGTTCTATGTATGGCTGGTACTATCAGATGACTAAATCCCTGCACTGTGAAATATTCTTCCTTCCCACAATTTAGACCTGATCTGTGAAATCAAGTGCTGTTTATTTTCAAATGGATGTTCTGCTGGTCTATCTAATGAAGTCAGATGGAATAAATTCAACATTATTATAACATTATTGTATCAAAAAAAACAATTTTTTATGATTGGAGAAGAGTCATTGCATCAGTACTTTGTTGTTCATTCCTGTCCTGACAGCTATCTTAATTTGCAGTTCTGAACAAAAGGTTCTGCCCTTCTTTTCATTTCCAGCATCTCTTCTTCACAAAAGGGTTTTACATCTTTTAAATACGGGTTTAACATTTCGGCAGACTGGACAAAGTGCTGCAGGACATATCTCTTCGCTCCCTTTATGTCCTTAGCCAGGTCTTCAATTCTACCGCTGTTATGAAATCCGGGGACAACCGTTGTTCGAAATTCATATTCAATTCCGGAATGCATAATCAGGTCAATGCTGTTCTTTATCCTGGATATCATCAGTGGTTCCTGAATGCCGATGGTTCGGGTATACGATTCTACCTGCAGACAATTCTTTATGTCCATGGCAATATAATCAACCAAGCCATTGTCTATAACAGCCCTTAGTTTTTCCGTTTGACTGCCATTGGTATCCAGCTTGATCATCATATGTAAATTTTTTATCTTTTTAAGGAATTCCGGTAAATCATCATTGAGGGTAGGTTCCCCTCCGCTGAGACAAATACCATCTAAAAAAGACCTTCTAGTACATATAAATGACATCACCTTTTCCATCGGGATAACCGGTAAAGACCGGGGCTTTAGAACCAAATCTGTATTGTAACAGAATGGGCAGCGAAAATTACATCCGCCTACATACAGAGTTAAAATAATCATACCATCCCAATCAATCATGGAGGTTTTGATTATCTTTCTAATCTTAATCATCTTCTTATCGGGATATTCTTTCTTCAATATCTTCAATTTTCGGTACAGTACCTCTCCAGGCTTCTGTTTCATTGCCTTCATTATCCACTATCATTATTGTTGGGGTACTCATAACATTTAACATACAGGCTTCTGCTAATCCTTCAACGGTGTCAATGTCACAATACTGTACTTCAGCTTTGTCTTCTATCATCTTCCCAATCTTTTTTGCCTGGGGGCAATGAGAACAATTTTTTTTCCAGAATATCTTTATTTTCATGTTTTGTCCTTTTTACTTTGTTCTAAACTTAAATATATTTATACAATTTGGTATTCTCCAGACCTTCTATCTTTTAATTCACCAATTTTATTCTTATTCCAGTTATTAATCTTACTGTAATAACCTACAATCCTGGTAACCCCATAAACATCATCACCGTGGCAATGTAAACAGAAATCCTGCAGTCCACGACTGATTTTGTGGCATTGATTGCATATTGTAAATTCCGGAGAGACGGTAAGCTGAGCAGCAAGTGTATTTTTCCATACTTTTGATATCAGGTTAAAAATACCCTCTGCCGGTGGTTTTTTTTCACCAACAAAGGCATGGATGATGGCTCCACTTTTTATTAATGGATGAAATTTACTTTGTTTGATGATCCTGGTAATAAGGTCAATATCTGCAGAGGCGGAAAAATGAATGCTGTTAGTGTAATAGCATTCATCTTCCAGGATGTCACCCTTGATAACTTTTCTGCTTTCGGGAAATTCTCTCAGGTCAATTTTTGCCAACCTGCCTGCTGCACTCTCAGCAGGAGATTCTTCCAATGACAATTTCAGTTGATACCGGTTGCCATATTCATTACATTTTAGATGCAGGAAGGATATGGTCTTTAATCCCCAGAGATAGGCTTCCTCATTTTCATGAAGCTGCGCATTGGTCAGATACTGCATTGCCTCGTTCAATCCGATTAATCCCACCAGATAGGTCCCTTTGTTCAGATCAACATATGGTTCCCCGTCCGGGCCTACTTTACCAATCTGCCATAATGGACCCTCCGGTGTTTCCATCATCTGCTTTAAAAAGATTTTCTTTTCCTGATGCGCCCTGACCACCAGTTGAAGTGCAGATTCTATCTGACAGAAAAATCGGGCAAACAGTTCCTTTTCATCTGCTTTCTTACATTCATTAGTGCTATACTTTACTGCCCTGTAAGCGCATTGGGGAAGATTAATGGTCACATTCTGGATGCCCGAAAATCTTAATTTTTCAGGTTTGGAAATCATTTCCATATCGGTAATTTCATTTTTTAATCTGCAGCAAGCGGAAAGAGTAACGCTATCCCGGTCAAAAATAAAATAAGGTGTTCCGTTTTCCGATGCAATACGACAGGCATATTTCAACAGCTCAATCTCCCTGGGATTCCGAAAAGATTCATCGTTAATATGAAGATCCATCTTAGGAAAGGCGAATACTTTACCATGGGAATCTCCCTCTTCCCATACCTCCATTAAGGCTTTCAAAAATTGTTGGGCTTCCAGCTCATACTCCAGGTAGGTCTTGCCGGTATATTTACCTCCAGGTCCAATGGCGGGTACTTTCTTCAGATGTTCAGGTATACCCATGTGTAAATTAAAATCTAAAAACAGACTCTGTCCCCCCCGGGAGAATGCATTCTGGGAACCACTGAAGATGAGGTATTGTGCTTCCTGTTTTATCTCCTTCTGAGACATACCCACCAGATAGGGGGCATAAAAGATGTTTAAATAAGCAATCCCCAGTGCTCCTGCATAATAAGCCTGCATGGAAGATAAAAAAGTATTAAGATGGCCGGTTAAGGTACGCGCATATTTAGCAGGAGCAGAAGAAGTATCCAGGTTATCCAAAGTCAAGCCGTATTTCTTGATATATTCCAGTGAATGTCCTGAACAATAGATCCTGGGATAACCCAGGTCATGAATATGCAGAATGCCCTTCAGATGCGCATCTGCTACCTCCTGACTGAATACTTCCTGCAACATATATTGTTTAATGGTATTTTCAGCAATAGCCAGATTAATTGCCTCAGGATTATTGGTGGCAATATTACTATTCTCTTTTGTTTTGGACAAGAACAATCTTTTTATATCATAGGAAGGCATGCCAATGATTTTTTGCTTCTGCCAATTTTTCTCGTACCCCCGGGTAAACAATTCATTATCCACAATTTCCCTGATTAAAGAGGTAGAGACATTGCTGAAGTTTAAGCTGAATATCTTTTCCTCCACATTCTTGGCAATCTTTCTGGCTACACTTCTATTCATCTGTGCTTCCTTGCACAACGCTTCAACAATCTTGCCCCGATCCCAGGGACTCAGTGTTTCTTTAGCAGAAGTTGATACCAGAAGAGACATCTCGGTCGTATTTTTATATTTCTTTACCCCATTTCTCACAAACAACTTTTGTCTGATCTTATTTCTTTGATGGCGGTACAAGATATAAGCTTTGGCAACTTGACTCAAGCCTGCCTCTATCAACTGTTCCTCAACAATGTCTTGTATCTCCTCTACCCGGGGTATTTTTTGCTTAAATTGAATTTCCAATCGATAAATGACAAGATCAGTAATCCTGCTGGCCAGTATCTCATCTGTCTTTTCTACTGCTTCCATTGCTGCCAAAATAGCATGATAAATCTTCTCCTGGTTAAAAGAAACTACATTACCTTCCCTCTTCATAATCTGTTCTACCATTTACGACTCCTTCGCTCTACCTTTTCGCTTATTTTGCTGGTATTTTATCCTGTCTATCTCTTTTAAAAAGCCTCCCACATCCTGGAAATGCCGATACACTGAAGCAAATCTCACATATGCCACCTCATCCAAATCCTTTAGCCGATTCATAACCAATCTGCCAATAACCTGGGTTTTTATTTCATTCCCGGATTCCTGTTTTAATTTTTCTTCAATATCTTCCGCAATCTGATTGATTTGAACCAGACTGATCGGCCTTTTTTCACATGCTCTGAGAATTCCTTTTACAATCTTTTCCCGATTAAAAATTTCCCGTCGTTCATCTTTTTTAATCACTACCAATGGGATGATTTCAATTCGTTCGTGAGTGGTAAAACGTTTTTTACACTTTTTACAGTATCTTCTCCGTCTGATGACCTGTTCATTTTCCATGGACCTTGATTCAATCACACCGGTTTCTGAATAATTGCAGAAGGGACATTTCATTTTTTATCTCCATATTTAGCGCTATTACTTATAGTAATACCCTAAATATAAGATGTCAAGAAATCCATGCAATAAAAAAGCAGGCAATCAATCTTAAAAGCAATTGATTGCCTGCTGACTATCGAAATATTTTTTATATGATAGAAGGGCTTAATCTTTCATCTTTCAGTTATCTGTTTTTGCGTAAAAACGTAGGGATTTCTAAATCGTCAAAATCAACATCGGTCTTCGAATCCCCTTGACTCTCCTCCCTGGTAAATTCTATCTTTTCTTCTTTTTGCTCTTCAGGTTTTTCTGCCCCCATTCCAACTTTTTCTTTTTCTGCTGTTAATAAAGCATCAAACCCGGTAGCAATAACTGTGATTCGTATATCTTCACCCAGGGATTCATTAATGACCGCACCAAAAATAATATTGGCATCCTCATTAGCAGCCTCCTGGATGATTTCTGCAGCCTGATTAACCTCAAAGAGTGTCATATTCTTACCGCCAGAGATATTGAATAATATACCTTTAGCATCGGTAATCTTAGTACCTAACAGAGAACTATTCACTGCATTGTAGGCAGCCTCAGCAGCACGATTTTCACCGTTAGCCCTACCAATACCCATGATTGCTGTTCCGGCATTTTCCATAATCATCTTGACATCAGCAAAATCAACATTAATCAATCCAGGCTCCACAACAATTTCCGAAATCCCCTGAATGCCATGTAACAATAATTCGTCTGCCACCTTAAAAGCTTCCAGAACCGGGGTGTTCTCAGAGATAATCTGTAATAATCTATCATTGGGAATCACAATCAGGGTATCCACATATTCCCGGAGCAATTGAATACCATCCTCTGCCTGTCTCTTTCGCTTGATGCCTTCAAATGAGAAAGGCATGGTCACAATGCCTACAGTCAATGCACCCAATTCCTTCGATACCTGGGCAATAACAGGGCTGCCTCCCGTTCCGGTTCCTCCCCCCATTCCGGCTGTAATAAATACCATGTCTGAACCTTCCAGTGCCTTGCTGATCTTATCCTTATCCTCCTCCGCCGCTCTTCTGCCAATATCAGGATTTGATCCGCTACCCAGCCCCATCGTAATTCTACTGCCTATCTGTATCTTATGTTCAGCGTTGGACAGAGCTAACACCTGGGCATCCGTATTAGTGGAAATATATTTTACACCGTTAATCTTTTCTTCAATCATTCGATTAACTGCGTTTCCCCCGCCTCCTCCAACACCAATAACTTTAATATCAACAAATGATCCAGCTCTTTCTGGCATGTTTTTCATAAATGTGCCCTCCATCAATATTTTTGGAAAATCTTTCTACTCCTTGATTTCACTTTCAGATTAAAAAAAGTCTCTTAACCAATTGGTTACTCTGCTTAAATAGGAAGTTCCTTTCCTTCTGTTTGTTCTTTTCGAACCGGTCACTTTTTGCTGTTCAGCAGCATAATCAAGTAAGCCCATCACAGTAGAAAATCTCGGTTCATTAATCAAGTCACCTAATTCACCTTTATAATCCGGTCTTCCGATGCGGGCATTGATTCCGAATGTTTTCGCGGCCAGATCCGTAATCCCGGGCAGGAGTGCGCATCCGCCTGTCAGGACTACTCCCTGGGTAATCATCTGAAGGCAATTTGACTTATCCAATTCTTCCCTTATTAAACTGAATATTTCATGCACTCTTGGTTCTATGATATCAACAATATATTTCTTAGAAATTTTTTCCTTTTCCTGTCCATTTACTTTTGATATTTCTATCACATCCTCAGGAGATATATAGTTTTCAGATACATTGCCATACTTTAATTTAATTCTTTCGGACTCTTCAATGGAAATTTTTAATCCAATGGCTAAATCATTGGTAATCTGTATTCCACCTAAAGGCAAAATTGAAGAATAGGTAAGGTTATCATTCATAAAAACAGAAATATCGGATGAACCTGCACCCATATCAATCAGAAGTATGCCTAATTCTTTTTCAGTCTTACTCAGAATTGCATTTCCACAGGCCAGATTGCCAAAAATTAATTCGTCTACTTCCAGGTCCACCAATTCCATACATTTCAGTAAATTCTGTACAGCCGTGACAGACCCGGTAACAATGTGGACTTTCCCTTCTAATCTGGAGCCGGTCATTCCCAGTGGATCCAAAATACCTTTTTGTCCGTCTAAAATAAATTCCTTGGGTAAAACATGAATCAATTCTCTCTCCGGTGAAATGACACCGGCCTTAGCAGCCTCGATCACCTTTTCAATGTCTTCTTCCCCGATTTCCGGATGCTCTTTAGATATGGCAATCACACCCTGGCTGTTAAAGGATGAAATATGGCTGCCGTTTACTGCGATTACGGCAGAATCCATTTGCACACCAGCCATCCTCTCTGCATTTCCGATTGATTCCCTTGCTGCTTCTGCAGCCTGATCCAAATCAACAATCACTCCTCTTTTGATTCCCTGAGAAGGAACAGACCCAACTCCTACGACTTCAATATGCTGATCTTCTCCGACCTCTCCAATCAGTGCATTGGTCTTATTCGTTCCAATATCTAAACCTGCTACCAGTATTTCACCTCTCATAGATACCCTCCTATAGGTATGTAAAACAGGCATTGGTTTTTAGGACAGTCAGGAAAGATTCCATAACTGACCATGATACCTGAATTATTCCTCAAAGCTTTATTAGACACCCTGTCATTTTTTTTCTGATTTCCTCTTTAAGATAGTTCTCTGATCAATCTATTTTATAAATCTGTTAATCTATTCTTCTTTTAAAATGATCGACAGTCTACCCTTATATTTCATATTAATTTCCTGAATCAGCATATCCTCCTCAATAACCTCTTGCAGCGCTTTTTCCAGTAAATACCATTCATTGATGAGCTGATCGCCGTTTTCAATTCTGACCTTCATCTGTTTTTCTTTATGAAATAACAGGAACTCCTCATTGGAAACAACCTGTATCTTATAGAATTGTTCCGGGAAAATATTTTCTAAGGCATAGATAATTCTTCCTATTGCTTGAAATTCCTGATTTTCAATCACTTCACCTGGCATTTGGGAACTGATACCCAATCCCGTGACAAGGTATAGATCAAGTTCAAGATCCATCTGCTGTAGAACTGACAGAATCCGGCCTTGCATATCTACCAGGTAATACCGGGATTCATGAAACAGAATAACTCCTGGTTTCCGTTCTGCAATATGGATACTCAACTGATTGGGAAATATTTTTTTAACCGAAACATCTTCAATCCATGGATTACGCAAAAGTCTGTTATTCGCTTCCTGAATATCAAAACGAAACAAATTTGTATGAAACTTCATACCGCCCTGAGCCTGAATCGTTTCATTATCCAGATAATGATTACCTGATATACTGATTTCTGCAATATCAAACCAGGAAGAAGTAAAAATAAAGTAAAATACATTCCAACCGAGGAAACCGATGATGATATAATACAACAGCAGATGAATCAGGTTAACTTTCCCGGTACTCTGTTGGTTCTCCTCTGCCTGAACTTCTTCCTTGTTATCCAGATCCTGATAATTGATAAAGCCAATTCCTCTTGTCTAATCCCTATTTATACAAATCCTGCTGAACTATTTGTCCTATGGCAAGCCAATGACATTAATCTCTCTTTCCAGAGTAACACCAAATGCCTTTTCTACCATCTTTTCCAATTCTTCGATTAATAGCAATATATCATCAGATGAGGCATTGCCTCGATTAATGATAAAATTGGCATGCTGTTCTGAAACCTGGGCATCTCCGACAGATAGCCCTTTGGCACCACACTTTTCAATGAGGTAACCTGCAGATTTGAATCCGGGATTTTTAAAGATACAACCGGCAGTGCAGTAGTTGACCGGTTGGCTTGTTTTTCTTTGTTCATAATATCTCTTAATCTTGGATAGGATTTGATCTTTATCTTCCGGGACCATATCCAGCGTTACACTTAATATGACAAATTCTTTTATGCCCAGATCGATACCACGGTAGAAAAAAGAAATCTGAGTTTTACTGATACTTCTTAGATTGCCGTTAAATTCAAATATGGAAATATCTCTGATAATATCAGCAATCGATTCAGTGCCAAAACCCGCATTATTGATGATGGCACCACCCAGTGTACCCGGTATATGCGCAGCAAACTCAAGTCCGCTTAGCTCCTTCTCAACCACTTTCCTGACTAAGGCTGGTAAAATCATTCCTGCGCCTGCTTTTACCATTTTATCAGAATATTCTATTTTGTCGAGAGTACCTGATATTTTTACCACCAGTCCCTTGATTCCCTGATCAGGTACCCAGATATTTGATCCATTCCCAATAATATAAATGGGTAAATCATGTTCCCGGGCAAATAATATCACACTTTTCAGTTTTTCCTGATTAGAGGGAACGCAAAAAAAATCGGCCTTACCACCGATTTTCCATGTTGTATGAAATCTCATCCGCTCATCAGCCCTGATTTCCCCTGCCAAACCACAATTTTCAATTTCTTTCCAGATCAATCCCTTATTATACATTGGTTTTTAAACCTGTTTTTACCTCAAAACCTCTTAATGCTCGGGCTAATTCCTTCCCAATTTTCCATACATCTCCTGCGCCCATGGTGATCACGATATCACCCGGTAATAATCTTTCCAGCAAAAAAGGAATCGTCTCTCTCTTGCCGGGCAGGTAATAAACATTCTCCCCTTTATGTTTCTTTATCTCCTGATAGATTAACTGAGAAGAAACATGGGGGATGGGTTTTTCATTTGCCGGATAAATGTCATTGATAATAACGATATCAGAATACTGAAACGCAGTTCCGAATTGATCTGCCAATAATTTTGTCCGGCTATAGCGATGCGGTTGAAATACGGTCAGGATTCTTCTTCCTGTCCATCCACCCCGGATGGCAGACAGCGTAGCCTTTATTTCAGACGGGTGATGACCATAGTCATCAATAATCAATAGATTTTCTTTGAAATCGGCAATAAACTCCTGCCGGCGTTTCACTCCCTTAAAATAAAATAAGATTTCCCTGATATCTTCAAATTTGACTCCCAACTGCATGGCAACCGAGATAGCAGCAAGTGCATTACATATATTATGGCATCCGGGAATATTCAACTTCAAAGTGCCCAGCTTCTGTTGGTCATAATAGATATCAGAGGTGGAAGTATTCTTCAGCAAACAGGGATCTATTGCTCTTATGCGGGCAGAGGGATGAAATCCATATGAAATCATATTCTTTCTATTTCCATGACTCTCAATGACTTTCCTGACATTTGGACAATCATAACCAAAAATAATACAACCGTCATCTGGTACCTTTTCAAGAAACCTGTGAAAACTTTTTACGGTCTGCTCAAGACTTTTAAAATAATCAAGATGATCGTTTTCAATATTCGTCACAATTGCGATATTGGGATTCAGTAATAAAAAAGATCCGTCGCTCTCATCCGCTTCCACAACAACATAGTCTCCCTTTCCCAGCTTGGCATTTCCCCCTATATCATTTACTTCTCCCCCTATGGCAATCGTGGGATCCAGGTTCATTTTTTCCAGTATCAGACTGATCATTGATGTCGTTGTTGTCTTACCATGGGTTCCCGAAACCGCAATACGATGTTTTTGCAGCATGATACGGGAAAGCATTTCAGCTCTCGGAATAATTTCGATATGGTTCTCCCTCGCAGCAACCACTTCCTTATTCTTTTCATTAATAGCCGACGATATTACCACTAAATCTGCTCCAGATATATGACTGCCATCATGACCCTTGTAGATCATGGCTCCCTTGTTAACTAACCTTCTAGTAATCAATGTGCTCTGTAAATCCGATCCACTGATTTCATATCCTAAATCCAGCAAAATTGATGCAATTCCACTCATACCGTATCCGCCAATTCCGATAAAGTGAACACGCTTTCCGTTTATATTCATAAATACCCTTTCTTGTTTCTGAATGAGGCAACTATTTTTCTCTTAATAGTTTACCTTATTTCGGTTAATATTCAAATGTTTTTTACAGGATTATTTTCTTCCTAAGCTACTGTAAATT
Organism: uncultured Atribacterota bacterium; assembly: GCA_964433635.1. GTDB lineage: Bacteria > Atribacterota > Phoenicimicrobiia > Phoenicimicrobiales > Stramentimicrobiaceae > CAYSSG01. The sequence goes on along the minus strand of CAYSSG010000001.1, from coordinate 24,840 downwards.
GTATTGATAATATCTTCAGCAGCCTTACGATTGCCGATCATTCTACTGTTTATGGCATATTTAGCCAGTCTTTCTTCATTGTTCAGAAAAAGCCCTAATTCATCAGAAAGTTTGCCGGCAGATAATTCCTTTTCCGGAATAACTACAGCTGCATGCATCTTTTCCAGGTGACAGGCATTGAAAAACTGATGATTTCCGGTAGCGTAAGGATAGGGTATTAAAATTGCCGGCAATCCCTTGGCTGTCAATTCCGCAATTGTGGTTGCTCCTGCCCTGCAAATAACCAGATCAGCCAGGTCATAAGCATCCTCCATCTGGTTTAAATAGGAAATGACCGCAATATTTTTTTTATTCGGGCAATGATTCAGTCTTTCTTTCACAGGTAAATAATCATCCTTTCCACTGATCATCAGAATCTGCCATTGAAGCCAGAATGATTTATCCATTGAATCTAATGTATCCAAAAAAGTATGATTGATCACACTGGCTCCCCTGCTTCCTCCGAACACCAATATCGTCTTTTTATCACCATCCAGATCCGTATCTCCAATGATTTTATTTTTATCCCCCTGCCAGATATCTTCCCTGACCGGATTACCCAGATAAACTGCCTTGTTCTTCCTCCACAGGTAATTCCTGGATTCCGGGAAGCTGACAAATATCTTCCGACAGGTTAGCGATAACAGCTGATTGGTGATCCCCGGTACAGCATTCTGCTCATGAATAAAAGTAGGAATACCAACCACCGATGATACCAGAGCCACCGAACCGCTGACATAACCACCCATTCCAATGACCAGATCAGGTCGAATCTTACGAATGAATCTCAGGGAAGTAAATAGGGAAGAAAGAAATAAAATAATGGCATAAAAACTTTCCAGGCATATTTGCCTTTTGATTCCTTTCACCTTCAAGGTATAGAACTGAAAGCCCTCTCTGGGTATTATATCTGATTCCATCCCCTGATCCGTACCTATGAATATAATCTTATTCTTTACATCTCTCCTTTGAAATGCCCGGGCTAAACTGATACCCGGGTATATATGCCCTCCTGTTCCTCCTCCGGTAATAATGATTTTCATATCATCAAACCGTTTCTTTATATGTCTCAGTGGTATTTTTAGAGATATTCAAAAGTATTCCACAACAGAACATATTGACAATGAGTGAAGAACCACCATAACTGATAAACGGTAAGGTAATTCCTGTTGTAGGGATCAGCTTTGTTACCACACTGATATTGATCATTGCCTGAACGACGATGAGTGAAGTAATTCCTGCAGCCAATAAGGTACCAAAGTTATCCCTGGCTTTTAAAGCAATTAAAAATCCTCTCCATAAAAATAAAATAAACAGTAAAATAACGGCTAATGTGCCGATAAATCCCAATTCCTCACCTATAATGGAAAAGATAAAATCGGTATGTTGATCAGGAAGATAAAAAAATTTCTGTCTGCTCTCGGCAATGCCAAGTCCGCTTAATCCTCCACTGCCGAGAGCCAGCAGTGACTGTATGATATGAAATCCGCTGTTCAGCGGATCTTGCCAGGGATTCAGAAAGGAAAGTAATCTCACCTTTCGGTAATCCTCTCCCAGGGCTAATAACAGTCCAGGTGGTATCAATAGAATAAGCAGGGCTAAAAGCTGGGTAATTCTGCTTCCTCCAATAAAGAGCATAATAAAAGAACAACACATGATGACAATGGCCGTACTGAAATCAGGCTGCTCTAAAATGAGTAAAAAGATCAGTACAGTTACAATAAAAATAGGCAGAATCCCGCGTACAAAAGTATTAATATCCTTTTCTTTTTTTCGGGTCAGACAATCAGCCGTATATAGAATAAGGGCAATCTTGGCTAATTCTGAAGGCTGAAACGGAATGGGACCTATATTGATCCACCTTCTTGCCCCTCTGATATACCTGGTCAATCCAGGTATATACAGTATTGCCAATAAGAATATTGCCAGGAACAGGATAGGTATGGCGAATTTTCTCCAGAACTGATAGTCAATTTTCATGGTGATTAAAAAAACAACCATTGCCGCTGCCGCAGATAGTGCTTGCTTAGTGAAAAAGTAGAAACTGTCACCATACCATTTGTAAGCCATAATATAGCTGGAACTGAATACCATCACGATACCAAAAGTCACCAGAAGAAAGATGATTGCAAACAGGAAATAATCTATTTGATTTGTCTTTGACAGAACCATGTGATGATTGATCCTTTATACGGTCATTTATTTTATTGACTGGTTAATTTATAAAATATATCCATAAGCCCAGGAAGGCAAGTACCAATCCTACCCCCCAGAATCTCATGACAATATGAACCTCTTCCCATTTTAATAATTCAAAATGATGGTGCAGTGGAGCCATCTTAAAAACAGGTTTATGATTGATCTGTATGGACAGTACCTGTATAATAACCGATAATGTTTCTATCACAAAAACGCCGCCTATGATTAACAGGAATAATTCCGTACCGGTTAGAACAGCAATCGCAGCCATACCGCCACCTAAACCCAGAGCACCGACATCACCCAGAAATATCCTGGCAGGATGAAAATTAAAAACCAGAAAACCTGCACAGGAAAAGATAATCATCAGAGTCAGAATTCCTAAATGCTCCTGTTCCCTGGAAAATGCGATGATTGCAAAAGCACTCAGGGCAATAATGATAAGTCCGGCAGCTAACCCATCCAATCCATCAGTAAGATTTACCGCATTTGTTGACGAGATTAGCACAAGTATTAAAAAGGGCATATAAATCATTTTATCTATCACAATAGACTGCTGACTAAAGGGAACCATCATTACCGGACTGACAGTCTGATCACGGAACAGCCAAATAAAAAACAGAACTCCGATCATTAATTGCAGTACAATCTTTACCCTTGCTTTTAATCCAAGCGATCTGCCTTTATAATATTTAATAAAATCATCCAGGAAGCCTACCAGGCCAAAGCTGCATAACAGGATAAAGGCAACATACACATCAATATTATCCGGTTGAAAAAACAGTAAAGAAAGGGCAACAGAAAAGAAAATCACCAAACCGCCCATGGTAGGAGTTCCTGTCTTGTATTGATGCAAATCAGGTCCCTCCTGTCTGATTTTCTGACCGATCTTAAATCTTCGCTGAATCCTGATAAACATGGGAGTAATGAATATTGGAACCAGGAAAGCAATCAGTAAAGCGACAGCAATTCTAAACATGAACGTCTCTCCTTGATGTCTTGCTGCCTTCCTTCCAATATCGAGCGAATTCCTCCATCTTCATGCTCCTGGATCCTTTAAGCAATACGATACTGTGGTCAGGAATCAGTTTCATGAATCGCTTCGCTAAATATTCTCTATTCTCAACATCAAAGGAGAATGTCATCTCCCTGGCCATTCCCCATTCACGGGCTCCCTGAACAAGCAGCTTGCTGTACTCTCCATATCCGATAAGCATATCAAAAGAAAGTGAAGCTGCCAGTCTGCCAACCTCATGATGAAAATTTGCAGCCTGACTGCCTAATTCCAGCATATCCCCCAGTACAGCTGCCTTAAAGCGACCTTCAGATAGTTCTGCAATGCTCGTCAATGCCTCTCTTACTGCAGTTGGATTGGCATTATATTCATCCTGAATCACCATCACATCCCTATCCAGCATCAGCTGTTCCATGTGCATCGTGAGTCCTTTAAAATTCGAGAGGGATTCTATGATTCCATCCCGGGATAGATTCATCCTGATACCCACCGCAATGGCTGCCAGAGCATTATACACATTAAATTTTCCGATAATGGGTATAAATAGCCGGCGTGCTTCTGAATCATGCCATGAAATGTCAAAAGAGATACCTTTTTCATTTTCCGGTCTATAATTCAGTGCCTTTAACTGGGCTTCCGGATGAAATCCAAAACTCAATACTTCACGATGACCGGATATGCGGCTTTTCAGGTAAGCATAGTAAGCATCATCATGATTCAGGATTACGGTTCCCTTTTCTTTCAATGAAGAAATTAACTCGGATTTCTCAACGGCAATATTCTCTCTGCTTCCAAACAAGCCAATATGTGCCTCTCCGATATTGGTGATTACTGCGATATCAGGCTGCACAATATTGGTCAGCTCTCTGATCTCTCCTTTTTGACGCGCAGCCATTTCAATCACCATTACATCATGATGAGAATCAAGATCCAGAATGGTTAAAGGGACCCCAATTTCATTATTAAAATTTCCCCTGGATTTTAAAACCTGATACTTCGTAGATAACAGGTGAACAATCATCTCTTTAGTCGTTGTTTTACCATTGCTTCCTGTGATACAGATAGTAAAAGGCTTATAGAACGTATAGTAATACCTGGCCCATAACTGAAGTGCTGAAACTGAATGATCAACTAACAGGAACGGCTGTTTAAGGTCTTTTTGTAAAGAAGGATGATTTTGAAAATATCTTTTTTCCAGAACAATCCCGCTGGCGCCATTTTCACAGGCCCTCCTGATGAAGTCATGACCATCATATCTTTCTCCTTTCAGTGCAAAAAACAGCTCTCCTGATTGAATCGTTCGGCTGTCAATTGAAACCTTATTCCAGCTTGCATTCATATTCCCCAGGGGTATTGAGCCTGGTATGATTCTGGCTAATTCTTCCACTCGAAACATTTATTTACTACCTTTTTCAGTTAGTATATGATGAACAACTTTTTCATCATTATGGTAAATAACCCGATCCTGGTACACCTGCTTGCTTTCCGGTCCTTTTCCGGCAATCAGGACGATATCATCTTTTCGAGCAAGACCCAGGGCATATTCAATTGCCTGAACCCGGTCTAAAATCACATGGTAATGACCATGTCCGGCTTTTTGCAGGCCTTTTTCAATTTCTCTGGCAATGACTTCCGGATATTCACTCCTGGGATTGTCTGCTGTAACAATGCTGACATCACTGTGTGCACCGACCACCTGACCCATCTTTTTCCTGACCCGGCAATCCCTTTCTCCGCCATGACCGAAGATGGTAATGATTCTGTTTCTTGGAAATTGCTCCAGCGTACACAGGATGTTTTCCAATCCATGAAAATTATGGGCGAAATCGATGATAATGGTATAAGGCTGTCCATAATCCAATATTTTGTACCGGCCCGGCGCACCTGAAAATTTCCGGAAGGCACTTGCAATGATATCCAAAGGAATACCCTGTGTTACTGCAACAGCTATTGCTGCCAGGGCATTATAAACATTATATTCTCCGCTCATATTCAGCAATACCTCTATGCTTCCTTCAGGAGTGTCAGCTGTAAAATGAGTGTTTCTCAGATTCATACGGATATCCCGGGCATGAAACATGCTCTTATCTTTAATACTATAGGAAATGGCATCCACCCCAAGGCAATCCATGAATTCACTGGCATAGGGCTCATCGATGTTGATAATCCCTTTTTTATTATGAATATCTTCAGACGGATTAACCAAATATTGAAACAACTTTTTTTTGCTGTCCAGATAATTGCGAAAATTCTTATGAATCTCAAAATGTTCATCACTGATATTGGTAAAGACAGCAATATCAAAATCACATCCCTCTACTCTGGATAAACTGAGTGAATGGGAAGAGACTTCCATAATGGCATAATCGGTATCGCATGCCAGCATCTTATAGAATGCCTCCTGCAGGTCTATCGATTCCATGGTAGTCATCTTTGATTCTGTGGATTGATGGTTAATCATGTTTTCAACAGTGGTTAACAGGCCAACTTTCTTATGGGCTTCCTCAAAGATCGCTTTGAGCATATAAGCAACGGTAGTCTTCCCGTTCGTACCGGTGATGCCGATTAATTTCAGCTGTTGGGTAGGAAAATGATAAAACCGGTTAGCGATAACAGCGAGTGCTTTTCTACTATCCTTCACCTGGATCGTAGTAATATTCTCACCCGCCGGTAGGTCTTTCTGCTGTATAACTGCCTGAGCACCTTTTTCAATTGCTTCAGAAATAAAATCATGTCCGTCATGGACAAAGCCTTCAATGCAGACAAATAAATCACCTGACTTAACTTTCTTTGAATCCGGGGATATCCCTTTTATGTCAAGATCAGTATTCCCTCGTATTTTTTCTATCTCTAAACCTTGAATTAATTCAGATAATTTCACTGCCTTGCTCCGAACTGTCCGAATTTTTCTTAGTACCAGCAATGTCCAGAAAAAGTCAAGCCTCTATTTTTTTGCTGCATAAAATGGAATTTTTTGACTGAACGGTTGTTATCATTCATATTAGTTCCCGTCAAAATATACAAGAAATATCATACTGAATATTTCTAAAAAAGTAAAACCTTTTTATGGAAAATTCTATTCAGGAGGAATGGACAGATAAGGAAGAATTTTGGTTGCAATCTCCTTAAACACCGGAGCGGCTACTGTCCCTCCATAATAGCTTCCCTTTGGTTCATCCAGCATGACAAGTATTGCTAACTCAGCATCATGGCTGGGAGTAAAACCCACAAACCAGGAGGTAAATTTTTCAAAAGAATACCTGCCGATTGAAAAATCAAATTTCTGGGAAGTACCTGTTTTCCCTGCGGCACTGTAGTTTTCCAGCCTGGCCAGGGTTCCCGTACCATCTTCAATCACTTCCTGTAGAATATCCATCATTATCTTTGCTGTATCAGAAGAAATTACCCGTCTAACCTCCTGCGGTTGATACTGCCTGACTGTATTATACTCCGAATCCACCACTTTTTTTACTATCAGGGGTTTCATCAAAATACCATGATTGGCAATGGCAGAGGTTGCCATGATTAATTGAAGAGGAGTTACTGATATTTCCTGGCCGATGGACAGGGAAGCGATAGATATCTTGGACCATTGGCTGACCGGTCTGAACAATCCGGGTGTTTCTCCCGGCATTTCTATTCCGGTTTCCTCGCCAAAACCAAAATTTTTAATGGACTCGGCAAAAATATTTTCATCCATTCTTGTCCCTACCGTAATCAAACCTACATTGCATGACTTCTTAACAATGCCTGTTAAATCCAGCATTCCATGGGGATCAATATCCCGAATGACGGTCCCCTGGTATCTGATTGAGCCCTTGCAGTTAAAACGGTCAGACAGTCTGGCATAACCGTTTTCCAAAGCTGTGGCTATTGTAAAAATCTTAAATGTTGAACCCGGTTCATAATTATCAGTAATGACTCTGTTTTTCCAGTAATCTTTCGGTGACCTCTGATAATTGTTCAGATCAAAGGAAGGTTGTACAGCTATACTGAGAATCTCTCCTGTTTTGGGATTAACGACAATAGCCACCGCTGATTTTGGGCGATATTGCATACAGGCTTTTTCCAGTGCCTCCTCAGTAATATATTGAATCACTTCATCAATGGTCAATACAACTGACAGACCATCTTGAGAAGGTTGAAAACGCTCCATGCTTAACGGAATTGTCGAACCTGAAGCATCTCTCTCCAGCACAACCACACCTGGTATACTCTTCAGTTCATCATCAAAATACAACTCTAACCCTTCAAGACCCTGATTATCAATCCCCACAAAACCTAAAATATTAGCTGCCAGGGATTCTTTGGGATAATACCTCTTGTTTTCAGTGACAAAATCAACTCCTTCCAGCTTCATTTCCTGTATCTCTTCATAACTCTCAGGAGATAACTTTCTTTGTATCCAGACAAAGTATTTTTCTTTCTCAATCTGCGTTTTAATATCCCCATAGTTCAAGCCGAGCTTTTCTGAGAGAATAGTCGACAATTGATCACTATTATTAATCTTATAAGGTATGGCGAATAATGATTTCGACTCTACATTAACTGCTAATTTTTTCAGATTACGGTCAAAGATAGTTCCTCTTTTTCCATCTAAAATATAAGAAGTGATATGTTCCCTGCGGGCAAGTTCATTAAAGATACTGCCTTCTACAACCTGTATCTGATAAAGGCGATAAACCAGCGTCAAAAAAAATATAATAAAAATGAATGATAAAAAAAGGATTCTCTCTTTTTTTTCGGTCAATGGAAACAAAACAGATGCCTCGCCTATCAATTTTCTGTCATCATTTTACTGATTTTTTAGAATCTGTAAAGCAACTAAATCCTGTAAAAAAGTCCCTGCTTCTATAAACAACCTCTTATCCTGCTGTTCTTCAGGTGACAGGCTGGCTGTAACATGACTATTGATACCTGCAGGAAGCATGGCAACAAATTCTATCTTCTCAGGGCGATGCATTCCCAGTTCCTGGCTAGCTATCTTTTCAATACGAGTAAGAGAAGAGAGGCATTCAACTGAATATTCCAGCTGGTGTTTTCTGGCTATTAACTGTTCCTTCTGTTGCTCCAGATCAATGGAATAATAACCCAACCTCATTAATACAATATTACTGGATATATATCCGATGATCAGGAAACCGATTATGACGATAATAACGATAAAAAATGAAAAAAATAATTTATAGTTTTTTCCCTGAAATTGACTTTTATCTTCAAAAAGTAAAATATCTTTCATCATCTGGACACTTCCTCTGAAAAAACTTTTTCAGCAAGTCTCATTCTGGCACTGCGTGCTCTACGATTATCCTTAATCTCATCCTCGGAAGGATACAGAGGCTTCTTTGACAGTAATTTCAATCCGAAACCAGAAGTAAAGATAGCCTCTTTATCAGCCCATTTTCTGAAATGATGTTTGACGATTCTATCTTCCAGAGAATGATACGAGATAACACAGATTCTTCCCCCCTGTTCCAGGCACCTGACCGCTTTATCCAATGCCACTTGCAGCACCTCTAATTCACGATTGACTTCAATCCTCAAAGCCTGAAATACCCTGGTAGCCGGGTGTATGCGCCATCTCTTTTTTTGATACCTGGCATAAATTCTGGTAATTAAATCAGACAGCTGTTTCGTCGTCTCAATCGGTACCTTTTTTCTCTCCTGAACAATCATTCTGGCAATCGAGCGGGAGAGATGTTCCTCCCCATATTCACTGAACAACTCCCATAATTGTTTTTCAGAATAATGATTAACAATATAGCGGGCATCAAATGACTGACTCAAGTCCATTCTCATATCCAGTAAATCATCCTCCACAAAGCTGAATCCACGCAACCGGGAATCAACCTGGTGGGAAGATAATCCCAGGTCAAATAAAATTCCGGATACTTTTTCAATACCCAAATCTGATAAAGATCTATCTAATTCCATGAAATTACTCTTCAATAAAAAGACTTTGTCCTGGTACGCCTTAAGACTTTCTCTGGCATACTCCAGCGCTTCTATATCCTGATCCAACCCAATGAGTAATCCATCTGGATAGATTCTTTTCATTATTTCTTTGGCATGACCACCTCCTCCTAAAGTACAGTCAACATAGGTTCCTTCCCTTTTGGTAACCAGATTGGAGATTACCTGTGAACACATCACCGGGATGTGAAAATTCATTATTCATCCTGTCCTTCTTTTTCGTAAATACGCTCAGCAATATCTTCATACGATTGTTCTGTTTCAGAAGCATATCCCTGCCATTTAAGTAAGTCCCAGATTTCAATTCTTTCAAAAACGCCGATAATCATGACATCATTTGTAATTTCAGAATAATCTCTCAAATATTTTGAAATGACAACTCTTCCCTGTTGATCAAAATGGCTGATTAAAGCTCTGGAGGCTAAGGTTCTCTTGAAAGCCCGGGTATCTTTTTTACCCAGAGGAAGTGCCTGAAGGTTGTTGGCTAACTTTTCCCATTCTTCCATTGGATAAACAAAAAGACATTTGTCCAATCCAAAGGTTATAATAAAAGAATCACCTAATTCTTCCCTGAATCTGGAAGGCATGATGATTCTTCCCTTTTTATCCAGGGAGTGTTCGTATTGGCCCAAAAACATTTTATCCACTTTCCTCCACTTTCCTCCACTTATATCTGGTATTATACTACATTTTTATAAAAAAATCTTTTTTTTCAAGAAATTTTTTAAAAAAATTTATGAGGCGCATTTCTGCTTTATTTTACTGGGAAGAGGAGGGGCAATGCAGGCCTGAGAAGATCAGAAAAGTAATGAGGGATATACCTGATTAAGGTATATCCCTCATATTGGTAAGTAAATCATAAGCCGAGTTCTGTCGTCAAGCATTCTTTAGATTCTAAAGAAGAATGACGTGGTAATCATCTATCTGGAGCACAGGTTACCCTGTGCTTCTAGCGATCTACCCGGAAACTTATAGCGGGCCGCTACCTGTTTCCTTCTTGATCTTGCTCCGAGCGGGGTTTACTAAGCTTATTGGTCACCCAATAACTGGTAGGCTCTTACCCTGCCTTTTCACCATTGCCAAAAAGGCTGTGTCTTTTCTGTAGCACTTTCCTGGAGTCACCTCCACTGGGCATTACCCAGCACTCTGCCCTAAGGAGCTCGGACTTTCCTCAGAATGCATCACTGCATCTGCGATTACCTGATCTACTCACCATCATTGTCGTCAGGGGAGATGCTCCCCTGAAACCCCTTAAATTCTCATTAAGGATTCTAAAAAATGCATTTCAGCTGAAGCAGAAATATCGTCAGGGGAGATGCTCCCCTGAAACCCCTTAAATTCTCAATCTAATCCGGAAA
>CAYSSG010000001.1:3548-14156 GCA_964433635.1 uncultured Atribacterota bacterium | reverse complement strand
TCGTCAGGGGAGATGCTCCCCTGAAACCCCTTAAATTCTCAATCTAATCCGGAAAAAGAACAATCTTAGCAGTGCTAAGCTTTCGTCAGGGGAGATGCTCCCCTGTTCATATTCATCATTCTTTCCAGATTAATATTCTATTACAATTCGGGCAGGTTATCAAGAGATCGTCTCTCTGAAGGTGGTAAATGATATCACTGGGCAAAGACAGATTACATCCCCCACATGTGGGACTGTCAATCTCAACTACCACTCGGCCTTCTTTTGCATTCCATAACATGTCATATCGTTCCATTAAATCACGATTGTTAATCTTAGCGGCTATCTCTGACCTCTGTTTATTCTTTTCCTCAATACGCCTGTTAATTTCTTCTTCCTGTTTCCTGACTTCTTCCTTTATGTGTTCCAATCGCCTGTTTAACCTGACAAGCTCCTGATCAATCGCATTCAGCTCTGATTTTAAGGTATCTTCTTCATCCATCAGAACCAGCAGGCTTTCTTCAACCTTATCCCGGTCCTTTTTCATTGATTCTATAACCTGCTGTAACTGTTTCAATTCTTTAATATCATTGATTTTTCCGCCATATAATTCATCCTGATGTTGGTCAATCTTTGTATTGATTGCTTTAGCATCAATCTCTTTTCTTTTTATCTTCACCTGGAGTTCCTTCAAATTTTCTTTGCTTCCCTGCTGCTTTCTTTCAATACCATCTATCCCCTCTTCAATTTCCCGGATTCTGGAAGGAAGTCTTTTTTGTTTTTCCTCTTCCCTGACAATCTCCCCATCGATTTCCTGTAACAATAAAAGCTCATATAATTGTTCTTTCAAAAAAATGCCTCCTTATCTTCCTAGACCTCCAACTCCTCTCATAATAAAAAGAGCCTTACTTTATCTTCTATTAAAGTAAGGCTCTTTTTAAAAGAGTGTTCAACACGTTCTTTATCTTTCATTTTCAATCTTTTTGGTAATTTATGGCCGATATTCTTCATCAAAATTCTACTGACTTTCATATTCTTGTAAACCTGGTGGGCCCACCCGGGATCGAACCAGGGACCGGCCGGTTATGAGCCGGCTGCTCTACCAGCTGAGCTATGGGCCCAAAGGAAAATTACTCCTCTAAAAGTATAACAGATATTAATTGAAAGTCAAGAAATTAAAATAGAGGCAAGACCTTGCCGGTCAATACGGTGTTCATTCATCATGATGCAGATAATGACCCTTCAATTGGCCACAGGCTGCATGAATATCCTGTCCCCGGGAATATCTGATAGTAACGGGAATTTGATTCTGCCTTATGATCTGTTGAAAGACAGAGATTGCCTTCTCATCGGAGGAAAGAAGGTTATTCTGGTTCCGGATAGGATTATAGACAATCAGGTTAACCTTGGAATCAAAGTCCGCTATCAGCCTGCAAAGCTGTTGGGCTTGCTCTACAGAATCATTTATTCCCTTTAACATCAGGTATTCAAAGGTAATCTGTCGTTTTTTCCTTTGGACATAATATCTGCAGGCAACGATAAGTTCTTTTAGAGGATATTGGTCATTGACTGGCATCAATGCTGATCTGACATTTTCATCGGCTGAATGAAGGGAGACAGAAAGTTCAACCTGTAATGGGTGATGAGTCAGCTTTATGATTTCCGGTATTATTCCACAGGTGGAAATGGTTATCCTGCGGGCACCGATATTGATTCCCTGCCTGCAATTTATCATGTTAACCGATTTCATGACCTGCTCATAATTATTGAATGGTTCCCCCATGCCCATAAAGACAATATTGTGAATACGCTGATCCGTAATTCTTTGAATCAACAGAATTTGATCAACCATCTCTCCGGCTGTTAAATTTCTTTGAAAGCCATCCTTGCCGCTGGCACAAAAAAGACAATGCCACAGACAACCAACCTGGGAAGAAAGACATAAGGTATTTCTTTTATTACCTCGAATCATGACACTCTCTATGAGATGGTTATCTTTCAGTTTAAAGAGAAACTTCTCCGAACCATCCCTTGAGACCTGTCGGGTAACCGGCTTCATCTGATCAAGGATAAAAACAGATTCCAGAAGTGTGATAATCTTTACCGGCACATTCATCATTTTCTGAAAAGAATCCACATTCTTCAGGTATATCCAATCATATATCTGTCTTGCCCTAAAAGCCGGAAATCCTTCCTGAACCAGCATTCCTCTCAATTCATCTATGGTCAATTCTTTGATGCCGCTTTTTCTTTCCATCATAAAACCTGAAGATTATGAAAAATGCAAGAATCGATGGAATGGACTTATAGTAAAGAATCCCATCGATTCTTGAAAATCATACTAAAGTTCGGTTCCTGGATATGATTCAGATTAAGAAGATGTAAACTTTCTCTCAGCTAGAGCTTTGTCCAGCATAATGATTCCATTACCTTGTTTACCAACCATTTTCAACCTTTGAAGAATCTTTTCCGGCTCGGCTTCTTCTTCAACCTGCTCTGTAACGAACCATTGTAAGAAATATTCAGTGGCATAATCATTTTCTTCTCTGGCTAAGGTAACTAAATCGTGAATTAAGCCGGTCACCTGCTTTTCATGAGCAAGGGTTTTTTCAAAAAGATCGATTAGGGATGTAAAATCTTCCTCCGGTTTTTCAATTGCCTGGAAATGAACTTTACTGCCCTGTTCATTTACATACCGGTAAATCTTTTCAGCATGACTGAGCTCCTCTTTGTACTGGCAAAAAAACCAGTTACCGAATCCATCAAACCCTTCAGCCGTAGCATAACCGGCCATGGAAAAATAAAGGTAAGCTGAAAAAATCTCTCGATTAATCTGATAATTTAATTTATCCTGCATTTTTTTGCTGATCATACTTTTTACTATCCTCCTGTCTTCAATTTAGTGATATTATAGTCAGTTTTTCCGTTAATTACAATAAAAAAATAGATGAATCATAGTGAACATATGGACTTGAAGCATTGCTTTCATTTTCTTTTCAATATGTTCCTATCCACCGGTTCGTTATTTCCAGGCAGAGATGAAACAACCATTGAATCATGGTGCGACAATGTTTAATATCATATCTGTGAATTTTTTCTTGAGCCGAAGATGGCAGTCCCGATTCTCACCATGTTGGCTCCTTCCTCAATGGCAATCCGGTACGAATGGGTCATTCCCATGGACAGAAATTTCATATTCACCCGTTCCAGATTTAACTTTGATAATCTGTCATAGAGCGTTCTTGTCCTGCGGAAAAAATGACGAAACTTTTCCGGATCCTCAAAACGGGGACCCATGGTCATTAATCCCTCCAGATGAATATGCGGTAACCGGGAAATATCAATCACCAGGCTCTCCATAAAATCTTCAAATTTTTCATGATCACCTGGCTTTATACCATCTTTGGAAAATTCACTGCCGATATTGATCTCCAGTAAGATTGATACGAATTGTTTTCCCGACTTTTCTACCCGTTTGTCAATTTCACTGGCTAACGCTAAAGAGTCAACGGTCTGAATCAGATCAAAGATGGGTAATGCTTTGTTGATTTTATTTGTCTGCAGATGTCCGATCATGTGCCAGCGAACTTTTTTGATGGTCTCCGGAGGCAATGACTTGAGCAACTCTTCGGCCTCCTGGACATAATTCTCACCGATATCGGCAGCACCTGCTTCAATGAGTTCTTCTATTTCTGATACCGTTCGGGTCTTGGCAGCAGCAATAATCCTGACATGAGAAGGAATTTCCGATCTGATTCGATGATAATTTTCCCTGATCATCATTCTACATCTCCTGTGCATCAGTTACATAAAATAGAAAGCTTATTCGGCTTTACCTTTATTATGAAACAATTCCGATCTATTTTCAAGGAAAATAAAAGGAAGGCTTTTCTTTAATGATTTTGGTTGAGGTATCAAGCTGAGAGAATGTCTTTAATACTTTACTCAGTCAGGATGATTTTAATCCGTTTTGGAATGAAGTTGTTTTTCAGGATAACCCAATACTTCATGAACCACATGTCCCAGTCTGCTCCTGCGCACTTTGTTGATAAACTTCTTTTTATTCCCGGAAATTACGGGAATCTCATGCTTATCCCTCTTACTTGATATGGAAATCCCTTTCATCTGCGTACTTTTTTTGGGTAATACAATTTCTGTGCGCTCTGCACCTGTGTCCATCATTTCCTCTTCGGAGTGGTCAACTTTTTTCCTGCGATCCAAAGACGTCCCTTCAATTAAACGCCTGAACAATGCCGGATTAGGATAATAGAGGTCTTTTCGCTTTATCTCAGTCACTGAATATTCCTGTTCTTCTTCTGGCTCAGAACCGGCAATCACGCTGAATTGATCTATGGCAATAAATTTTTCTTCTTTCTCCAAATGATTCAGGTTTCTTTTGGAAAATAAATTCATATTATCTTCTCCCGATGATTACCAAATAAAATAAAAGCCGGTAACCTGGCAATCCTGACAGCTGTTTTAGACCCATGGCTTTGCGTCCTACCCTTTCGGATAGTTTGCCCTTATCAACTTTTAAAAAAATTATAACAACATAGATTGTTATAGAGATCCAATCTTCCTATAATATTATATTCCCTATTTTCCCCTCTTTTACCTAAAAATATTGTTATTTTCACAAAAAATTATTTTTTATCTGAAAAAACAATGCTTCGCCCTTAATAATGAACCTTCCGGGGGAGTTTTTTTGCCTGATCAATCCATTTTTTCACTTCAGACAATACAGGCAATCTTCTGACAAGCTTTTTTTCAAGATTCACTTCTTCCATCTTCCTGGTCAGATTCTCAGGAACACGCTTGGAAAGTTCAACGACCGTATCAACACCGGATGCTTCTAATAATTCAGAATACTCACTGGCTACTCCCTTAATCCTGAAAAGATCAGCAAAATTTACCCATTTCAATATGACCTTCTCATCAAAGCCTGCTTTGCTGGCAATCTCTTTTCTTCCAGCGGGTTCAGCACCTTTTTCCAGTAATCTCTCTACAGAACTGATACCGGCTTTTTTAAGTTTTTTAGCGTTGACTTCTCCCACTCCTTCAATTTCAATAATTTTTGCCATTTTCCCCTCCTATCAAATGATATTCATTTAGGTATATTTACCTAAGAAAATTTTCTTGAATGCGTATCATCGTCTGATAGCACTACTGCCTGGTTTCCCATAACAGTGCAGCACTCAGTCCGAAAATATCACTCTTTTTGGGTTTGATGCTCACCGTCTCAATTTTGTAATTGTCTATTTCAAATTGTTCTGACATATCCTCAATGCTCTGTTTCAGCTCCTCTTCCAATTCCTGAATATCAGAAGCCAGGTTCTCTATATTTTTCTTGACCCGTTCAACATCCTTTTTCTCCTTTAAGATTCTACTGGCTCTCTTCAGACCGGTCACACCGGTATTTAATGTTCCGACTTTCGTTCTTCCCAGCAAGACACCAAGCAGACTTGATCCGATTGATAAGGCACTTTCAGTACTGGCTGATTTTACATCTGTTTCTTCTTTTTCCAGCTTTTCCTGCAGCTTGATAGAATCCTTCTCCAGTTTTTCTTCCTTTTTGGCATATTGTTCTGTTAATTTTTCTATCGCCTTGTCTTTCTCTTCCTTTATCAAGTCTGACATCCGGGATTTAAAATGAGATAATTCCTCTCCCGGCTCGGATAAGATTTTTAATTCTTTACAATGATACAGCTCTATCCTTCGGGTATCATACAGATAATTCTTAAATTTATCTTCAATGACCTTCATATCTTTCATTTTTTCCAGAAAAGGCGGAAGTGGCGCAAATCGGGCTCTCTCAAAAGGCTTCTGATCATAAAGGCTGTTATCATCATTGGGTGATGCAGCATTAAAATCTATCTCCACAGAGTCTCTGCTCACGGGTAGTTTTAAATTGATCTCTTCTTGCTGGTCCACATTTTTAGACTGATTATAAAACCTTACTCTTCCTTTCAGTATGATTTTCGGCTCATAAACCGTCTCTTCACTAAAAGGAGGATGGCTCAGGAAAAATTGTTTCACTTTATCAGAAACAAGAGGAGAAACCTGAGATACTTCAGAAATAATCTCAGCCTGCTTAAATGGAATTTCAACTACTTCCTCCCTGGCTTCTGATAATAATCTCTTTTTATTCTCCATCAGCCTGGCAACCTCAGATGTTGACAGAGGACCTCTCAAGTAAGACAAAACCCATCTTGTCTCCAGAAGCGGAATCGTATCCAGATGAGCACTTTTTAATAAAAAAGTACGCTTTTTCATATTGGCAAGCATTGATTCTATCTCGCCCTTCTCCAGGGCATCGGCACTGTTTTTAATCAGACCGTCAATGACCCTGTCCCTATCCTGCCTGGTCTGAAGTCTGCCCAGGAACCAGCTACCGATATTGGAGAGCCCCTTGTAATCAAGGTCAATGGGATTCTGGGTTGCCAGAACTACTCCGACTCCATAAGCCCTTGCCTGTTTGAGTAAAATCAACATCGGCTTTTTCGAAGGCGGATTTGAAGTGGCAGGAAAGAAACCAAAGATTTCATCCATATAAAGCAATGTCCTCAAAGACGGTGTTCCCTTTTGTTGCCTCATCCAGCTGATGTATTTATTCAGAAAAAGGGTAACGAAAAACATTCTCTGTGTGTTATCCAGGTGAGCAATAGACAGGATACTGACCCTTGGATTGCCCTCTTTGGTATATAAGAGATTTTGAATATCCAGTTTTTCTCCCTCCAGCCACATGGAAAATCCGGGACTGGACAGGATATTATTCAGAAGCATGGCTAATTCAAATCTTTCCTTCTGAGGGTAAAAATGATTTAAACTCAAAACACCGATCTTTTCAAAGGGTGGATTGGTAATATGGCCAATCAAGTCCTCCAGGGACAGATTGGTATTGTTTTTCCAGAAATAGGAAAAGATGGCTGCCAGAAGGATATATTCTTTGCTGGTTATGGCATCAGCCTTGATATCCACCAGGGAAAGAAGGCCCATTACTGTAGAATTAATGATGGATGAAAAGGTATCCGGATCATCCAGGACATCTTGGGAAGGCACGTCAAAATTACTTAATATGGAGAGTGGTACTCCTGCCGAACTGCCTGGCGTATAGATGGTAAAATCAGCACTTTCCCTGAAAAGTGTAATTCTATTCTTATCCTGGTAAAAACTTCTCAGCCCTTCCTCCCAGTTCTTTGCCGTCTCCCCTGCATATACATCCGGGTCCATTCCCTTTCCTTCAGCCTCAGCCGGATCAATCCAATTTCGAAAATCTTCCACCTTTAAACCCGGGAATGATAAAAGAAGATTACCCATATCGCCTTTGGGATCGATAATAATGGATGGTACCTTATCGATGGCTGCCTCTTCAATCATGGCGATTCCCAAGCCGGTTTTCCCACTGCCGGTCATACCGATAATCACTGCATGAGTCGTAAAATCCTTAGATTTATAGAGAAAAAGATTGTCTGTTACTTGGAAGGTCTTCGGATCAACTTCTTTTCCCAGATAAAACAAACCTAACTTTTCATATAAAGAAATATTATAATCCATTTTTAATCCCTTATTATTTTAATAAATATGCCGCAATTTATGAACAAATACTCACTTCAGTCTTAAAATGCTGTGTCTGGCTAAAAAAATTTTTATTTGCGCTTAAAAAGAAACCCTAATATTTCATCAAAGATGCTTCCGCTTTTATTGGTATCCAATAACTTGGTTGCCAGAGAAAATAGACTCCCGCCATCCATCTGTTTCATGTTTTGAGACAGTAAAGAGGTCAGATTGGATATGCCATTGGCATCCAGATTCTGTGCCTTCTTCTGATTGCCCAATAATCCCAATACCAGCGGAGCTAAATTTGATAAAAGTGAACCAGTCTGACTCGGTTTGAGACCGGTTGTCTGGGAAAGGTTCTGCTGAACTGCCTGGTTCTGATTGGCAAAGATATGCTTTAACATTTTCGATCCGTCCTGGGTATCCACTTTGCGGAAGAATCCGGTCAGGTCATCAATCTTGTCATCCTGATGCTGTTCCAGAGCCTTAGCCAGCGATTGAGCTCCCTGAGGTGTTTTCGCATTACGATTTAAGGCCTCCATGAGCATGGGAATTCCGAGCTGCACTGCCTTCTCTACCTTTTTCGGCTCAGCATCGACCGATTGGGTCAGTTGTTGCAAAACCTTCTGATCACCGGTCAGGCTTTTGAAGATCTGCAGGAAATCCATTCCTCCGCTTTTAGCCTGATCTTTGCCTGAATCCAATAATTGTGTAGCCATGGAAAAAATATCCCCACCGCCCAGCTTCTGTAAGTTCTGTGTCAGAGAAGAGGTTAAATTGGATATGCTGCCAGCATCCAGATTCTGTGCCTTCTTCTGATTGCCCATTGCTCCCATCAATAAAGGGGCAAGCGTAGACAAAAGTGAACCAACCTGGTCTTGTTTGAGACCGGTTTTCTGGGAAAGGTTCTGCTGAACTGCCTGGTTCTGATTGGAAAAGATATGCTTTAACATTTTCGATCCGTCCTGGGTATCCACTTTGCGGAAGAATCCGGTCAGGTCATCAATCTTGTCATCCTGATGCTGTTCCAGAGCCTTAGCCAGCGATTGAGCTCCCTGAGGTGTTTTCGCATTACGATTTAAGGCCTCCATGAGCATGGGAATTCCGAGCTGCACTGCCTTCTCTACCTTTTTCGGCTCAGCCTTAACTGATTGAGTTAATTCTTTTAAAACTTTCTCGTCACCGGTAAGACCCGATAACATTTCAAAGATATCCATCAATATTTACCTCCTGTAAATATAAGAAACATTTTCTCAATTATTATATCAGTTTATAGCTGTAAAGTATAGTAAAAGGCAGTCAGAAAAGATTATACTGAAAAATCTCGGCAGAATGTGGAAAAAATTGAACAATCAGGTCACTTATACTATAATTTTATTAATTACAATAATGCAATCATGCCGAAGTAATCCTATCTCTTCTTCATGCAAAAGAAGATTTGGAATAGAATATTTATCACTTCACGATCATGCTTTTTGAAACAAACCTAAACAAGGAAGGCAAAAAATGGCATATCTTTTAGGATATGATATAGGGAGTTCTTCCATCAAATCCAGTCTGATAGATTCAGATACCGGCCAGCTGATAGCTTCAGCTATCTCCCCCGAACAGGAATTGTGCATTCACACACCTCGCCCCGGATGGGCGGAACAGGATCCCGAAGTATGGTGGAAGCATGTTCAGTTATCAACAGCCCGAATGTTATCCCGGTCTCGGGTTGATACTTCAGGAATCAAGGCAATCGGTCTTTCTTACCAGATGCATGGACTGGTCATCATCGACAAAAATGATCGGGTGATTCGTCCTGCGATTATCTGGTGTGACAGCCGGGCAGTGGACATTGGACAGGAAGCCTTTTTATCCATCGGTGAAGAGGTCTGCCTGAATACCCTGCTCAATTCACCGGGTAACTTTACTGCTTCCAAATTGAAATGGGTCATGATTAATGAACCGGAAAACTATCACAATATCCATAAGGCAATGCTACCGGGTGACTTTATCGCCATGAAGATGACCGGAACGGCATATACCACATCATCCGGCTTGTCTGAAGGAATCATGTGGGACTTTCGGCATCATCAGCTTGCCGAGGTGATCCTTGATTATTATGGTATTTCTCCTGATATCATTCCCGAAATTCTTCCAACCTTTTCCATCCAGGGTGAGCTCACATCCCAGGCAGCAAAGGAATTGAATTTACCGAAAGGAATACCGGTAGCCTACCGGGCAGGTGATCAGCCTAATAATGCCTTTTCCCTGAATGTGCTTCATTCCGGAGAAGCAGCAGCAACTGCCGGGACCTCCGGAGTCATCTATGGTATCATTGATAAACCAGCCTATGACCGGAAATCCCGTGTGAATACCTTCCTTCACGTTAATCATCTCCAAAATCACCCCAGTTACGGGGTAATTCTGTGCATTAATGGCTGTGGAATCCTGTACAGCTGGTTTAAAAATAAGATCTTAACGGTCGGTCCTGAAATGATGAAATATAAGCAGATGGACCGGTTAGCCGGCCAATCACCTCCCGGTTCAGAGGGATTGCTGATCTTTCCCTTCGGTAACGGGGCAGAAAGAACATTAGAAAACCGGAATATTGGTGCATCTATTCAAAGATTGAATTTTAATATGCATGACCAGAGGCACCTTCTCAGATCAGCCATGGAAGGTATTGTCTTTGCCATGAAATATGGCCTTGAGATCATGAAAGAGATGGGTCTGGAAATATCCACCGTTAAAGCCGGAAAGACAAATCAGTTTTCCAGTGCATTATTCCGGGAGATTTTCTCTTCAGTAACCGGAACGCGGCTGGAACTTTATGAAACCGACGGCTCTCAGGGTGCTGCAAGAGGTGCCGGCGTGGGAGCTCAGATATATCAGACACTGGAAGAGGCTTTTGTCGGGCTTGCAGCGGATCAAATTAGTTCTCCTGATGAGCAGTTACAAAAAAAATACCAGGATCTTTACGGTCACTGGGCTTCCCTGCTGGAAAAATATTTCTTATAAGTCGCAAAAAACATTGCCATCCTTTTACACTAAAAATGATTTTATCTCCTGCCTGTTTTATGTTAC
>CAYSSG010000001.1:0-3448 GCA_964433635.1 uncultured Atribacterota bacterium | reverse complement strand
CATTGCCATCCTTTTACACTAAAAATGATTTTATCTCCTGCCTGTTTTATGTTACAATAGTGGTAGTTGAAGGTGTGAAGTATACAGATTAAAAGTAACTATTATTAAAGGAGGAAATCATTGAAAATTACTCAGCATCTTTTAAAGTATTGTCTGCTTGTTATGCTTTTTATAACACTGGCAACTGCACCATCGCTGGCTGCCGAATCATCAGATATTTTGATAACCTCGATCGGACAGAGTGCCGATGCAAGAATGATTAATGTTCTGGCAACCAGGCATGAAATTGAAATGGTATACGATCAGCTTGCAAAACCGGAGATGATCAAAGATTATAAGATTATCATCGCTGTGGTAGGCGGCAGTTCCAAAGGTCTGGGTGCAGCAGGGATTAATCAGGAAGATGAAATCGCCAGAACGAAGTTACTTCTCCAGGAAATCCAGGCCCAGCAAGTGAAATTGCTGGTGATGCATGTCGGAGGGGAAGCAAGAAGGGGTGCGCTTTCAGATGCCTTTCTGGATGAAATCGTTCCTTATGCCGATCACCTGATTATTGTGAAATCAGGCGATATGGACGGCTACTTCACCAATATAAGCAGGGAAAAAGAAATCAAGATGGAAGTGGTTGAAAAAATTGTTGATACCGGGGAATTGGTTAAAGCTTATATTGCAGAACAGTTAGTAGACCAGTAGAATGAATTAATCGAGAACAGAAATAATGGGTGTAAAATGAAAAAATTACACCCATTATTTTTTTCTCATTTTACCGCTAAGAGGTAATTCCCGTAGCCATTTTCCAGTAATTCATGATATCCAGGATCGCCCTGATAATCTACCATCTTATCAGGAAATAAAAAATTCAAATTATTTACCAGGCTTCTGACAGCAACGATATGTCTTCCCACCCTCTCCTCAATGGGATGGCCGTTTTCATCATAGGGGACATAGAGTCTTCCCAGTTCGGCTGCCTTGACATACATTTTATCCTTTCCGGTCAAGACCAGCTCTTCATCGGTTCTGCCTCTCAGCCGTCCCTGGCTGGCATTTGCTGACTCCATCAATATCGCCAGCGTATCACTGTAATCTCCCCACTCCCTGTGGGTTAATCCCCGAAAAGAAGGGGGTGAGATTTCCAGATTATATTCCAGATTTTCCATCTGCAGATCAAGGATCGCCATACTGGCCATATCAGCGGCATTCTCATGGGCTACAATGGCATTGATGACCGGATATTCCGGAGAAGCTTCATGCAGGTCAATAGATAAATCACATGCCTCCTGACGGATAAGCTCCATGATACCGTAACAGATTTTTTCGGTATAGTTTCCATCCGGATTGCCGGGATATCCCCGGTTCAGATTCCGATTATCGGAACCTGACAGCGCCTGCCCGAATTGGTTGATATAGATGTCCGGATCCGGCCATTGATGAATGGGGTTCGTTGCCCGGGAGCCATATCTGAACTCCCTGATGCCTTCAGCAGTATTAAAATGAATAGACCGGGGAGAACCCTCCTGGGGATCATTATGGGAAAAACCGCTGAGGTTTGCCTGGGGAACAATAATCATTCTTCCCTGGGTCATAACGGTATTCTCTATTAACAGCACCGCGGTAAGCATGGAGGAAGGTTCATTGGGATGGGTACCTCCCAGAATAAATACGGTTCCTCCCGGATTGTTACTTTCCAGAAAATATACCGGCGTATCACTGTATTCCCCTTTCAGCTCAGGAAAATAATCGCTCAGTGTTGCTGTTTTTGTAACCCCCGGACCTGGAACAATCACATCAGGTTTCCACTGGTCAACAAACTGAATCCCGGAAACAACTGCAATAACAGCAGCTGCAACCAATAAACCGATAGCCATTTTGTGATTTTTCTTCATTTAGTCAATCCTCACCTTTGTCAATAAATATACTTTTTAAGATACGATTATTTTATCATCAATAATCTTAAAATAAACGGAACAATAACCATGGAACCGGTAAGCTGGTTCCAGCCATCCTCTTCCTGGAACATATCCCGTATCACTAATATTGTGACAAATACAATAATCAGGCGATAAATTAAAGTAAGCATATCCTGTACTTCCTTTTTTAATCCTTAAAATGATCTTATGATAACATGTTCGCTATTGAATTAGCGAAAATAATCACAATAATACACCATATCGCTGTAATAATAGCCGGTAAAATACAATGCTTTAAAACCTTAAAATAATTCTTCTCGCCAACGACCTGTGCGGCAAATATTCCTGCCAGAGCCGTAGGCGGCATTAAATCTCCCAAAGCTGCTAACTGGGACAATGCCGATACAGTTACGATGGTGTCGCTGTTCAGTAAAGCCAGGGCAAAAGGTACCCCTAACACAGAGGCGGAACCATAGGCTGAAACCGCTCCGAAAAGAGGCATGCTGACAGCAATTCCCAAATACAATAAATAGGTTGGCAGGCTCAGGCAGTTAATGACAATATAGCCCCTGACACCGGTAAGGGTCATGATCTGAATAAACATACCGACACCGACCAAAATTCCTAAAACGGGTAAGGCATCATGGATTGCTTCCTGTGAAATTTGTATAAAATTAAACTTTTTACCGGAAAAAATTCCCACAATTGCAGCAATCAGAAAATAGACAGGCATCCCCAGTGAGGGGAATAATTCTGGGAAAAAAGTATCTCTCAGCATCAGAGCCAATAAGATAATAATCGGTAAAAATAAGCGTATTCCAAACTCAGAAAGATAGGAAGCCGGCAGGCTGTCCTTCATCTTTTCGTAGTTAAATGCTTTAAGGTACTTCCTGCCTAAAAAAAGACTGGTAAGAATAATCAGGGGTACGGTTATCAGTAATAAAGGCATGGTAAAGCCTATATATGGCAAATCAATTCCTCCTCCGATAATCAAGGCATTGACATTGATCGGCGGAGCAGCTTCACCAAAAACGGCAGCCATTGCTACAATAGCAGCCGTTATTTCCCTGGGAAAACCCATATAAATCAAAACCGGTGAAACCAGCACACCGGCAGTCAATACGGCGGCCGTTGAAGAGCCGGTAATCATTCCCGGGAAAACAACGATAAAAGATAGACCCAAAATCAGCAATGCAGGCTTGGAATGATACTTTTCAATGAGCCATCGGGTTACGGTATCCATCATTCCGTTGAATTGGATAACCTTCATAAAGATCATTGCTGTCGCTATAACCAGAATCGTGTTGATATAATTAAATCCACCTTCCACCAGGTGGCGTACAGGTACTCCAAAGCCTGCTATCAGGCTGCCTGCAATGGCAGAGATAGCCATAGCAACCCCTACCGGCAGCTTGAACTTAAAGCAACTGACGGCAAAAACACCTACCATCACCAGAAAATAGAGTAATTCAATGCTGAGCAAGGTATTCCCTCCTTTTCTACTCTGTAACCCACTGTCATGGGGACGGTTCTTCTGACAC